>NZ_NPFP01000031.1:0-172729 GCF_002259145.1 Rhodococcus sp. 15-2388-1-1a | reverse complement strand
GAACAAACGCGCGCGCGTTTGCCAGAGTTGCGGAGTGCGAACCCCCGGGCTACCGCAAATGCGCGCGCGTTTGTCCGTGTTGCGGAGTGCGAACCCCCAGGCTGCCGCAAATGCGCGCGCGTTTGTCAGATGCGCGCGCATTCTGCAGGATTTTCAGGCAATTTCACGCGCGTTCGGCAGATGCGCGCGCGTTTGTCGGCCGCACGGCGTTCCCCGCACGCTCCCCCGCGGTGGCGGCAGGGCTGCAGCCCTCTCCACAGCTCGGGCTACGCGTGCCACCAGCTCCGCCGGATTCCCCAGGTCTGCCCAGGTCCAGCGCACCACGGGATAGCCGAGATCGCGCATCGCGTCCTCCCGCACCTTCTCCCTGAAGACCACGTCGCCGGGGTTCTCATCCTGCCGTAGGTACTTGGTGTACTTGGCTTTACCATCGAACTCGCAGACGACGACGCCATTGACAAGCCAGTCGATCCGCGCCAACGATCGTCCGTCCGCATCCAGGATCTCCACCTGCGACTCGACGTCGAATCCATTCTCGCGCAGAATGATTCGACTCTGAGATTCGCCGGGGTTTTCGCTCCGCCCGTCCATGAGGGCCACGGCTCGTCGCGCCTGCGCCACACCTTTCCATCCCCGAGCACGCTGCAACTCCGCGTCGAGGTCCTGCGGATCGCAGCGCTTCAGAGCCGAGTCACCTGCGATCACCGCCGACAGAAGGGGCTCAGTACGGGCAAGGTCGACAACCGTCCGCGCCAACGAGGTCGCGGGAATTCCGTCGACGGTCGCGTACGGCACCCACGGCGCACAGTGCACGATCACCGCCGCGTTCGCGCGACCTCCGCCGCGGCGATATCGGGTGACGTGGACCTTGTCGAATCCGCCAGTGGGTAACGGCAATCCGTGCAGTAGCGCCGCCGAACGGTGACTCACTGCGCTGCCCTCGGCCATCGTCGGAAATATGGCGTCGATCAACAGCCGATGGCGCTCCCGCTCCGAAAGGCCGGCAAGCCTCGACGACGGCACGTAGACGCCGTTCACCAAACGCTCCCATCCCTCGCGTTCGTACAGCGCCCGCAACTCGTGATCGGCGTGGCCATCGGCAAGCGCCTCCGAGCGTCGCACCATTCGATCATCCTTCATCCTGCGAGTCTCGACTAGGCGCGCAACGACTCCGGGACGAAAGTAGCCACCTGTGCACAACTTCGGACCTGTGGATGAATACAGGTACGGGGGTACCAGTTCGCCACGCCGTCCGTCGCACAAACGCGCGCGCATTCGTCAGGTGCGCGCGGATTCGCCCACGATCAGGCCACCATTTCGCGCGCGTTCAGCAAACGCGCGCGCGTTTGCGGAATCCTGTCGAGCCGAAGCAGACGAGCGGGGACCGGGGAACCGGGGAACCGGGGAACCGGGGAACCGAGAAAACAAGGGAACAGGTCGACGGCGCATCGTATTGCGGGCCGACCCGACGAAGCGTCGAAGGCCGAATCGAACGCCGGTCCCACAAACGCGCGCGCATTCGTCAGGTGCGCGCAGAATCGCTCACGATCTCGCCGCTATTTTGCGCGCGTTCAGCAAATGCGCGCGCGTTTGCGTAGCTCGGGGAGCCGAATGCGGAATCCTGGGGCCGGGCAGAACAGGGCCGGACCGAACAGGCCCAACGAAGTCGACCAGCAGCTACTGCTGAAGTTTGCGGAACTTGCTGCCGTGGAACACGATTGGGTTCACTTCGCTCTGCACGTCCAGGGAATGTATGCGCAGCAACACTATTGCGTGGTCACCCGCGGGGATTTGCTGCTCGATGGTGGTGTCCAGCCATGCGGTGGCACCGACGATGAAGGCTGCACCCCCGTCGGTGACGGTGAGATCGAGGCCGGCGAACCGGTCACCGGTCTTGGCTGCCAGGGTACGGACGGCGTCGTTGTGCGCCTCACCGAGAACGCTGACGCCGATGTTGGGTGCCAACTCGAGTTTCGGCCATGTCGTCGACGTGTTCTGGATGCACACCGCCACCAGTGGTGGGTCGATGGACACCGATACGAAGCTGCTGGCCGCCAAGCCCACCAGGACGCCGTCGATCTTCGCGGCGATCGCGACGACGCCGCTCGGGAACTGCGCGTACGCCTCACGAAGCGTCTGCTGATCGAGGACGGTGCGTGTGAGCGCCATGGACGAAGCTCCCTTTCGATCTCGTGGTGCACCCCCGCGTGGGCACAGTTCTATCGGGTGAACACCTACTGCAAGCAAACACCCGAACGGGCGGTGACGCCACAGTCCGAATCGACGTGATTCGAATGGCCACCCGGCGGTTGCGTCGTCACTCGTCTTCGTCCGGTTCCGGGGCAGGGTCCGCTGCGGGTGCCGGAGCAGGATCCGGGCGATCGGGCTGGACGCACCGGACGATGGGGATCGGGTCGTACTTCACCGTTCTGGTGTTCCGCGAAATCTCCCTGCCCGACGCGGCATCGCTGATCACCCTGGTGTCGCTGGCAGTGAATCCTTGGCCTCCACCGGACGCAACGCAGCCTGCGCCTGCGGGCAGTGTCACCGTGTTCGGTGAGGTGAAATTGGTTCGCGAACCGGTGATCGATTCGACGTCGACCGTTTTCGTTCCCCACAGTCGGACGGTGACGCTGGACGAGTCGGCGAACGACTGGATGACCACGCCGGTGTCGTTCGGGTTGGTGAACTTCAGGTCGATGGCACCTTCGAAGACCGTCGCCTCGCGCGCCTCGGGGTATCGGCTGATGTAGTAGCTGTGTTCGGTGTGGTCGGTGTCTTCCATGCCGCCGAAGTACGACGCGTTGTACAGCGTCGTCGCGAACTGGCTGATGCCGCCGCCGACGGCGCGATCGGGACGACCGTTGTCGATGATCCCCGACTCCACGAAGCCCTGCGCGCTGCCTCGGGGACCGGTGTACCCGTTGAGCGAGAACGTTTCTTTCGGCTTCACGAGCGCACCGTTCACGATCTGCGCCGTCAGCCCGATGTTGACGCCCGACGCGTACTCGAACCCGCCGGTGGTGTACTCGGCGATCACTTCTCGGACACCGAGATTCTGCGCGGCTTCGGTGGTGAGAGCGGGCGGGGCCGGTTCGTAGATCGCCTCGGTGGTGCGGGGTCCGTCCGCGGACAGCAGCGCGGGCAGCTGCTCGAGAGTCTTGCGCCACTCCACCAACTCGCCCATCTCACCGGGGACGACGGTCGGGGCACCGCCGGAGAAGGTGAACGACGCGTCCGTCGGCGGTACCTCGGTGCGCACGAGTTGCGGCGCGAGAATGCCTGTGGCGACGTCGGTGTCGTAGATCGGAGTCAGTCCGCCCTGGCCGTCCGGGTCGAAGCGCAGAACCTCGCCCACACGATCCGTCGGAAGGATCGCGTCGACGTTCTGCCTGCCCGCTACGGTCACCGGTGCCTCCACCGCAGGAACGGCGATGTCGGCGAACGCCCGATCCACGGCCTCCTGAGTCACCGTGACGGGTGTTGTTTCGTAGACCGCTTCCGTTGCGCCCGAGGCCCATTCGGCCTGCAGGTTTCGACGCGTCCCGTCGGCGTCGAGTACCCGGCCGGACAGCGGCGCAACGGCAATCGGTGCGCTGCCGTCGAACACGACGTCACCTTCGACAGGATCACGGTCGGTCTCGACGCGCAATCCGTCGACGGCAGCAGTGAGGGCTTGCTCGTCCGTGGTCGACACGACGCCGATCTCGCGGCTGCCGAACAACGACGTCAGACGAGTGATCGGATTGATCGGCTGCGATCCGGCGCGGTCGAGCGTCGCGTTCCAGTCCACACCGAGACCGGCAGCGGCAGGCAGTACCTCGACCTGCCGATCGCCGACGTCGACCGACACGGGCTGCTCGGCACGAGCCCCCAGCTCCGAGCGCAGGAGAGCTTCGGCGTCGGAGTGGCTCTTACCGCCGACCTCGATCCCGGCGACGGTGACGCCGCGGGGCACTCGATCGCTGGAGGTGATCCAATCCGCCGCGTACAGCAGCGTGAGAACTGCAACCACCGCGCCGGTTCCGATCGCGATCTTCCGCCACGGCGGCACGAACCCGGACCCGTCGGCGGGCGGCGTTGCGCCGTCCTCCGGCGGAATCACAGGTGGTTGGACCGGCGACTCGGATTCGGGAGAAACAACCGTCTCGGTAGGAGCATCGGTATCAGCAGGAACATCGGCGTCGGCAGGAGCAACGGTGTCAGCGGGAACCACTGGCTGCGCGGGAACAACTGGCTGCGCGGGGACAACTGGCTGCGCGACGGTCGGCGACTCGTCGGCTACGGGCGGCTGCTGCGGGGCCGTGATCGGATCGGGCTGGGCGTCCTCCGGGACGACGGCTGCGGCGTGGGCTTCGGTGGCCTCTGCATCGTCGACGGCCGGATCTGCGGTAACCGGATCGGTGTCCTCGGACTCGGGCTCAGCGGTGCCGGCTTCCGCCTCCAGTGCCTGGTCAGGCTCTGTTTCCGGAACCTGCTCCGTTTCCGGAACCTGCTCGGCCTCGGATGCATGCTTCGAATCGGTCGCCTCGTCGCGGATCGCACCGAAGACCTCGGTGGGAGCGTCGTACGGCGGTACGTCGGGTTTCGGTTCGGCACCGTTGGGTGCGTCACCCGACCTACTGTTGCCCTCGCTCACGTTCGACCCTTCCAGGACCACCGTTGGTTGTTGTTCCGCCCTTCTGCACGGCGTACCCCTCGCACGAGCTTACGCAAACCGAACGGTGACGCTCACTCGGAGACCATCGGCACAGAAACGAGAAAGGCCCCGCGCTGCTGCCGGGTCGGGGGTCAGGCAGCAGCACGGAGCCACTCGGAATATAGGCACACCGCACCACGCCGTTACACCGACTTCGAAATTGTCTCGTCAATTCATTCGGTTGAATGATCCACGGGGTGTCGAACTGTCCCCTTGCCCGACGGCTCGGGTCCAATGTCCCGTTCTGACCAGTGCCAGCGTGAGCAAGAGCCGATCTCGCGGATCGGTCAGATCTTGCCCGGTCAACTCCTCGATTCGGTGGACCCGGTAGATCACGGTGTTCCGGTGGCAGTAGAGCGCCTTGGCCGCGTTGGTGGGCGAACCGTCCGACGCGAGCATGTGCGCCAGGGTGTCGAGCAGCGTTCCTCGATGTGGCTCCGGGTGCGTCCACAGTTTTCCCAGAGCGTGACGCACCAGCAACTCCGACGATCGATCGTCGGCCGCCATGATCACGCGGGGCAGTCGGTCCGTCGCCAAGGCCACGCCGCTGTCTTCGGTGATGGTCTCGGCCGTCAACGCCGCGAGGCGATACGCCGCAGCGAACGACGACAGACCCTCCGGCGAATGCGCAACACCCACCGGCCCGACGGCCCGAGCAGCGAGAGCGTCGACGACGGAGTTCCACGATCCCGTTCCGAGTGCGACGAGCGCGAACTGGTGGCCGTCCCTGGTGTTCCAATGCGAGACCGCACCGATCTGATCCAACGCGTCCTCGGGTGCCGGGAGCGGCGGCGACCCCTGATCGTCGAGCGGGCCGACGACACACGCGATCTGCTGCGAGGCCGAAAGACCAAGGGTGGCACGTGCTTCCATGACGAACGCCGGATCACCGCCTCGCCCCGATCGTAGGCCGTCGAGTATCACCAGAACGTTGGCGAGATCGCGCTGCTGCATCCGGGCGCTTTCCTGCCGGTATGCCTCGACGAGGGTTTCGTACTGACTGTCGAGTGCGCGCCACAGCTGTTGACCCGCCACGAGCAGTAGATGCTCGTCGATGCTGGTTCGACACTGCTCGCGCTCGAGCATCAACTCCTCCCACAGCGTCCGACTCCCCAGCGTGTACGCCTTGAGCACCAATTCCATCGGAATCCCCTGGCGTGCACGCTCTCTGCCGGTACGACGCCACACCTCGCGCGCGTTGTCGCCCGCGGCGGGCAGCCCCGACAGGGTGCGGAGACCTTGATTGATGTGCTCGCGAGTGCTGCGACGAATTTCGCCTGCGATGTCCGGAGTGGAGCTGGCCAGGTAGGCGGGCTCCTGCTCGATCAACGCCAGCGTGATGGAGTCCGCGATCGAATCCGCTCGTGAGGTCAGTGCTGCCCACGCGCGTCGGATCTGTTCCTGGTCGGAGTCCGTCACCGCTCCGCGAGCAGCGGAACGCGTCGATGCGCGTCGACCATCGGGGGCACCCACCTGCACAGTTTTGCGCACTGAGCCCACATGACAGGTCGATTTGACCGTTATTGGTGCCCAGGGACCCAAACATTCTGTGCGCAGTGCCCATATCCCCCGTTGTGCGAAACGCACCATAGTGAACGCAACAGATTGTGAGGTGGATCACTTGAATTCTCTCGACACGAAGGACCCGGTCCTCACCATGACGGACGTCGAGGTGTCCTTCGGCGGAATCGTCGCGCTGTCCGGAGTCAGTCTCGAGGTGCGACCCGGCGAAGTCCTCGGCGTCATCGGGCCCAACGGTGCAGGCAAGACGACTCTGTTCAACGTTGCGTGCGGACTCGTTCGTCCCCAATCGGGGACACTCGGACGACTCGGCCAACCGTTGACCCGGCTACGACCGCACGACCTTCCCCGGCTCGGCATGAGCCGAACCCTCCAGGGACTCGGACTGTTCGATCGGATGACGGTTCTGGACAACGTCATGGTCGGTGCCGACCGAACAGCACACACCGGAATCCTCGCCGGCCTCCTCGGCCTACCGTCGAGTGCCTCCGACGACGCTGCGGTCCGCTCCACCGCGATGGCAACCCTCGAACGCCTGCGGATCGACGGCTATGCGCACCGATTGCCACCGAGCCTGCCGTACGCGGTGCGCAAACGCGTCGCACTCGCACGCGCCCTGGTGAGCGAACCGACACTGCTCCTGCTCGACGAACCCGCCTCGGGTCTGTCCAGTGACGAAATGAGCGAACTCGGCGACGAGATCCGTTCTCTCGCAGTTTCACCCACCGGTTCCGAGCCGGCAGGACCCGCAACATCGGTCATGCTCGTCGAACATCACATGGATCTCGTCATGAGTGTGTGCGACCGAATCTACGTGCTGGATTTCGGCAAGGTCATCGCACAGGGAACACCCGACGAGATTCGCGAGGATCCTGCCGTGCTCGCTGCATATCTCGGAAACGAAGTGGCACATGAAGACTGACGCGGCGCACCTGACGATCACCGATCTGACCGTTCGCTACGGCCCGGTCACCGCCCTCGACTCGGTGTCGATGACCGTCACGGCCGGAGCCGTCACGGCCGTACTCGGCGCGAACGGAGCAGGGAAGACGACTCTGCTGCGCACCATCTCGGGATTGCTGAAACCGGTGTCGGGGAGGATCGAACTCGCCGGGGCCGACATCGTCGGGGTGGCACCGGACCGCATGTCCCGCAAAGGTCTTGCGCACGTTCCCGAGGGCCGGGGTGTGATAGCCGAGTTGACCGTCGACGAGAATCTTCGACTCGGTGCGATGGGACGCAACCGAAGTCACGACGCCGTCACCCTCGACCGCATCTACGACATGTTTCCGCCCCTGACCGGTCGTCGAGCATCCTCGGCACACACTCTGTCCGGTGGCGAGCGGCAGATGCTCGTGATCGGCCGAGCGCTGATGGCGACACCGTCGGTGCTTCTGCTCGACGAGCCGTCTCTCGGACTCGCACCGAAAGTTGCCGCGCAGATATTCGAGACGCTGCGTGCGCTCGTCGACTCCGAGTCGATGACCGTCGTGCTCGTCGAACAGAACGCCCGCAGCGCGCTGTCGATCGCCGAACATGCCGTCGTCCTGGATCTGGGCAAGGTCGCGGTGGAAGGTCCCGCCGACACCTTGGCCGGGGACGACGCCCTCCGACACGCCTATCTCGGGTTCTAGAGCAAGCCGAAAGGACGCCAGCCACAGTGCAACAACTGCTCACCATCCTCATCAACGGCGTGACAACAGGCATGATCTACGCCGCGTTCGCGCTCGCCCTCGTACTCATCTGGCGATCGACCCGCATCGTCAACTTCGCCCAGGCTCCGATGGCCATGATCACCACGTACGTGGCACTGGTCGTCATCGACGCCGGCTACTCGTACTGGATCGGATTCGGAGTCGCGCTTCTGTGCGGCCTGCTGCTGGGAGCCTTGACGGAGCGACTCGTCATCCGATTCGTCGACAGCTCGTCGCACATCAACCCGGTCATTCTCACGCTCGGGTTGTTCATCATCATCCATGCGGTGGCCGCCATCATCTTCGGCAACCAATTCCGGTCCTTCCCTGCACCGTTCGGCCTCACCGGCCAGCGGATCGGCGACGTCAACGTGGCGTTGACCGGATACGACATCTTCAAGATCGTCGCCGTCCTCGTGGTTCTGGGGTTGCTGATCCTATTGTTCCGGTTCACCGATCTGGGACTGAAGATGCGCGCGAGCGCCTTCGAGCAGGAGGTCGCCAAACTCCTCGGAGTACGCGTGAGTCGAATGCTCACTCTCGGTTGGGCTCTGGCCGCAGTGGTCGGGTCGCTGGCCGGACTGCTCATCGCGGGTGGCTCGCTGGTGCATCCGGGCTACATGGACTCGATCGTCGTATTCGGTTTCGTCGCAGCAGTTCTCGGCGGACTGGACAGTCCGGCGGGCGCGGTGGTCGGCGGCCTGTTGATGGGCGTCGGGCTCAGTTTCGTCAGTGGCTATCTCGGTCAGGATCTGGTCTCCAGCGCGGCATTGGTGATCCTGATCGTCGTACTTCTACTGCGACCGAGCGGGTTGTTCGCCGGCTCCGCGGCCAGGAGGGTGTGACATGAACGCAACTCTCACCCGCCTCACCGCAACGCCGGTTCGACGCCACGTCCTCGGGGCCGTCATCGGACTCGTCGTCATCGTGCTCGCCCTCGAATCTCTGAGCACCTTCCGTCAGAGCCAACTCACCTCGGTGGCCTACCTGGCCATCGCGGCCGGAGGTTTGACCGTACTGACCGGGTTGAGCGGCCAACTGTCGCTGGGGCACGGTGCGTTCATGGCGGTCGGTGCGTACACCGCGGCATTGATGTTGCGGGCCAACGATTCGGGATGGTCGGTACCGCTGGTTCTGCTCGCCGCCACCGTGATCTCGGCCGTGGTGGGTGTTGTGGTCGGTGTGGCCGCCGCCCGGTTGCACGGGCCGTACCTGGCCGGTGCGACGCTTGCGCTCGCCGTCGCGGTACCGGGCCTTGCCCTGTACTTCTCGGACTACCTCGGCGGTGAACAGGGACTTGTCGTCCCGGCACCGAAAGTGCCCGAGCTGATCGACGACGTGATGTTCTTCGTCACCGGAAACGAGCTCAGCGGAACGAAATTCGTCGCTTACGTCAGCTGGCTACTGCTGGTGATCGTGTTCTTCCTGTTGGCGAACGTCTCGTCGAGCCGGATCGGACGTCGCTGGCGGGCCGTTCGGGACGACGAGGTCGCCGCCGAGTTGTCCGGTATCGATCTCGGGCGCGCACGCATTCTCGCGTTCGTGGTCAGTGCGGCCTGTGCGGGCGCGGGCGGTGCGGTCCTGGCGATGTCGGCACGAATCGCGGCACCGAGCGGTTTCACCCTGACCCTCTCGCTGACCCTGCTCTCCGCCGTCGTCATCGGCGGGCTCGGAACCCTCTCCGGCGCGCTGATCGGGGCCGTTCTGCTGACCTACATCCCACCGGTGGTCACCAACCTCGGTCTCGATGTGGGGCTGAGCAGTCTGCAATCTGCCGAACTCGCACCACTGGTGACCGGAATCTTCACCGTCCTCGTGATCCTCTTCGCCCCACTGGGTTTGGTGGGCACGTATCGCAAGTTACGTACAACCAGAAAAGGAATGAAATGAAAAAGTTCGGATCGGTGGCGTTCAGAACGACCGCGCTCGTCGCCGTCGTCTCGTTGGCCGCAGCGTGCGGTGCAGGTGGCCGAGAAGAGGCGACGGAATCCTCGGAAGGGTCGACGGTCGGCATCACCGACACTTCGGTGAAGATCGGTGCCCACTTTCCGTTGACCGGGGTCGCAGCGCCCGGATACAGCGAAATCCCCACGGGCGCACAGGCCTACTTCGACTACGTCAACGCCGCGGGCGGCATCAACGGCCGACAGATCGAGTACGTGGTTCGAGACGACTCCTACGATCCGACGACCACTACCCAGGTCGTCAACGAACTGGTCCTCCAGGACGAGGTGTTCGCCGTCGTCGGCGGTCTCGGCACGGCGACCCACAGCGCGGTCATCGACTTCCTCAACGAAGAGGGAGTGCCGGACCTGTTCGTCTCCTCCGGCGCGATCATGTGGGGCAACGATCCGGAGAAGTACCCCAACACCTTCGGCTGGCAGCCCGATTACCAGGTCGAGGGCAAGATCATCGGCGACTGGGTGACGAAGAACCGCCCCGACGCCAAGGTCGGACTGTTCCTCCAGGACGACGACCTCGGCCGAGACAGCGAAGAAGCGGTGCGCCAGTATCTCGACGATCAGATCGTCGAGGTCGTGCGGTACACCTCGGGCAACACCGACGTTGCACCTCAGATCGCGGCCCTGCAAGGTGCGGGAGCAGATCTGATCCTCGGCTTCAACGTTCCCTCTTACACCGCGCTGAGCCAGCTGACAGCCATGCGGCTCAACTACGACCCCGAGTGGTTCTACAGCTCGATCGGTTCCGACGTCGACCTCGTCGGCTCCCTGCTCGGACGCTTCTCCCAGGGTGCGGTCACCGACGGCGCGCAGTCGCTCGAGGGCATGATCTCGCTGGAGTACATCCCGGGCGTCGACTCGCCGGAGAATCCGTGGACCCAGCTGTGGCAGAAGGTCTGGGCGGAGAACGGGACGGGTGACCCCCTGACCAACTACCGCATCTACGGTCTCAGCCAGGCATACGCGTTCGTGCAAGCCCTCGAGGCGGCGGGCGAGAACCCCACACGTGAGGGCATCGTCGCAGCCATCCAGGACGGCGGAATGGACTTCGAGGGACCGCAGTTGGCCCCGTTCCGGTACTCGGAATCGAGCCACCTCGGAATCTCCGGTGCCAGTGTCTTCCAGATCAGAGGCGGCGTACCCGAGTACCTGACTCCGGTGCTGCAGACCGACATCGGGGATTCGGCGGTCGAGGAATACACCGGCGAGGAGTCCACGCCACCGGAAAGCGGCATACCCGGCTGATCACACGAAAAAGGGGCACGCATCATGCGTGCCCCTTTTTCACGTCGTGGTCGGTAGATCCGTCGAACCCCTCGATCGGACGGATCCACCGACCCTCACGTCCCCCGGACTGTGAGCAGCCGAAGCTGCAGTGATCAGCGCTCGATGATCGCCGTGACGCCCTGTCCACCGGCCGCGCAGATCGAGATCAGGCCACGGCCCGAGCCCTTCTCGGCCAGCATCTTCGCCAGCGAGGCCACGATGCGTCCGCCGGTCGCGGCGAACGGGTGGCCCGCAGCGAGCGAGGAGCCGTTGACGTTGAGCTTGCTGCGGTCGATCGAACCGAGCGCACCGTCGAGGCCGAGCCGCTCCTTGCAGTACTCGTCGCTCTCGAAGGCCTGCAGAGTTGCGAGCACCACCGAAGCGAATGCCTCGTGGATCTCGTAGTAGTCGAAGTCCTGCAGCGTCAGGCCGTTGCGAGCGAGCAGACGCGGGATCGCGTAGGTCGGAGCCATCAGCAGACCGTCCTTGAACGATCCGTTGCCGTGGACGTAATCGACTGCAGCGGTCTCGGAATCCACCAGATGCGCCAACACCGGCAGGTTGCGCTCGGCAGCCCACTCGTCACTCGACAGCAAGGCAGCCGACGCACCGTCGGTGAGCGGCGTCGAGTTACCCGCCGTCATGGTGGCGTCGCCCAGCTTGGTTCCGAAGACCGGCTTGAGGGTCGCGAGCTTCTCCACGGTCGATCCCGGACGCAGGTTGTCGTCGCGAGTCAGGCCGAGGAACGGCGTCACCAGATCGTCGAAGAAGCCGCGATCGTACGCAGCCGCCATGTTGTGGTGGCTCGCTGCGGCCAGCTCGTCCTGGTCCTCGCGGCGGACACCGAATTCCTTGGCGGTGATGGCGGCGTGGTCACCCATCGACAGGCCGGTACGCGGCTCGCCGTTGCGCGGGATCTCGATGCCGAGCATGCCGGGACGGACGTTGCCGAGGAGCTTGATGCGATCGCCGGTGCTCTTCGCCCGGTTCAGGGAGAGCAGGAACTCGCGCAGCTCGTCGTTGACACCGATCGGAGCGTCGGAGGTGGTGTCGACACCGCCACCGATGCCGGCATCGATCCGGCCCGACGCGATGGCGTCGCCGACGGCGATGATCGACTGCAGGCCGGTGCCGCAGGCCTGCTGGATGTCGAAGGCCGGGGTGTACGGGCTCAATGCGCTGCCCAGTACGACCTCGCGAGTGAGGTTGAAATCGCGTGAGTGCTTGAGCACGGCACCGGCGGCGACGAGGCCCAGCCGCTCGCCCTGCAGACCGAATCGCGAGACGAGCCCGTCGATGGTCGCGGTGAGCATGTCCTGGTTGGACGCCAGCGCGTACTTCTTGTCCGAACGCGCGAAAGGAATGCGGTTGCCACCGACAATTGCGACCGGTCGTAGCTGCTTGCTTGTCACTGACGTCTCCAAACATCGTGGAAAAAGGCCCTGGTGGAGTTTCATCTTACTGGCGAGTAAGTTGGTTGTCGACACCCGGTCGTGCGCCTCGCTCCCAGAGCGAGCAGCGCTGAATGAAAGGTACGACAGTGGCAGCCTCCAAGGGAGCCCCAGATCTCTACTCAACGTTCCTCGCGTCCGCGCCGGGAGCCTTCATCGCCAAGCAGGCCGGCCTGCCGCAGCCCGAGAAGCTGCGCCGCTACAAGGCAGGCGAGCCGCCGCTGGCCGGACCGGTCCTGATCGGGGGCAGTGGTCGCCTCGTCGAGCCGCTGCGTGAGCTGCTGTCGGACTACCCGCAGTCGCAGCCGCACGACGACAAGCACGGCGGACTGGTGTTCGACGCCACCGGCATCGGCAACGTCGCCGAGCTCGAGCAGCTCTTCAAGTTCTTCCAGCCGGTCATCCGCAACCTGGCACCGTCCGCACGCGTCGTCGTCATCGGCACCACGCCGGAGGAGACCTCGAGCGTCGACGAGCACATCGCTCAGCGCGCCCTCGAAGGCTTCACCCGCAGCGTCGGCAAAGAGGTCAAGCGCGGTGCCACGGCGCAGCTCGTCTACATCTCCCCCAAGGCATCGACCGGCCTGTCCGGCCTCGAATCCACCCTCCGCTTCCTGCTGTCGGCCAAGTCCGCATTCGTCGACGGCCAGGTCATCGCCGTCGGTGACGCAGATTCGCAGGCACCGGCCTCGTGGGACAAGCCGCTCGCAGGCAAGGTAGCCGTCGTCACCGGAGCCGCCCGCGGTATCGGTGCCACCATCGCCGAGGTCCTCGCCCGCGACGGAGCCACCGTCATCGCCGCGGACATTCCCGCTGCCGGAGAAGCACTCTCGCAGACGGCCAACAAGGTAGGTGGCACCTCGCTCGCACTCGACGTCACCTCGCCCGACGCCGGAGAGGTACTGAGCAAGCATCTCCTCGAACGCCACGGCGGCGCAGACATCATCGTGCACAACGCAGGCATCACCCGCGACAAGACGCTCGCCAACATGGACGACGCCCGCTGGAACTCGGTCATCGGCGTCAATCTCGCTGCCCCGCAGCGCATCACGGACCAGCTCGTCGAGTCGGGTGCGCTGAAGGAAGGCGGCCGCGTCGTCGACGTCTCCTCCATCGCAGGCATCGCGGGCAACCGCGGCCAGACCAACTACGGCACGTCCAAGGCAGGCGTCATCGGCCTGGTGCACGCGTCGGCACCGGTGCTGGCGAAGAAGAACATCACCATCAACGCCGTCGCCCCCGGCTTCATCGAGACCGCGATGACGGCTGCCATCCCGTTCGCCACCCGCGAGGCCGGACGACGCATGAGCTCGCTGCTGCAGGGCGGCGAGACCGTCGACGTCGCAGAGTTGGTCTCGTACTTCGCTTCTCCCGCATCCAACGCCGTCACCGGTCAGGTCGTGCGCGTGTGCGGCCAGAGCCTCCTCGGCGCATGAGCACCGTCACGCTGACCGCGCAGCCGAAGACGTCCGACATCTACACCTCGGCTGCGCTCGGCGCGCTGCCGTTCTTCGGATCCAGGTCGTCTTCGGTCCCCAGCACGGTGTACGAGCTCAAGGGTCTGCGAGTGGACCCCGACAACCTCGCCGGGTACTGCCGCGCGACGGGACTGCGATTCGGCGATCAGCTCCCGGTCACCTACCCCTTCACCCTCGTCTTCCCGACGGTGATGAAACTGATGGTGTCCAAGGGCTTTCCGTTCGCCGCGATCGGTTCGGTACACGCCGAGAACGTCATCGAGCAGTTCCGTGGCATCTCGTCCTCCGAGCCACTGGACGTGCGAGTGCACGCGGAGAACCTGCGCGAGCACCGCAAGGGTTTGCTCGTCGACCTGATCAGTGAGGTCAAGGTAGGACGCGAACTGGTCTGGAAGCAGACCTCGAGCTTCCTGAGCCTGCAGAAGACGTCACTGTCCGGTGGACCCCGCGAGGCACCGCCCGCCGACGAGGTTCCGCCGCCCCCGACCCGCACCCTGCGCGTCGACCAGCGGATCATCAGCCGGTACGCGGCAATTTCCGGAGACCGCAACCCGATTCACGTGTCCTCACTCGGCGCAAAGGCATTCGGATTCCCGAAGACCATCGCGCACGGAATGTGGAGTGCTGCCGCAGTACTGCAGACCGTCGAGGGTCGAATCCCGGAAGCTGTGAACTACAGCATCCGCTTCGGCAAGCCGATCGTCCTGCCCGCGACGGTGAACGCCTACGCCGAGGCCGTCGGCACCGGCTGGGACCTGTCGCTGAAGAACCCGAAGAAGGGCTACCCGCATCTGACGGGAACCCTGCGCTGACTGCTCGAACTCGAAGTTGTGGACGGATTTCCTCGGATTTCCGTCCACAACTTCGAGTTCGGCGGTAGTTCTTCTCAGGTGGTGGCGGTTTTCTTTCCGGCCAGGCCGCGCCATGCCAGATTTTCCAGTAGGTCCGCTGCGGCGTCGACCTCGATTTCGCCGCCTGCCACTCTGTCGGCCACGGCCTCGCCCGCACCGACCAACGCGACGGCCATCAGCCCGAAGTTCTGCGACTGCTCGGGATCCCTCGTGCTCATCGCGAGCAGGCCGGCCGTCAGCTCGATCAACCGATCTCGGCTGCTCTGCACCTGCGAGGCGAACGCCTGCTGACCGATGGCCTGTCGGTAGAGCACCATCCATGATTTCCGGTTCTCGCCGACGAATCCGAGGAAACCGATCAGCGCCTTGCGCAACTGCTCGCGCGGCGTCAGCGTCGGATCTGCAGCGGGAGTCAGAGCCTCGACGAACTTCACGCCCTCGCGATGGATGCACGCGGCGAACAACTCGTCCTTCGACCCGTAGTACAGGTAGAGCATCGGCTTGGAGATGGCCGCCTTCTTGGCGATCGAATCCATCGATGTCTCATGGAACCCGTTGTCGGAGAACACATCCACCGCCGCGTCGAGCATCTGCTGCTCGCGGACGGCGCGAGGCAATCTCTTGGTGCCGCCAGCCATGGACCCTCCAATACGTACGAAGTACTAGACGTTACTCCACAGTAAGGTCCAGTACCGCGCAATCAGGCCCCGCACGCCCCCTTGAACCGAGCAACCGTCGCTGCGGCCTCGTCCACCTGAGCCGCCGCGAGGCGTCCCGTCGCCACCGCGTCTTCGAGATTGTCCAACACCGCGGGCACCTGATCGGTGGTGAGCCACAGCGCGACGTCGGCTCCCGCCACCAACGCCGCCTCGACCGCGTCGACGATCCCGAGTCGCGCCGTGATCGCCGCCATGCCGCTGAGGTCGTCGGTGAAGATCGGGCCGTCGAACGGAGCGGCACCGTATCCGACGCCATCGCGCAGCAACGCCATCGCCGCCGGGCTGATGCTCGCCGGCACACCCGGCTCGGTCAGTCCGGGCACATCGAGATGCCCGACCATGACACCGACGCCGGTGTTGTTCAGCGCCGCGAAAGGCAACAGATCCTTGGCCTTCAACTCGTCGAGAGACGGCGTCGTCACCGCGCCGGTGTGCGAGTCGCCCGATCCCGAGCCGTGCCCGGGGAAATGCTTGATGACGGGCTTGACGCCCGCGTCCTCCAGACCACGCGCGTATGCCCCCGCGTACTCGATGACCGACTGCGGATCGTCGGAGAACGACCGATCACCGATGACGGAATCATCGGGCTGTGCACTCACGTCGACCACCGGAGCGAAGTCGACGGTGACCCCGAGGTCCTTCAACCCCTGGCCGCGCGTCAACGCCTCCTGGTATGCCTGGTCCACCGTCATCGTCTGTGCCAGCACTCGCGCCGACGGCGCCTCCCCCAGCAGATCCGCGACCCGCGAAACCCGACCGCCCTCCTCGTCGATCGTGACCATCGGAGCCACCGCGGACGCATCGAGCACCTGCGGTACTTCCCGATTGCCGAGCATCGACTCGTCGGTCCAACTGCCGACGAAGATGCCGCCGACCTGCTCGGTGGACATGATCTGCACCGCGTCCGCAGTCCCGGTGACTCCGACGGTGAGGAGCTGCGCCAAACGCTGCCGCTCCGACAGTCCGTCGACGAACGCAACACACTCGTCGACGGGCGGGACCGGTTGCGGCACCGTCGTTTCGACGGCGGTGGTGGTCGGGGCAGGGGACGCCGACTGCGTCGACGCGACCTGCGCGGACTCGGTGGAGCACGAGACCAACAGGCCGACACCGACCGTCATCACCGCAGCGGACCGAACCGAAAACCGAAGTCGCATGGAAGACGACGGTAGCCGAGATGCGGGGTGCCGGTTTCGCCCCGGGGTGCGGGAGGGGTGGGGGTAATCTGGACGAAAGCGACATGAGGAGGAGCTCGACCATGACCGCAGACCTCATACTCATTGCCTACGACGGCTCCGACAATGCCAAACGCGCCATCGACTATGCAGGCCGATTTCTCACCACTTCTCGCGCGATCGTCGTCACCGCGTGGGAGCCGATGGTGCGTCAGGCCGCTCGAATGTCCGGCCTCTCCGGCGTCATGCAGCCCGAATGGGTTCCCGACGACGAGGCCGAGGACGTGGCGCTCACCGATGCGAAAGTGACCAACAGTGAGGGCGTCGCGCTGGCCGAGGCCGCGGGCCTGAAGGTGGAGGGCCAGTGCACCGAATGCACCACCGCCATCTGGAGCGCGATCGTGGAGAAAGCCGACGAGATGAACGTCGACATCATCGTCACCGGCACGAGGGGCACCACCGGTCTACGTGCGCTGCTCCAGAGTTCGGTGGCCGAGCACGTTCTGCGACACAGTCATCGACCCGTCCTGATCGTTCCCCCCGGCAAGTAACGCGTCCACCGGCCTCTTCTGTAGGTGCGAGTGATACCGTGATGCCCGCGTGGGGGTCCACCTCGCCCGCTTCTTTCCTGAGCCGACTGACTGGAGAACCGAGATGAAGTTTGCTGTCCCGGGTGTCATTGCCGCCGTCGTCGGAGCCGTACTGGGTGCGGGCGTCGTCTTCGGAGTCACCGCAGCTGCAGCCGACAACTCTCGTCCGGATATCGATCGCTCCGGAAACGCCGACTCGTCCTTGCTGAACCAGGTTGAGTACGGCAGCCGCTGACGCTGGTCGCTTTCGTGAATCGATGATCTCGGCCGAGCCGCTCGGCCGTAAATGGCTTTTCGGCGTCTCGATTCTGGCGTTCCTCCTCACTTTTCTGCAGGTCCCCGGCTTCACCGTCGCCGACACCAAGTACGACCTGGCTCAGAACCCCCTCGGATTTCTCGAACGCGCCTCCCATCAGTGGAACAGTGCAGCTCCGCTCGGCCAGGTGCAGAACCAGGCATACGGCTACTTCTTTCCGCACGGTGCGTTCTTCGCCGGCGGCGACCTGCTGTCGATCCCGCCGTGGATCACTCAACGCATCTGGTGGGCGCTGCTGCTCATCGCCGGCTTCTGGGGAATCGTCCGGCTCGCCGAGGCTCTCGGTATCGGCAGCCGCAGTTCCCGTCTGATCGCAGCAACGGCCTTCGTTCTCTCTCCGCGCGTGATCACCACCCTCGCGTCGATCTCCTCGGAGACGATGCCGATGATGCTGGCACCGTGGGTGCTCATCCCGATGGTGCGGTATCTCGTCGGGGACGATGCGAAACAGACGGCTCGACGCACTGCGGCGCAATCGGCCCTCGCAGTGGCGTTGATGGGCGCGGTCAATGCCGTCGCCACCGCCGCCGCCGTCCTGGTGGCCGTGATCTGGATGCTGACGCATCGGCCGAACAAGCGGTGGTTCGTCTTCGGCGCGTGGTGGTCGGGCTTCCTGGTGCTCGCGACGCTGTGGTGGATCGTTCCACTGCTGTTGCTGGGCAAGGTCTCTCCACCGTTTCTCGACTACATCGAATCGTCCGGCACCACCACGCAGTGGACGTCGCTGACGGAGGTGCTGCGCGGCACCGGCAGTTGGACGCCGTTCGTCTCCCCCGAGCGAGTGGCCG
Source organism: Rhodococcus sp. 15-2388-1-1a (assembly GCF_002259145.1). Classification (NCBI taxonomy): domain Bacteria; kingdom Bacillati; phylum Actinomycetota; class Actinomycetes; order Mycobacteriales; family Nocardiaceae; genus Rhodococcus; species Rhodococcus sp. 15-2388-1-1a. The sequence goes on along the minus strand of NZ_NPFP01000031.1, from coordinate 154,220 downwards.
GTGCCGTTCTGGTGACTCAGCCCGCGGCCGTCGTCGCGACGGGTCTGATCGCGGCTGCCGGAATCGCGGGCCTGGCGATGCGCGCGATGCCGGCCCGCGGCCGGTTGACGATCATGCTGTTCGTCGGTCTCGTCGGCCTCGGTGCCGGGTTCGTCGGCGATCTGGACGGTCCGTTCGCCGCTGCCGTCCGGGTGTTCCTCGATTCCGCAGGCGCACCGCTGCGCAACATCCACAAACTCGAGCCGGTCATTCGAATTCCGTTGGTGCTGGGCCTGGCTCATCTGTTGGCCCGAGTTCCGCTCCCGGGTTCCGCGCCGCGCACGCAGTGGCGATCGGCCGTCGCGCATCCCGAGAAGCACCCCATGATGGCGGTGACCGCACTGGTCCTCGTGGCCTTGACGCTGTCCACCTCACTGGCGTGGACGGGCAAGCTCGCGCCCCGAGGAGCGTACGAGGCCGTTCCGCAGTACTGGCACGACGCCGCGGACTGGCTCACCGAGAATGCCTCGGGATCGAGCCCCGACGGTTCCGACGCGCAGCGGGCCCTGATCGTGCCCGGCGCACCGTTCGCCCTGCAGACCTGGGGTCTGACCCGAGACGAACCACTGCAGGCTCTGGCCACCACGCCCTGGGCCGTCCGCGACGCCGTGCCGCTCACCCCGCCCGGTGCCATCCGCGCATTGGACTCCGTGCAACGGCTCTTCGCCGACGGTCGGCCGTCGGCCGGGTTGGCCGATACCCTTCTGGGCCAGGGCATCAGCTACGTCGTCGTGCGCAACGACCTCGATCCCGAGAACTCCCGATCCACCCGTCCGGCCTCGGTGCACCAGGTGCTCGACGGTTCGCCGGGACTCGAGAAGGTGGCCGAATTCGGTGAGGACGTGGCTCCCGGTCAGGTCGACGGCGTTGTGCTCGACGGTGATCTGCGACCGCCGTATCCGGCTGTCGAGATCTATTCGGTCGGCGATTCGGCAGACATTCCCGCGTCCGGTCCGTACACCGTCGACCTCGACCGTGTCCCGGTCGTCCAGGGTGGTCCGGAGTCGATTCTGCGCTCGAACGAGCTGCGGAACAACGGGATTCGCAATCCGGTGCCGTCGGGCCCCACTCTGCTGGCCTCGGATGCCGCTGCGGCGGGCATCGCCGTGGACTCGGTGACGGTGACCGACACCCCGATGAATCGCGAGACGGACTTCGGTCAGGTCGACAATCACAGTTCTGCCCTGCGGGCCGCCGACGAGCCGCGACGTTCGCTCAACGAGGTGTCCGATTACCCGGTGTACGGGGCAGAGACCGTCGATGCCGAGTGGGAGGGCGCGACCCTGACGGCGTCGAGTTCGGCGTCGGACGCCACGCAGATCGGTGGGAGCGCCCCCGGCAGCGGTGTCGCCGCCGCGGTGGACGGCGATCTTGCCACCAGCTGGATCAGCAACGGGATCGAACGTGCTGTGGGGCAATGGCTTCAACTGGACTTCGATACGCCGGTGCGCGGCGGGCTGCTGCGCATGCGCACCAGCCCGGGGACGATCGGCGACCCGGTCAAGTGGGTGGAAATCACCACCCCGAACGGCTCGACGGCGGCACGCGTCGACGAGCCGGGTGAGCCGATGACGGTGTCACTCCCGGGCGGTGAGACTCCGTGGCTGCGCATCACCGCGAAGTCGACGGTGGACGGGACCCGGGGCAGCCAGTTCGGCATCAGCGAGGTGTCGGTGGACGACTACTCCGACCGGGACAACCCGAAACAGGTACCGATCGTGCACCGCGCGGTGCTGCCTGCGACTCCCTCCGGGGCGAGCGTCGACGCCTGGGAACTGGGCCAGGAATTCCCCGGCCGCTCCGGCTGCCTCGACACCGAGGATCGAATCCGTTGCAGCAGTGGCCTGTCCAAGTCACCCGAGGAACTGGGCCGCTTCTCGCGCACGATCGACGTGCCGATGGGTACCGCGGTCATTCCGGATCTGACGGTACGCACGCGGCAGTCCCCCGAACTCGAAGCGCTACTGGCACAACCGGGACGGCCGTTGGCCAGCGGGGCGTCGGACGTCGCGGACCTGCACGGCTCGGCGTTCGCCGCGACCGACGGCGATCCGCGCACGTCCTGGACAGCGCCGGAGAAGTCGATCACCGATCGCGCGGGAACCGACCCCACTCTGACCATCCAATTGCCCTCTCCCACACTGGTGGACGGGCTCGAGCTCAACCCCAGCCTCGGCGCACTTCCGGCGCACCCCACCCGGGTCGCGGTCAACCTCGGCAACGGGCCGATGGTGCGCGACGTCGACACCGACGGTTCGACGACCCTCGACCTCGCGCCGTACGTGACGGACAGGATCGTTCTGTCGATCGTGGACTGGGACGGCGTACTGGACCGAAACTCGTTGGGCTTCATCCAGTCTCAGCCACCCGGCTTCGCCGAGGTGACGCCACTGTCCGGTGGTGAACCGATCGGCGCACCGTACGACGGCGACCGCGAGATCACCGTGGACTGCTTCGCAGGCCCCATCGTCTCCATCGCCGGGCAGACGGTGCGCACATCGGTGACGGCCACCGCGGACGAGTTCCGTTCCGGCGAGCCACTGAAGGCGTCGGTGTGCGATGCCGACACCCCGGTGAACGAGAACTTCGTCAACCCGGTATCACTTCCCGAGGGACGCCAGGACGTGGTGGTCGAGCCGGGTGCGTCGTTCTTCGTCGACGGTATTCGGTTGCGCACCATGCCTATTCCGGCCGAGTGGCCGACGGGATCGGCACCGCAGGCCGCCAGGACGACCGCCTGGAGCCCGGATCACCGCGAGGTGACGCTGACCTCCACGACGGAGGATCGCTTGCTGGTCATCCCGGAAAGCAACAACAGTGGTTGGCGCGCAACCACACCCGGTGGCGTCGAACTCTCCCCGGTCGTGGTCGACGGATGGCAACAGGCCTGGATCGTTCCGGCCGGGGCGTCGGGCACGATTTCGTTGGATTTCGCCACCGATCGCTGGTACCGACTCGGAATCTTCGGCGGGCTGCTCCTGCTGATCCCGCTGCTGTTCGCAGCGCTGCGCCGGCCGCGCAGTGCGCCGAACCCGGGCCCATCACCGCGGCCGTGGCAGAGCGTTCCGGCCGCAGTCGTTGCGCTGCTCGGAGCAACGATCGTGTTGGCCGGGATCGCCGGTGCGGTCACCGTGGCCGTGATCGGCATCGGCGCGGTGCTCGTGGATCGCCGCTACGGACGCACGGTGTCCTCACGTGTATCGGTCTGCGTTGCAGGCGGATTCACACTGCTGGCTCCAGCACTGCTCTCGCTCGGACCGTGGCGATCTCCCGATGGGTACGTCGGCGGGTCCTACTGGGTGCAGCTGGCGTCCCTGATCGGAATCGTCGCGTTGGCGATCACGGCGATACGGAAGCCGTGACCGCTTTCTTGCGGGATGCCAGGCGTCGTCGAGCAGGGTCTTCCACCAGCGCGTAGCTCGCCGCTGCCACCGGAATCGACAGTGCGAGAGTCACCGGCAAGACGAACCACATCCCACCCGAGAACGGGATGATGCCGAACACCGGGAACACGACGGCGAGCACAGCCAGGTGCCAAATGAACAATCCGTACGACCAGCGGCCCAGCGTCAGCATCACCGGATGCTCGAGGAAGCGATGCCGTCGACCGTCCTCGGCGAGAATCAGTGGGGCGAGCATCGCGAAGGCCAGTATCGCGCCGAGCAGGATCTTGATCTCGAACTGCCAGGCCGCCGGACGCACCAAGCCCTGCGGACCCGCCAGAGGAGTCGCCGACAAGGCGAACGCGGCAACCGCGATGGACGACATGACAAATCGGCGACGAGCCAGCCGATGCACCCAGGTCGGTGGCCCCACCGAGACCTCGGCGAGCAGCATCCCAGCCGCGAACCACGGGAAGTAGCCGGGGAGCCAGTTGTCATGGTGAATGCCGTCGGGGGTCGACACCGGAACGAATGCCCACGACAGGGTCAGCACCGCAGCACCCAGAATGACCGGTATACGGCGGGCGGCGGCCGCACCGCGCAGGCGCACCATGAGCCAAGCGAACACCGGCAGCAGGAGATAGAAGGCGATCTCGACCGACAGCGACCACATCTGCGTCAACCCCTGGGTCAGGGTCAACGGCACGAACACCTGAGTGAACGACAGGTTCGCCAGCCACACGCGGTAGTCACCGCCTGCATCGGGAAGAAACATCAGGATCAGCAGCACGCCGACCCAGTAACCGGGCAGAATCCTCGCGAACCGCGAACGGAAATAGCGGCCGAGCGGCTGGGCACTCCGATGACCGCGGGCCGCGGCCGCGTGCGGACGCCACAGCAGGAATCCCGACAGCGAGAAGAAGATCGCCACAGTCAGGTCGAATCTTCCCCAGACATGACCCAGGATCGGCGACGTCGCGCCACCGGTCTGAAAGGCCACGTGGGTGACAACGATTCCGATACACGCGACGGCACGCATCCCCTCGAGGGACGGTACGAACCCACGAAGCGGGACAACGCTTGCCGAAAGGGTCTGTGTGCTCATGGTGGCCTCAAGTGTGCCGTGTCGAACCGGCGCAGACGAGACCGGTGCCACTGTCGACTGTTACTGTCACCTGCGACGTGTCGTAATAAATCGGGCATCGGGTCGGGGCGAACGTGTTTCCCGCCCGCGGTGTCTTCCATGAAGCGGTCAACTAAGGAGATACAGCATGGCGGAGCGCTCAGGGCCGAGCCGGATACTTGCCCTCGTACTCATCGGCTTGGGCGCGTTTCTGGTGGTCGCCGCCATCCTCATCCCCACCTACACCATTTCGGCGCTCGAGAAGACGCCGTTGGACCTCGAAGTCACCACCGTCTCCACCGGTGAGGGCAGCGTGCTGAACGCGAGTTCCCTTGCAGCAGGTCGCGCAGTGGTCGACCAGAACGTTCCCCTCGTCTCCCAGCGATTCGTCACCGTCGAGGATCCCTCCGACGCCGACATCATGACGCTGCAGGCAGGCCAGACTCTGCGTCGCAGCGACAAGCAGGCCGACACCGGACTGCTCACCGCAAGCGTCGACCGCGTCACCATCGACCGCAAGACGTCGATGCCCGTCGAGAGCCCGATCGGCACCATCCAGGTGGCAGGCAACGCGCCCGCCGAAGAGGTGGCCCACACCGGACTTCAGTACAAGTTCCCGTTCAACTCGGAACAGAAGAGCTACCCGTACTTCGACGTCAATGCGCGTGCGACAAAGGACATCGACTTCGTCGAGGCAACCGAGATCAACGGCACGCCGGTGTACCAGTACCAGCAGACCGTCGGCCCCGTCGATCTGTCGACCGTGGTGAACCTGCCGACCAACAAGGTCACCCTGCCCGCCGACACCTGGGGTGTCGAGGGTGGAGCCGCGCCGGTGACGATGACCCGCTGGTACGAGAACACCCGCACCCTGTGGGTCGAGCCCGAGACCGGCGTCGTCGTCAAGGGCGAAGAGCAGATTCACCAGTACTACGGACGTGAGGCGGGCCAACCCGAGGTCGACGTCCTCAACGCTCCGATCACGTTCGACGAGAACACGGTCGAATATCAGATCCAGCAGGCCAAGGACGGCCAGGATCAGATCTCGCTCTTCGGCCGCACCGTCCCGATCATCGCCGGAATTCTCGGTGTCATCTCGCTGATCGCCGGAGTGTTCCTGCTCCTGCGCGGTGGCAACGGTGGACACCGTCAGCCGGCCCGAGCAGACAACACTCCGCGACCGACCCCCGGTGGCGGAACCGCTCCCGCTCCGTCGAGCAACCGTGATTGGACGACGGATCGCACGGAAGAAATTCCGAGGACGAACCTCAACAAGGAGTAGGTGCGCTACGCAGGAGTGAAGCCTGCGGAACGACCCGGTTGGTCAGTGGCGTGGTTAGGTGCCCGTGGGGGCACATAACCACGCCACTGGTCTATGTGGAGACGGGAACCGACTCAGCGATGCTCCCCGAATCGGTGCGATCATGTTGGCCGGGTCTCGTGGTCGACGGCCCGTTGTCCGGTGGTGCGCGAAACGACATCCGGTCCGGACAGCTCGACGGCGCCCGCGTTGTCATCCGGCATTCACGTCGCACTCCGGATTCTCGATCCTGGGAGTGGCACCTTCTCCGCCACCTCCAGGAATGTGGCATCCACCTGCCTGTGCTCATACCGTCGTCGGCGGGCGACCTGGACGTCGACGGCTGGCACGTCTACGACTACGTGGAAGGTTCACACCCCGAACCGAAAGACCCCCGCATCGCGGACGCCCTGGCCGAGGTCCACGCCGTGACCGAGGGCTGGCCACAGCGCCCCGGATCTGCGAGTTCGATCGATCTCCCGGAACTTCTCGCCGGCGGAGACGTCGACTTGACCGCAATGCCAACCGGTTTGGCCGACCGGATAGTCGATGCGTGGCGAAGGGCACGAACCCCGTCCTCCACATGTGTTGTTCATGGCGATGCACATGCGCGCAATGCAATCATCGACAAGCAGGGCCGGTGTGTGTTGCTCGATTGGGACGAAGCGCGGGTGGACCAGCCCCACTACGACCTTCCAGTCGGTCCCGCCGAACTCCGAGCGAATCTGGCGTGGGAGATCGCCACGTGTTGGATACCCGAACCCGATTACGCCAGGTCATTGATGCGGGACTTCGCCGATACGGCCCCACCTTGACCTTCACCTCGGTTCGATGCGCCTGACCTCGTTGTGGCCGAATACCATTCGAGCTGGAAGCAGGACCTGCGAACAGGTTTGTCAGGTCGACGGGCGAGCTGCTCGGTTCCCCCACAACACCAGGCCGCATACCACCACCATCGTCACCGCGGCGGTGACTGCGGCGACGACGACGAACTGCGCGAGCGTCGCCGCCACGAACAGCAACAGCAATACCTCGACACCGAGGGCGAACCAGGCGACGAGAGCGAGGTGGGTGCGTTCGCCCGCGATGGCCCACAGCAACGCGCTCTGCAGCACGGCCAGGCACGCACCCTGCAGCACGAACAGCCAGACGTACTCCTGCACACCGGAATACGTATCGCCCACCACCAACGGCAACAGCGGAGACGCCAGTGCACCGCCGATCACCAGAACCGTACCGAGCCCCGCGACGACGGCCAGCGCAGATCGCACAGCGGAGGCAGAATGCAGCGGGTTCGCCATCCGTGGATACAGCACGACACCGACGGCCTGCGGCAACCAGAACGCCGCCTTGGACGCAACGGCTCCGACGGCGTACAGCCCGGCCTCGTTGGAGCTGAGCAGCGTGCGCGCCAGCACCAGATCCAGCGCGGACATCGCGATCAACACCAACTGCACCTGAGAGGCCTGCAGCACGGCCAGAACGGTGACCTTGGTTTCCGACACCGAGTTCACCGGCACCCCGGCCGTCCACCGCGCACCGAGCGCCACCACGCCGATGCCCGCGGCCGTGGCCAACAGAACCGAACCGGGCCCACCGCCGAGCACCAACACCAGCACGGCCGGAGCCACCTTGCCGAAGCCGGCGGCGGCCAACACCACACTCAGGGCTCCGAATCGCCCACGTCCCTGCAGCAAGCCCTGTTCGGCGGCCAACAGCACCAGCACCGGCGCAGCGATGACCGCCGATACGGTCGCCGCCATCGAGACGTCCATGGCCGCGGACAGTGCGGGGGCCAGTGCCAGGGCGAGCACCCCCACCACCGCCGCACACCGATACCCCACTGTTCGCAGTTCACGAGAACTGCGCCCGCGCACCACTTCACGCGCAACGACGGACTGCAACGCCAACGCCGGAACCGCGAGAACCAATTGCGCAGCAAGCAGACTCGCGAATTCTCCGTAGCCCTCGACGCCGAGCATCCGGCTCGCGAGAACCTGCAGCAGGTATGCCGCAACGTTCGCGAACATCGAACCGGCGGTCACCATCCCCATCCCGGCGACCGAGGCACCCGCCGTGTGGTCTGCCTCGGACGAGGCGCGGAAAGACATGAGCCCACGGTATAGGGTGCCGATCATGGCGTGGTCGAGGTCGAGGTGGACACCGCCGCTCTACAGCCTGCTGCTCGCCGTGGTGATTCTCGGCCCGCTTCTCGGCCCCGGCTATCTCCTGCTGCGCGACGCCGTCAGCACTCCCCGTTCCTACTTCACCGACTCCGCCTGGGGAATCGCCGACGCGGCCGCGCGGGCCGTTCCGCAGGACGCCGCTATTGCCGCGCTGACGACGGTGTTCGACGGTGGCCTGGTGGTCAAGACGATTCTGCTGCTGGCCCTGTGGCTGACCGGGTGGGGTGCAGCGGTCATGGCACGAACAGTGCTGCCGACAGCCCCACTACCCGCGCTGCTCGTCGCATCGACGGTGGCCGTGTGGAACCCGTACGTCGCCGAGCGACTGCTGCAGGGACACTGGAGCCTGCTCGTCGGCTATGCCGCCCTGCCGTGGACCGTGGTCGCCGCACTCGCGGTCCGGCAGAGTCGTTCCTGGTGGGCGCTCGCAGTCTGTCTCGCTGCTGCCGGGCTCACCCCCACCGGCGCGTTGCTCGCCGCGACCATCGCCCTGGTGGTCCTCGCCCTCCCCGGGGGTGCCCGACGCGGCCTGCGCGTGGTCGGCACCCTCGGACTGGCGGCGGTGGCGTCGGCACCGTGGCTGGTGGCGACGGCGGTGTCCGGCGGTGGCGTCGAGCAGACGGATCCGGCGGGGTGGGCGGCGTTCGCGGCTCGTGCCGAGCCCGGCCTCGGTACCCTCGGCTCCCTGGCCGGCCTCGGCGGAATCTGGAATTCCGATGCTGTACCCGCCTCTCGTACAAGCATTTTCGCGTTCGTGGGCACGGCGCTGCTGTTGACCGTCGTCGCGTTCGGGGTGCGGCCGCTGATCAGGCGCCGAAGAAATCCGGTGATCCTGGGACTCGCTGTCGTTGCGTTGCTTGCCATTGCAGCTCCTGCGCTGGCAGCGACGGGACCGGGGCTGGCAGTCGCCCGGGCTCTGGGCGAGACGGTGCCCGGTGCCGGTCTGCTCCGGGACTCGCAGAAATGGGTCGCGCTGGCGATGCCGATCTATGCGTTGGCCGCCGCGGCTGCGTTTTCTCCCCGGCGTCGACCGAATCCGGTGCAGCCAACCGCGCTGAGCGCGGTCCAGCGCACCCGATTCGGGGGCGCCGTTGCGATACTGGCCCTGCTGATCGCACTACCCGACCTGGCCTGGGGCGTCGGGAACTCGATGCGGCCGGTGGCGTACCCGGTGTCCTGGCAGGCGGTCGCAGACGAAGTACAGGGCACCGCAGGCGATGTCGCGGTACTACCGGCCGGGATGTTCCGCCGCTTTCCGTACAGCGGCAGTGCTCCCGTTCTCGATCCTGCGCCGCGGATGCTGCCGTCGGACGTGTTGCAGACCGGCGAGCTCATCGTCGCGGGCGGCACGGTGCGGGGTGAGGGGGCGCGCGCGACGGAGGTCCAGAATGCGCTGCTCGCAGGCGAACCCATGAACGTGATCGCACAGCTGGGTGTCGGCTGGGTACTGGTGGAGAACACCACCCCCGGCGAACTCGGCGAATCCGCGCAAACACTCGATCCATTGGACACCGTGTACTCCGACGAGCAGCTCACGCTCTACCGAGTACCCGATCCCGTGCTCACCGAAAGCCGCCCAGCTGCAGCCGTGATCGTTGCCCACCTCGCCTGGGCACTACTACTTCTCGGCGGACTAGCGGTAGGACTGCTGGGCCGAATCCGAGTGCTGCGCACCCACCAGCCCTGACGACCACGAGCCACGCGTCGTCGCGTCGAGCACCGAGTAGACACCTTCTGCGCACTGCTCCCAGGAGAATTCCGCCGCGCGTACTCTCGCCTTCTCACCCAGCCGAGTTCGGGCTTCGGCGTCCTGCAGCAGTTCCGAGACGGCAGCGGTCAGACCGGAGACGTCCCGGTCCTCTTCTCCATCCGAAAGCCTGCCCACCAGAACTCCGGTGACGCCGTCGATGATCGAATCGGTGAGGCCCTTGGAACTTCGGTAGCCGACGGTCGGCACGCCGTGCTGAGCTGCCTCGACGACCGCCAGACCCCAACCCTCCTTGCGGGACGGCATCACGTGCACCCACGAGCGACCGAGCAGCGCGTGCTTGCGGTCCTCGTCCACATGACCGTGGAAGGTGACGAATCGATCGATCCCCAGTTCACTCGCGTAGTCGCGGAGGTTCTGCTCCCACCAACCGCCGCCGATGATGTCGAGGTGGATGTTCGGAATTCGGCCCCGCAGCGCGGCGACGACGTCGAGGGCGTCCTCGATCTGCTTGTGCGGAACCAACCGGGACAGCACGGTCAGCGACGGGTGCGCGGTGCGGGTGCTCTCGTCACCCTCGGGCACCGCCAGGGGAATCTCGTCGGCTCCGTTGCGCACCACGGCGATGCGCTCGCGGTCGACGCCCAGTGCGACCAACTCGTCCGCGGACGGCAACGACACCGTCAGGTACTGATTGCGGCGGTGGACTCTCGGGGACACGGTCGATTCGAGCCACCAACCGAGCTTGGCCATGATCGGACCCGCGACCGGCCACTGCTCGCGGTGGCAATGGTGCACCAGCAATGTCACCGGTACGCCGAGCGCGGCACGTGAGAAGAAGGGAATGCCGTTCTGGGTGTCGATCACCGCGTCGGGTGCAATGCCTTTGAGCGGGCCGAAACCGAGCCGGCCGGCTGCGATGGCGGCCAGGGCGCGGGGATACACCGACAGGCGTCCACCACCGCGACTGATGCGAATCCCGTCGACGATCTCTTCGGCGGGAGCTCCGGGGTACGACGCCGTCCTCAGCGTGACGCGGACGCCGCGTCGAGCCAGACCTGCGCCCACCTGCTCGAGGTATCGCTCGCTGCCGCCGCCCTGCGGGTGCCCGGTATCGCGCCAGCACAGCAACAGAACCTCGCGCACAGCCCGCTTCACCCAATTTCCGCATGTTCGTTTCTCGACCGCCGTCGATTACCGTTGCCACAGTAACCGCTAGGGTTCGTCTTCGTGACTTCCGCCGTGACACGTCTGTTCGCCTCTCGCGCGACACTGCGCCGCTCGGTGAGTCTGCTGAAGGACTTCGGACACGAGCAGAGTGCTCCCGACATCTTCTACGGCGCACTGGCCCGCGATTCCGTGGAGCTGATCGGCGATCTGTATCGGGGTCTGACCGGCACCGACATGTCCGCGGCGACCGTGTTGGACGTGGGCGGCGGACCCGGATACTTCGCCGAGGTCTTCGGTGCGAGCTGCGCGCGCTACCTGCCCGTCGAGCCCGACGCGTCCGAGATGCACGCGGCAGGTCTGCAGATTCCCGGTTCGGTGCGCGGCTCCGGGATGGCACTACCGTTCCGTGACGACAGTGTCGACATCTGCTTCTCGTCGAACGTCGCCGAGCACGTCCGCGAGCCGTGGACCATGGCCGAGGAGATGCTGCGGGTCACCAAGCCCGGCGGGTTGACGGTCCTCTCGTACACCATCTGGTTCGGTCCGTTCGGCGGCCACGAGACCCGGCCCTGGCACTACCTCGGCGGCGAATACGCAGCCCGCCGCTACGTCCGCACCACCGGTCACGAACCGAAGAATCGATTCGGCGAATCACTGTTCGACATCAGCGCAGCAGACGGATTACGTTGGGCACGAAGCACTCCCAACGCGACGCTACTGGCCGCATTCCCGCGCTACCACCCCCGCTGGGCATGGTGGATTATGCGCGTTCCGATACTCCGCGAGTTCCTCGGCAGCAACCTCGTCCTCGTCCTGAAACCGAACACATAGCCTGGAACGATGACGGCACTCGCACTCGACATCGGCGGCACCAAGATGACGGCGGCACTCGTCGGCGACGACGGGCGGCCGGAGAATCCGGTCACGGTGCCGACGCCCGAGTCCGATGTCTGGGACGCCTGCGCCGAGCTGCTTCGAAACACGACCGAACCCGCCACTGTCACTCGGATCGGCGTCGCCTGCTCCGGTCCGGTGGATCTCGAGACCGGGTCGGTCGCACCGATCAACATCGACGAGTGGAAGGCCGGCTTCGGTCTGCGCGATCACATCGCCGAGGTCTTCCCCGAAGCCGACATCCGCCTCGCGATGGACGGCAGCGCAGCGGCACTCGGTGAGCACCGCTTCGGTGCCGCCGTAGGAGTTCCGGACGTGCTGAGCCTGGTGGTGTCGACCGGCATCGGCGGTGGGTTGGTGCTGGGCGGGAAGATCGTCGCCGGTGCAAGCGGAAACGCCGGGCACATCGGCCACATCGTCGTTCCCGGTTCGACGACGCCCTGCGCGTGCGGCGGAATCGGATGCGTGGAAACCGTCTCGAGTGGGCCGTCGGCAGTGCGATGGGCGCGCGAGCTGGGTTGGACCGGCAGCACCGGAACCGAATTGGCCGCCGATGCCGCCGCCGGGGAGCCGGTCGCCATCACCTCGCTGCAGCGCGCCGGAGTGGCACTGGGTCAGGCGATCGCGTCGGCCGTCGCACTGGTGGACGTACGCATGGTGGTGATCGGTGGTGGCTTCGCTCAAGCCGGCCCGCCGCTGTGGAATCCGATCCAGGAGTCGATCGCGCTGCACGCGCGTCTGAAATTCCTCGACGGCCTGCAGGTGGTACCCGCTGCTCTGGGTGGCCTCGGCACCTTGGCCGGGGCAGCCGCGCTCACTGCCTGACCGGGCATACCCACACAGCCAGAACGGGGCCCACCCCTCGGTGAGCCCCGTTCTGTGTCGTGAATACTACGCGCCCAGGCGCTGCTTGAGGGCGTCGAATTCGTCCTGAATTCCGGTGGGCAGTTTCTCGCCGACGAAGTCGAACCACTCCTGGATCAGCGGGATTTCGGCCTTCCACTCGTCGGAGTTCACCGCGAGTGCCTCGGCCACGTCCTCGACGGTGGTGTCGAGTCCGTCGATATCGAGTGCCTCGGCGGTGGGGACCACACCGATCGGCGTCTCGATGCCTGCGGCCTTGTGCTCGATGCGCTCGACGATCCACTTGAGCACGCGCGAGTTCTCACCGAATCCGGGCCACAGGAAGCGCTTGTCGTCGCCGCGACGGAACCAGTTGACGTAGAACACCTTCGGCAGCTTCGACTCGTCGGCGTTCTTGCCGAGGTCGATCCAGTGCTGGAAGTAGTCTCCGACGTTGTAGCCGAGGAACGGCAGCATGGCCATCGGGTCGCGTCGGACGGTTCCGACGGTGCCCTCGGCGGCAGCGGTCTGCTCGGAGCCGACGGTTGCTCCCATGAACACTCCGTGCTGCCAGTCACGAGCTTCGGTCACCAGCGGAACGGTGGTCTTACGACGTCCACCGAACAGGATCGCCGAGATCGGCACGCCCTTCGGGTCGTCCCACTCGGGAGCCATGGACGGGCACTGGGCCATCGGCACGCAGTAGCGCGAGTTGGGGTGCGCGGCATCGGTTCCGGACTCGGGGGTCCAGTCGTTGCCCTTCCAGTCGATCAGGTGCTCGGGCTTGCCTTCGAGGCCCTCCCACCACACGTCGCCGTCGTCGGTCATGCCGACGTTGGTGAACACCGAGTTGCCCTGGTCGATGGTCTTCATCGCGTTGGGGTTCGAGTCCCAGTTGGTACCCGGTGCGACGCCGAAGAAGCCGTACTCGGGGTTGACGGCGTAGAGACGACCGTCCTCACCGAAACGCATCCACGCGATGTCGTCACCGATGGTCTCGGCACGCCAGCCCGGGATGGTCGGCTGAATCATCGCGAGGTTGGTCTTGCCACACGCGGACGGGAACGCCGCGGCGATGTAGTAGGCCTTGTCCTCGGGCGAGATCAGCTTGAGAATCAGCATGTGCTCGGCGAGCCAGCCCTCGTCGTGAGCCATCGCCGACGCGATACGCAGCGAGTAGCACTTCTTGCCGAGCAGGGCGTTGCCGCCGTAGCCGGATCCGTAGCTCCAGATCTCACGATCCTCGGGGAAGTGCGTGATGTATTTGGTGTCGTTGCACGGCCACGGCACGTCGGCCTGGCCCTCGGCGAGCGGAGCGCCGAGCGAGTGCAGCGCCTTGACGTAGAAACCGTCGTCACCGATCTTGTCGAGTGCGGCCTGGCCCATGCGGGTCATCACGCGCATCGAGACGACGACGTACTCGGAGTCGGTGAGCTCGACGCCCAACTTGGGGTCGGCCGCGTCGAGCGGGCCCATGCAGAACGGCACGACGTACATGGTGCGTCCGCGCATGCAACCGCGGTAGAGATCGGTCATGAGCGTCCGCATCTCGGACGGTTCCATCCAGTTGTTGGTGGGACCGGCGTCGATCTCTTCCTTGGAACAGATGTACGTGCGCGACTCGACGCGAGCAACGTCCGACGGGTCGGAGTTGCCGAGGAACGAGTTGGGCTTCTTCTCGTCGTTGAGACGAGTGAAGGTGCCTGCCTCGACCAGCTTGCCGGTCAGGCGCTCCCATTCGGCGTCGGATCCGTCAGCGAACACCACGGAATCCGGTTCGGTCAGTTCGGCTACCTGGGCAACCCAGGCAAGCAGTTCTTTGTGTCGAGTCGGCACATTGTCGGTGCCGCTCAAACCGGGAATGGTGGCTGAGGTCATCTAACTCTCCTGGGGTGAGCCGGAACCGGGAAGTACTCGCACGATCACTGTGGGCAACATGCGCGAGCAGATCTCGGTTTTCCCCTCTCGGCGGGGCGCTGCTCGACCGTTCGAGCCGCAGTACACCATCGTAACGGGTACAGCAAGCCGAGGGTCGAGCGCCGGGTGTCCTGTTGTTCAGGTTAACGCCGAGCGACGTAAATCCGGAAACAGGGTGTTGTCCGATTAGTCACAGGACCGATTCAGATAGGGAAAGATCCGCGCAAGAAGGCGTCTACCAGCGGCGACACCCTCCGCGGACATCCGGACTACAGCTCACCCGATTCGGTCATTTCACCCCGGCCGATACCGTTCGCTTCTCGAAAAATTTCCCAGGATCGGTACTGCCCGTCACGTCCGAACGCTGTGAACTTGTCCGTCACACCGTCGCCGTCGACGTCGGTCGCCACGGTCATCCCGGCGTCGGTACGTCGTACGGTGGTCTCGTAGTGGCCGTCTCCGTCGAGATCGAACAGGTCCGTCGAGACCGCGGGCGCACCCGGGTCGTCGACATCGTGGTGGTCGACCTCCTCCGTGAGGAAACCCCCTGCTGCGAAGCCATCCACCGCGATCATCGACGCTCCTCCCCTCGAACCCGACACTGCACCTACTGACTCCGACGCACCGGCTCGTCGAACGGTTCCGCGTGCGCGGCGGAGAAATGGTCGGGTTCGCGGGGCACGAACGCACCGCGATCAGGTCCGCGGAATCGCTCGAGCCCCCGCTCGAGTGCCGAGAGATCGCGATCGCAGGCAGACAGCAGCGCCGATCGTTGGTCGGCGAGCCGACGCAGCTCGGCATCGACCTCGGCGAGTGCGACGTCGATGCGGGCCACTGCGTCCCTGTCCGCGGTCGCGACGGCGGACGCGAGCATCGACTCGGCATCGAGAATCCGCGAGAGCAATCGCTGCTCCACCGACGATTTCACCCGAGCCAGGCTTTCCTGCATCCAGCCGCGCAGGTGGGCACGGTCGGCCACGAGCGCCCGCGAGCGCGTGATCCACCAGGCGAGCGCACCACCGAGGACGAGGGCGATCACGGTGTTGGCGACGGCCCAGGCCGGCACGAGCGCCATCGGCGACACCACCAGCCGCCCGAGCCCTACCCCCGCCGACGCGCCGACAACGATCATGACGAGATCCTCGATTCCCCGACGCCGGGACGGCTCCCCGATGTCGAGCGGGTCGTCCGCGACACTCGATTCCGCCGGTATCGGCGTGAGCCCGAGATCGGTCTGCACCGTCCGCAAGCGGGCCGTGAGCGCCGCGTCGGCTCGATTCCGGGCTCCGCGCGCGGACTCGGCGACATGCACCGGAAGGTGCGTGAGTTCTGCACGTCCGGCGCCGTCGATCGTGGCTTTGGCCTCGGCAACCAGGGCGCGGAAATCTTCGGCGGCGACATGGAGAGACTCCACGCGCACCCGTTGAATTCGGTTGTGCAGCAGCGCCCGTCGATCGCCACCGAGATTCTCTCGTTCGCCGACGAGCTCGGCTCGCCGCGCTCGGAGTTCGGCCGTATCACCGCCCCCGGTCACCGCGCGCGCTCTCGCCACGATCGACGCTCTGGCTCCGGATGCGCAGTCCTGCACTGCCGCAGCATATTTGCGCTGGGATCCGAGAGCCGTGGCCTCCAGCAGCAGCGCGCCCAGTCGGTCTGCCACTGCTCCGAGACCCGACTCGGCAGACATCGCTGTGTCACCGCTCTCCCGGCCCGTGCGCGCCAACCGAACCGAGATCGGATGGAACGTGCACTCCACCGCCCGTGGGACGCACTCGGCAACGACGTCACTGTCGGCCGAGACAATTTCACGCCAGTGCCGATGCACGTCGATCTTGTTCACCACGAACACGACCGGCGTGGATTCGAGGGCTGCTCGCCACTGCTCGACCTCGACGCGGCCCACCGGAGCCGACGCGTCGACGACGATCATCACGACGGCTGCGTCGGCTACCGAGTCCGAGAACTCGATGCCGCCGAGCCGGGACAGCTCACGGCGCAGTTCGGACTTGCCCGACCCAGCGGTACCGGTGAGGTGAACCCCTGCAGGTCTGCTGCCCCTCGCCCTGTCTATCTCGTCGAGTGCACTCGAATTCCAGCGTCGTAGAACGCTTTTCATGTCTTCCGAGAGCGGGGTCATCGGCGCAGCATTCGCACGTGCCCTCGACACAGCGCGAGTGCCGCGCGGCGCACGTCGGGGTCACCGGCAGCGGCCGCCCGCCTCTTCCACAGCACCGCCTGCTCCAACGCGACCTGCTCCGAACCGGTCTCGATCGGCACCCCCAGACGTAGAGCCGCGTAGCGCATCTCGGCAGCCACCGCTTCGTCGGAGGCCAGGTACGACTCGACGGCGTCACGAACCCGCCGGTGGCCGGCGGAGATCTGTTGCACTGTGCGATGCAGTTCGGCGTCCCGAGCCGCCGCGGCCGCCGACACGGCCGTGGAGACGGCGGCGATCAGGGCGTCGGCACCGGTGGCGTCGGCCAGCATGCGCGCCGCATCGGCGTCGGACACAGCGGGTCGCTGCCGCAGTACGTCGACGAGCAGGGCGAGACCTCGCAGTTCGATGCATTCGATCAGCGCGTCTCTGCGACGCGTCGACACCGCGATGTCGGCGGCGCGAAACCGCTCGACGGTCATCAGGTCGGTCGGGCGCAGATCGGCCGACGCGACGGCTCGCACGTCGGCCATGTCCAGGGGCGCACCGGCCCGGCCCACTCCTCGCAATCCCGCCGCGGTCGTTCCCATCACCGGCAGCACCGTCCGCCCCAGCTGCTCCGAGGCCGCTGCGGCCGCGGCTGCGGGATCGTCGAGTGTGTCCGCCTTCGTCAGCACGACGACGGTCCCGTCCAGAACATCCTTCGGCCTGGAACCGAGCAGTGCGGTGTCGACCGGCGACACCGCACCCGCGATCACGTGGACGAGCACCTCGCCCTCGCTGCTGTCCGTTCTGCCCTCGTGCCATCGGACATCGAGGCCGTCGGCGTCGAGCGACACCGACCCGACAACGGCGAGAACCGCGGACTTCCCGACGCCGGTGCGGCCGGTCACCCGTGCGGTCATCGGCCGCAGGCGCTCGTGGACGGCGGATTCGACGGCTGCATGTGCGTCGCTCGACGCAGCGCGGTCACGCAATCGGCCCAGACCTGCCTCGGCGACGTCCATGCTCGATTCCCCCCAGAACGACCCCGCCGCCACGTTTCAGAGTCGACGCACAGCCCCCTGCTGCGGCACCGATTCTGGCACACGCGGGCGCTCGTGAGCCGGTCGAGAGAAATTGCACGGTTGTAATTAGGCGGGTTCGTCCTGGCGCTGATCAGCGGCAGGACCGCAAGTCTCAACTTCAACTCGAGACCCACCTGTCACACGCCCCGCCGATGCGCGACAATGGACCGGTGAACGAGCCCCAGGACACCTCTGTCGACACCGAGGAGAACGCCGCGCAGACCCAGGAACGGGGCTCACGGCTGTACCCCCGCGTGACGAGTTTCCGCTCTCGGCGCGGAGCGCTGACCGAAGCGCAGCAGACCACCTGGGACAACCTGTGGCCGCGCATCGGTCGCGACGTCGCCGACGAGCAGATCGACGTCGACGCCTGGTTCGGGCGCAGCGGCCCGGCGATTCTCGAGATCGGCTCGGGTACGGGCACGGCCACCACGGCAATGGCCTCGGCCGAGCCGCACGTCAACCTGATGGCCGTCGAGGTCTACCGACCCGGCCTGGCCCAGACACTGCAGCAGATCGAACGAGAAGGCATCGAGAACGTTCGGTTGCTCCGCGGTGACGCGATGGACGTGCTCGAGAACATGCTGTCCTCGGAGTCGTTGACCGGCGTCCGCGTCTTCTTCCCCGACCCGTGGCCCAAGGTTCGGCACCACAAGCGTCGACTGCTGCAGGGTCCGACCTTCGCGATGATCGCGGATCGGTTGAAGCCCGGTGGCGTTCTGCACGTGGCCACCGATCATGCCGAATACGCTGAGTGGATTGCCGAGGCCGGGAACGCCGAGCCCGGTTTGACCGTTCTCGATTGGGAATCGCCCATGACACACGAGCGACCGGTGACGAAGTTCGAGGGCAAGGCACAGCTGGTCGGTAGCTCGGTGACGGAATTGATCTGGGGAAAGAAGACAGCATGAGCGTCAGTACGGACATGCCCGACACCGTGGTCGACCCCTCAGAACTCGGCGCGATCGGTGAATCGCGCCACAGCAAACGCGTCCTGCTGGTCTGGGACGCGCCGAACCTGGACATGGGACTCGGCGCAATTCTGGGTGGCCGACCCACCGCCGCCTACCGTCCGCGCTTCGATGCCCTGGGCCGATGGCTGCTCAGCCGCACCGCCGAACTGTCCACCTCCGGCACCGCGACACTCGAACCCGAGGCCACGGTGTTCACCAACATCGCCCCCGGCAGCGCAGATGTGGTCCGACCCTGGGTCGAAGCATTGCGTAACGTGGGCTTCGCGGTGTTCGCCAAGCCCAAGGTCGACGAAGACAGTGACGTCGACGCAGACATGCTCGACCACATCGACTTCCGCAACCGTGACGGCGGCCTCGCCGGGGTCATGGTCGCGTCCGCCGACGGTCAGGCGTTCAAGGGGCCGCTGGAGGCCATCGCAGCAACCGGAGTGCCCGTACAGGTATTGGGCTTCCGGGAGCACGCAAGCTGGGCTGTCACGTCGGACATCCTGGAATTCCTCGACCTCGAGGACATCCCGGGTGTCTTCCGCGAGCCACTGCCACGGGTGAGTCTGGATTCGCTTCCCGACGAAGGCGCGTGGCTGCAGCCCTTCCGACCGCTGTCCGCCCTGCTCGTCGGGCGCCAAGGAGTTTCTTAAGTGTTCGCCAGATGGGGAGACATCGTCTACCGGCTGCGGTACACCGTTATCGGTGTCATGGTGGCCGGACTGCTGGGCTTCGCCGCCTACGGTCTCGATCTCAACAGCCATCTCAGTCAGAGCGGTTGGGACGATCCGACGTCGGAATCGGCTCAGGCCGCCCGTCTGGCAGACACCACCTTCGGTCGCGACAAGCAGGGTGACGTCATCGTCCTCTACACCGCGCCGCAGGGCTCGACCATCGACGATCCGGCGTTCCAGTCGGCGATCACCGACAATTTGAACTCTCTGGTCGCCGACCATCCGGACCAGATCGAGAAGATCAACGGCACTTACTTCCCCGGGACGGGCGCGCCCAATCTCGCCGCGCTCGGCACCACCGACAAACAACACGCCATCGCCAGCATCGCCATCGCCGGTGCCAACGACACCGAACTGACCAACAACTTCCAAGCCGTCAAGG
Organism: Rhodococcus sp. 15-2388-1-1a; assembly: GCF_002259145.1. Taxonomy (NCBI): domain Bacteria; kingdom Bacillati; phylum Actinomycetota; class Actinomycetes; order Mycobacteriales; family Nocardiaceae; genus Rhodococcus; species Rhodococcus sp. 15-2388-1-1a. The sequence goes on along the minus strand of NZ_NPFP01000031.1, from coordinate 134,360 downwards.
ACGTCTTCTACATCGACGGCGTGAACGTGCAGGTGACCGGCCTGCAGGCCGTCGCAGGCGCGTTGCAGTCGACGATGGCCGGCGACATCCAACGCATGGAAATCCTCGCCATCCCTGCCGTGGCGGTGCTGCTGTTCTTCATCTTCGGCGGCGTCGTGGCCGCCGCGCTCCCGTTGATCATCGGTGGTCTGACGGTCGTCGGAGCCAACGGCATCGTGAAGGTGTTCACCAACTTCACCGAGGTCAATTCGTTCGTCGCACCCGTGGTCTCGCTCGTCGGCCTCGGCTTGGCCATCGACTACGGATTGTTCATCGTCTCGAGATTCCGAGAGGAACTCGGCGACGGCTACTCGACGCCACAGGCCGTGCGCCGGACGGTCATGACGGCCGGTCGAACCGTGGTGTTCTCCGCGACGATGATCGTCGCGTCGCTCGGTGGTCTGTTGCTGTTTCCGCAGGGCTTCCTCAAGTCCGTGGCCTACGGCTCCATCGCCACCGTCGCACTCGCGGCCCTGACGGCCATCACGATCCTGCCCGCGATGCTCGCCATCCTCGGCCCTCGTGTCGACGCGCTCGGTCTGAAGTTCATGCGCAAGACCAAGTCGAGCGAGGAGATCGAGAACGGCATGTGGGGCCGCCTCACCCGCTGGGTGATGCGCAACCCCGTCAAGGTCACCGTGCCCATCGTGCTCGGCCTGGTGCTCCTGACGCTGCCGGTCGGCAACATCAAGTTCGGCGGCATCAACGAGACCTATCTGCCTCCCGACAACGTCACCCGCGAAGCGCAGGGCGAGTTCGATTCGCTCTTCCCCGGCCAGCGCACCGAGCCGATCAAGTTGGTGATCAGCAATGCGCAGGGGGCCAACCTCGCAGCGATCACCAACCAGGCCAACAATGCGCCAGGTTTGATCGAGCAGTTCACTCCCAACGGGGCCAGCAAGGACGGCATCATCGTCTTCAAGGCCGGGCTGGTCGATCGCAACGACTCCAAGCCCGCCATCGACTTCCTCCGCAGTATCGACGTGCCCGAAGGAGCGTCGGTTCTCGTCGGCGGCACACCTGCCATCGAGCAGGACTCGATCAGTGCACTCATCGACAAACTTCCGTTGATGGCCGTCCTGGTGGTGTTCATCGTGACGCTGCTGATGTTCCTGACGTTCGGATCGTTGGTGTTGCCGATCAAGGCGGTGCTCATGACCGTCCTCGGCCTCGGTGCCACCATGGGCATATTGACGTGGATATTCATCGACGGCAACGGGGCGGGGCTGATGAATTTCACCCCTGGTCCGATCATGGCTCCGGTATTGGTGCTGATCATCTCGATTGTGTTCGGCTTGTCCACCGACTACGAGGTCTTCCTGCTCTCCCGCATGGTCGAGGCTCGCGAAAAGGGTGCCAGCACAAGCGAAGCCATCCGTATCGGAACCTCGCATACCGGACGTATCATCACCGCCGCGGCCCTGATCCTCATCGTCGTCACCGGAGCGTTCGCGTTCTCGGATCTGGTGATGATGAAGTACATCGCCTACGGCATGATCGCCGCCCTCATCATCGACGCCACCCTCATCCGCATGTTCCTCGTGCCGGCGACGATGAAACTGCTCGGCGACGACTGCTGGTGGGCACCGCAGTGGATGAAGCGAATCCAGAAGAAACTCGGACTCGGCGAGACCATCCTCGAGGACGAGCTGCTCCCCATCGACAACGTGCCCGAGCTCGCGCTCGCAGGCGGTGCACCGTCGAGTACGGTCGCGCCGCCGATGCGTCCGGCACCGCGCCGCAACGATCCGCTCACCGAACCCATTCCGGTGGTCGCACCGCACGGCGGGGGACCCATCCGGGCGACCCACGCCGCGAAGGAAGAATCCCGGCGCAGCGTGACGGGGCGTCCGGCAACCCCACCCGAGCCGACCCGTGCTCCCGCCACACCTCCGGCACCGGCCGCTCGACCTACCGCGACCCCTCCCCCGACCCAGGCAGCTCCGCAGGAACAACCCGCTCCTCGGCCTGCCCCGAGCCGACCGGTGGCCCCGCGCCCGACCGTCGAACCGGAACCGACCCAGGCAGCAGACGTCGTCCGGCCCGCACCGCCGATCAACCCGGTGGCTGCTCCCCCGTCGGCTCAGCCGCCCCGCGCACCGAGCGCACCGCGTCCGCCAGTCGCACCGCCGAGTCGAACCCGGGCTGCTCGCGCACCTCGGGCCGAGGAACCGGATTCGCGTTCCATCGAGAGCTGGCTCGCCGATCTGCGAGCACCCAGCGCATCACCACCCCCGAGCACACCGCGCAACGGTTCGACCTCGAACGGCTCGAACCACAGCGACTCGAACCACACCGGTCCCGACGAGAACAGCTCGCCGCAGAACGGTGCCGAACGCAACGGCCACAGCAACAACGGTTCCGAACGCAACGGCAGCAACGGGTCCGAGCGGAACGGCACGGAGCCGACCGGTACCGATCGCAACGGCAGCAACGGATCCGCGTCGAGCGAATCCCCGTCCGAGAAGCCGTCGGGTCGCCGGGCCGCACCGACCACCGAGGGCGGCGACAGCGGTCGTCATCGCGGCGGCGAGAACGGACACGTGCTCAGCGTCAGCGAACTGCTCGCGCGCGAGCGCAACCGCTCACGCTGACGCAGATGTGATTGGCTTGCCTCGTCGGCCGAACTGTTCGCCGACGAGGCGGCGGTAGTCGCGTGGATCCGGGGGGGAGTTGCACACACGTGTTCGTTCGATGGGGAAATTTCGTCCACCGACTCCGGTACACCGTTCTCGGTGTCATGGTGGCCGGGCTGTCGATCCTGGCGGCGTACGGCTGGGATCTCACCGACCACCTGAGCCAGAGCGGTTTCGACGATCCCACGTCGCAATCTGCTGCTGCGAACAACCTCGCCGAGGAGACGTTCGGCCGCAATGCCGAGGGTGATGTGATCGTCCTCTACACCGCGCCCGAGGGGTCGACCATCGACGACCCGGCATTCGACGCTGCGGTCGTCGCCAATCTCGATTCACTGGTGGCCGATCACCCGGACCGCATCGCGAAAATCAACGGCAGCTACTTCCGGACTGCCGAAGCCCCGGTGCTGGCGGCGCTGGGCACCACGGACAAGCAGCACGCCATCGCCAGCATCGCGATCGTCGGCACCAACGACACCGAGCTGACCGAGAACTTCCAGGCCGTCCAGAACGCCTTCTACATCGACGGCGTCGACGTACAGGTCGCCGGCCAACAAGCCGTCGCGGCCGCACTCCAGTCGACGATGACCGACGACATCCACCGCATGGAGATCCTCGCCATCCCGGCGGTGGCGGTGCTGCTGTTCTTCGTGTTCGGCGGCGTCGTGGCCGCTGCGCTGCCACTCATCGTCGGCGCGCTGACCGTCGTCGGCGCCAACGGCATCGTGAAGCTGTTCACCCACTTCACCGAAGTGAACACCTTCGTCGCACCGGTGGTGTCTCTGGTGGGACTCGGCCTGGCGATCGATTACGGACTGTTCATCGTGTCGCGTTTCCGAGAGGAACTGGGTGACGGCCGGTCGACGCCCGAAGCCGTCCGTCGATCGGTCATGACGGCCGGTCGTACGGTGGCGTTCTCGGCGACGATCATCGTCGCGTGCCTCGGTGGTCTGTTGCTGTTTCCGCACGGGTTCCTGCGGTCGGTGGCCCTGGGTTCGATTGCGACGGTTGCACTCGCGGCGCTGACCGCTATCACCGTCCTGCCGGCCATTCTGTCCATACTGGGCCCACGCGTCGACGCGCTCGGTCTGGCATTCATGCGCAAGACCAAGTCCTCGGAGGAGATCGAGAACGGGATGTGGGGCAAGCTCACCACCTGGGTGATGCGCAACCCCATCAAGGTGGTCGTCACCATCGTGCTCGGACTGCTGGCGCTGACGCTTCCGATCGGGAACCTCGCGTTCGGCGGCATCAACGAAACGTATCTGCCACCGGACAATCCGACGCGAGTGGCGCAGGAACAGTTCGACGAACTGTTCCCCGGCCAGCGCACCGAGCCGATCGAATTGGTCATCCAGAACGCCCAGGGGTCGAACCTCGCCGCCATCACCACCCAGGCGAACAACGCACCCGGCCTGGTCGAGCAGTTCACCCCGGTCGGCGCCAGCAAGGACGGCATCATCGTCTTCAAGGCCGGACTGACCGATCGCAACGACGCAGCGCCCGCCATCGAGTTCCTGCGCAGCATCGACACTCCCGAGGGCACCTCGATGGAAGTGACGGGAACGCCTGCGATCGAACGGGATTCGATCGATGCACTGGTGGACCGCCTACCCCTGATGGCGGTATTGGTCGTTCTCATCGTCACGGTTCTGATGTTCCTGACGTTCGGCTCCTTGGTCTTGCCGATCAAGGCGGTGCTGATGACGACCCTCGGACTCGGTGCCACGATGGGCATTCTGACGTGGATCTTCATCGACGGCCACGGCGCGGCGTGGCTGAACTTCACGCCCGGGCCGATCATGGCGATGATTCTGCTGCTGATCGCCGCCATCGTCTTCGGACTGTCCACCGACTACGAGGTGTTCCTACTCTCCCGCATGGTCGAAGCTCGCGAAAATGGTGCCAGCACAAGCGAAGCCATTCACATCGGCACCTCGCATACCGGACGCATCATCACCGCGGCAGCGTTGATTCTCATCGTCGTCACCGGAGCATTCGCGTTCTCGGATCTGGTGATGATGAAATACATCGCCTACGGCATGATCGCCGCCCTCATCATCGATGCAACCGTCATTCGCATGTTCTTGGTGCCCGCGACGATGAAGCTGCTCGGCGACGCGAGCTGGTGGGCACCGGCCGCTATGAAGCGCATGCAACGCAAACTCGGACTCGGCGAAACGGTTCCGAAAGACGACTGACGCGCCGCCGTGCCGCCGCCCCACCCCACACGCGTCAATGGACCACTGCACCGCCGAGACGTATGCAACGGTCCATTCACGCGGTGTGGCCGGCCCAGGTCGGACGCGTGAATGGACCATTGCACCGTCGAGACGTATGCAATGGTCCATTGACGCAGCAGGGGGGGTCAGGAGGAAACTGCCGCGCTTTCTCGGTCCGCGAACACCTTGGCGTATCGGGTGCCGGCGATCAGCAGCAGTAGTCCCACCGCAATGAAGGCGATGACCCGGAAGAGTCCGTCCAGGGCGACGAGGTCGAACAGGAACAGTTTTGCGATGGCCGCGGCGGTCAGGGACAGTCCGGCCAGCAGGGCCAGATGAGCATGAGTGACGCTGCGCAGCCCGAATGCGAGGAGTGCGAAGGCTGCGATCATCCACTCGATGGTCGCCGCGGTGTGGCCTGCTGTGAATCCTGTTGTTTCGCCACCGATTCCGATGCCGAGGGTCACCGTTGCCGACGTCAGGCCGTACAGCGCGAGTACGCCGGAGACGATGCCGAGGGTCTGCAGTCCGTCGTCGACCAGTTTCAGTTCGGCGAGCACGTAGGCGAAGGCGAATGCCGTTGCAGCGAGCAGGATTCCACCCAGGGCGATCCCGACGCTACCCACTGCGTGATCGGAGTCCAGCAGCGCCTGTGGCGGACTGACCGAGACGAACATCAGTGCGCCGATCACGCCGAATCCGCTGCCGATCGAGTATGCGAGTGTCGAGCGGGTGCTGTGGGCCACCGCGATCAGGGCCAACGCGACGGCGAACAGCACGACCGGGCGAATCTCGAGGGTCGTCGACTCGACTGCGGCCTGCAGCGTCGCCAGGGCCCCGATCACCGCGACGGTGATGCGAGCGTGCCCCGGCAACCAGCTCACCAGAATCACGATCGCCACAGCTGCAGCAGCAAGAACCAGTTGGACAGAGACGGTCGCGGCGCGTTCGAAAACGTCTGCGGACACCAGCACCGGCACAGATGCGAGAGCGATCATGACGGTGGCGACCACATCGGTGACGTTGCGGCGCAACAACTCCAGCGATGTTCCGGTGCCGAAGACGGCCACCGACACGACGGCAAGGAGTAGCCAGAGGTCGCCGGTGGATCCGGACAGATCGACACTCGCGATGGCAGCCAGCACCGCACCGACGAGGGGTACGGTCCGAACGACCTGCAGGAGTTGCCAATTGCGGCCGATCTGAGCCGGGAAGCTGGCGACGTACGTGGCGATGAGGAACGCGATCAGGGTCAGGGTGAGGCCGTCGGTCAGCACGGGTCCACACACCGCGACGCCGGCGAGAATCAGCACCGCCATCGGCTGCGACTTCCACTGCACTGCGAGTGCCGTTCCGGCTGCGGCAATTCCGAATGCGGTGATCAGCCCGAGTACGGGATCGAGCCAGCCGTACAGGACGGACGTCGCGAGTACATCGAGGTACAGGCCCGCGATGCCGGTGGCGGCGAGGGCGATTCCGCCGACGCGGCCGCCCGAGCGGCCGAACACTCGGACGCCTGCACCGATCAGCGCGAGTGAGAACACTGCGCCTGCGGCGACGCGCAGAGGAGGACCGAACCACCCGGCCTGTGCGGCGAGGACGAGCAGCATCACCACACCGACGAGGGTGACGCCCGCGCCTGCGACAGCCAGCAGACGGCTGATGACACCGTCACGCTGCCACCACGGTTCGCGCGGCGGAGCCGGCGGTCGAGGCGCGACGACCGGCCCCCGGGGTGGTGCGGGGTAGGTCATGGCGGGCTGGGGCCGAAACATCTGCCGGCCCGTCGGCTGACGGACCGGGTGGCCGAACGGCTGACCGTAGGGCTGCGGAGGCAACGGCGGCGACGCGACCGGCGGCGGAACGGCAGGAGCCGACGGTGCGGGTGCCTGCCGCGTCGGAGCAGGAGCCGTTGCGGCACCGAGCTGCGACTGCAACGTCTGCAGATCGACGGCCACCTGGCGCATGTGATCGCCCAGGGAATCGAAGCGGCTGGACAGTCGCGCGACGAGTTGCGGATCCAGCCCGGAGTTCTGGGAAGAAGTCATGGGTTAGATCCTGCGACCGTCGCGGTCGAAAAGCGTGAGTAGTGCTACTCGGATCACTCGAGTAGAAGCGCCTCGCTAGCCGAACATACGGCGGATCGAGCTACCGAACGGATGCTTGGCGGTCACCGAACCCAAGCGAACCTTGCCCGAGACCACAAGATGCAGCGGCCCGTACGGCGGGCCGGTGCGAACCTTGTTGGTAGCGCTACCCGCCACCGTCTCGACGCGGTTGAGATCGACCGTCGCCTCGGTCGGCACGATCAGTGTCACGGTGCTGCAGTAATCGTCGACGTGAATCTCGACCACCTGCGTCGACATGACCGCCTGGGTGAAGTCGAGTGTCACCGTCGACATGCGGGTGGAGACGCGCAGATTCGCAGGTACGTTCCACGGCCCCTTACGGGTGACCGTGGACATCGTGCCGCGCAATGTGTCCGACGCGCCGCTGCTGTGCCCCCAGTGCTCCTGAACGACGCGGCCCGGGGCCGGTTGCGGGGTGGGCGCGGCGAAGGGTTTCGGTGCCGGGCGATGCTCCTCGGCGATCTGCATCCCGGGCAGGTCGGCGAGAACCGAGTTCAGTTCACCGCGGGTCTTCGACGCCAATGCGGTGTCCATTCGCTCGGTGAACTCGCCGAGCGACAACATGCCCTGGCCCACGGCGCGCTGCAGCAGCTCTCCGACGTGTTCGCGTTCGGCATCGGACACTCTCAGATCCCTTGCCTCCATGCGTTCAGGGTAGCGAAGATCTCAGGCCACGCGACCGCCCAGTACGGAAAGCATTCCGGACACCGACGCGGGCCATCCGAACTGTTCGGCGCGCAACCTGGCGGCGATGCGGCGGCCGTCGACCGGTAGTTCGAGAACTCGCTGTATCTCGGCGGCGAATCCGTCTGCGGTGTTCTCCGAGGATCCGCCGCAGTGCGGGGTGACGATCTGCGCCAGCGCCGAGGTCTCCGAGACGACGACGGGGGTGCCTGCGGCGAGCGATTCCAGCGCGGCGAGCCCGAACGTCTCATGTGGTCCCGGCGCGAGAGCGATGTCCGCCGAGGCCAGCAGGGCTGCGACGGCCGATCTGCCGTCGACGAAACCGAGGAAGTCGACGGGCAGACCGCGGGCGCGTCGTTCGAGACCGGCTCGGCGGGGGCCGTCGCCGGCGATGATCAGCCGCGCCCGCATTCCCGAATCACACAGTGCAGCAAGTGAATCGATGCTTCTCTCGACGTGCTTCTCCACCGAGAGCCGGCCGCAGTGCACGAGCAGTCGATCGGCACTGCCCAGCCATGCGGATCGTTCGCCTGCCTGCCGGCGACGCGGATGGAAGAGGTCGAGATCCACGCCGAGCGGCACTCGGTGCACGTTGCGAACACCGATGCGGTCGAACTCCTGTCTCGCGAACTCCGTGGTGCACACGACGGCGTCGAACGAGTCGGCGGTACGACGGTTGGCCATGTCCGCGATGGGGCGGGCGCAGCGCATCGGCATCGTCTGCGCAAGCAGTCGGTCCAGGCGTTCGTGGGAGATCATCACGCTGCGCACGTCTCGGCGCGCGGCCCAGGCACCCATTCCGCGCAGCGTCAGTCGGTCCGACACCTCGATCACGTCGGGCCGCAGTCCGGCCGCCACCGAGGACACCCGACGCGGGTCGGCCACCCGATACCCGCCGGTGAGCGGGATCTGCGATGCCGGCACCTCGATGCGCACCACTCCCGACGGCAGGAGCGTCTCGCTTCGTCGATCTCCCGGCACGATCAGAGTCACCTCGTGGCCGTCGGCGACATACCCCGATCCGAGCTGGTCGACGGCCGTCCGCAATCCCCCGGACCGTGGTCCGTAGAAGTTGGCGAGCTGGACGATGCGCACTCGACCAGTCTTCCCAGCGACAAGTCCGCCCGACGGCGCGGCGATGGATGGTGACCGAACCTTCGCGGAATTCTGTGTGGGGATCGCTACCAACGGGTAGGTGAGACAGATGCGAGTGACACTGCAATCCACCGGCAACGCCCCCGCCACCGAGGTCTGGGAGCGCTACATGGAACCGACGGCCTGGAAGACCTGGGCACCGCAGATCATCGGCGTCGAGTACCGCGGCGAGCGTCTGGACGCCGACACCACCGGCCGAGTGCTGGGGCCACTGGGCCTGCCGATCGATTTTCGGGTGCATTCGGTCGACGAGCAGTCCTGGACGTGGGCGTGGTCGGCGTGGTTCCAGAACCAGGCCATCGGGGTGGACCTGACGCACGGCGTCGTCTCCCGACCCAGCGGCACCAGGGCGTGGTTGACGATCGACGGCCCGCTGCCGCTGGTTCTGCCGTACGTGCCCGTCGCCAAGTTCGCGCTCGGCAGGTTGTGCAGTCGGTAGAGCTACTCGGACCGTGTGACGGTCTTCTCCTCGGACTTGTCGGCCACGTCGGTCGGCTCGGGCGTCGGTAGCGAGGAATCCTCACCCGATCCGTCCAGATGGCCGTCGAACTCGTCGATCGCCTCGTCGCGTTCGGCTACGGTCTGATCGAGATCGGCGTCGACGCCCTTCGAGTGCTTCGCCGGGTCGACGGTGGTGTCCACTGCATTCTTGTTGTCGGTCATGGGATGCAGAGTGCCCCTGAGCTACCGACGCAAACCCTCACAGCCCTTTTTCGATGGCGTATCGGGTCAGTTCGACGCGGTTGGCCAGCTGCAGTTTTCGCAGGGTCGCCTGGACGTGGTTCTCGACGGTCCGATGACTGAGCGTCAATCGCGTCGCAATCTGTTTGGCGCTCAAACCCTTTGCTACCAGTCGCAACACCTCGGTCTCGCGGTCGGTCAGCGTGGGGCGAGCGTCGGATTCCGGTTCGGGCGACGACGACATCCGCCGGAACTCTCCGAGCACCAGGCCCGCGAGACCGGGAGTGAACACCGCCTGCCCGGCCGACGTGGCGCGGACGGCGTCGAACAGTTCCTCGGCCGATGCACTCTTGACCAGGTAACCCGTCGCACCGGCCTTGATGGCATCGAGCACGTCGTTGCGTTCCGCGGACGCCGAGAGCACGAGGATCTTCGTCTGCGGCGACGCGTCGAGCACGGCGACGGTGGCGTCGGCTCCGTTGCCGTCGGGTAGGTGCATGTCCATCAGCACGACGTCGGGAGTGGTTGCTCGGGCGCGGCGCCGCGCAGCGGCGACGCCGTCCGCGGTGGCGACGACCCTGAAACCGGCGGCCTCGAGGTCCCGGGCGACGCCGTCCCGCCACATCGGATGGTCGTCGACGACCATCACCGCGATCTCGGCATTCGCTTCCTCTGTCATCCCGGTCCCTTCGCTCGCGGAATGCGGATCTCCCATTCGGTTCCCTCGCCCTCGTCGGTGTCGAGTATCGCAGTACCGCCGAGAGATTCGACGCGGCCGAGTATCGACTTCGAGACACCCATTCGACCCTCGGCCTCGGCGGCGGCGAGCCGTCCGGCAGGGATTCCGCGGCCGTCGTCGCGGATACTGACGATCAATTCCCCGTCGACGTCCTCGAGCAACACATAGGCCTTCGCATCGGCTCCCGCGTGGAGCTCGACGTTGGACAGTGCGGTTGCCACGACAGCGGCGAGTTCCTCGGCGACCTCGGATTCGACGAGAACCGGATCGGCAGGCGTCGAGACGGAGATCGAGGTGCCCGCCTGAGTCCGCAGCAGTGCTCTGACGTCGACGATCGAGCCGGTGTGATCGCCGCGCGGAGCCGCCTGTTCCGAGATGAGCACGCGCAGAGCGACTTCCTGCTCGCCGGCCAGCTCGGCGAGTTCGGCTGCACGCCCGCCTATTTCGAGACCACGCCGTCGCACCAGCGCCAGCACCTGCAGCACCCCGTCGTGTACCTGCCGGGCCAGCCGTTCTCGCTCCTCGGTGATCGCGGCCGATCGTGCTGCGCGACGCAATTCCTCGTGGGCGCGCCGGGCGGTGTTCGACGCCATGCCCAGCGCCAGGCCGGCCGAGAGCAGCACCGGGGCGGTGGCATCGGACCAGAGGTCGGAGTCGAAGCGGTCGCGGACGAGCGCGCTGACCACCGACATCGCTACCCCGGATGCGATTCCTCCTTTGGGGCCCAACAGGATTGCGGCCGAGATGACTGCATTGGTCGCCCACAGTGTGGTCGGCAGGGTTTGGCGGGTGCTGTACCAGTCGTAGTCGGCCACCAATCTCGTCGATGCCATCAGCGCGATCACGATGACCTGATCGGCGAGGACCACCTGCCAGCGCGGAAGCGAGGCGCGCGCGAGCATCAGAGCCGACGCGCCCGACCACACCGCCATCAGTGCCACCAACATCCAGCTCAACCGCGGATTGGTGTAGTTGTCGACGGTGGCCACCTGGTAGCCGATGGCGTAGACGAGGGTGACCAGTCGAAAGGCCTGGGAGGCCCGCCAGAGCGGGGAGTCGGGATCGGACGAGGTGAGCGTGGTCCGTGCCCGGTCAGCCGTCCGCATCGGTCTTCGGACCCGCAGTCTTCGTATCCGGGATCGTCAGCTGTCCCTTGGCAAGCCGATCCGGCTCGTCGCTCCCGGGCGGAGTATGTGGGTCGCTCGGCTCGGCGGAATACAGCGGGTCGGGTACCTCGAGTTCCTCGTAGACCTCGTCCGGGTCGTCGGCGAGCAGTGACCGCACGGCGGTGTTGAGGACGGCGACGATCGGCACCGCCAGCAGTCCGCCGACGATGCCCGCGAGCAGAATGCCGACGGTGATGGACAGAACCACCGCCAACGGGTGCAGCCGCACGGCGCGGCCCAGCAGGAGTGGTTGCAGCACATGGCCTTCGAGCTGCATCACGGCCACCACGATGCCGAGGGTGATGACCGCGGTGATCAGTCCCTTGGTCACGAGTGCGATGAACACCGCGACGAATCCGGTCAGCACCGCACCGATGATCGGGATGAACGCTCCGATGAACACCAACGAGGCCAGTGGGAGTGCCAGTGGCACACCGAGAATGGCCAGCCCGGCTCCGATCCCGATGGCATCGGCGGCTGCGACGGCAACCGTCGCTCGGACGTATCCCACCAGAGACCCGAAGCCCTGGATGCCCGCGGTACGGATCTTCCTGCGGGCTGCGGTCGGGGCAAGCCGGGTGACGAACTGCCAGATCTGATCGCCGCCGTACAGGAAGAAGATCAGAGTGAACAGGGTGAGCAATGCGCCGGTGAGTATCTCGCCGATCACCGCCGCCGTGGTCAACGCTCCGCTGGTGACGGCTTCCTGGTTGTCCTGAACGACCTTCACCAAGTTGTCGGTGGCCTGCCGAATCTGATCCTCGCTGATGTGCAGCGGGCCGTTGCTGAGCCATTCTTCGATGCCGTTGATGGACTGGGTGAACTGATCGCCCACCTGCGGCAGGCCCTCGATGAACTGCTCGACGATGAAGGTCATTATTCCGGCGACGACCCCGATGCTGGCGATGATCACGACGATCACCGCAACAGCACGTGGCACTCCACGTCGGTGCATCCAATCGACGACGGGAACGAGCATCGCCGACGCCAGTAGCGCCAGACCCAACGGAATGACGACGGTGCTGAGCTTGGCCACCACCAGGCAGAAAGTGATGAATCCGGCAAACAGGACAAGCAGTCGCCATGTCCATTCCGCGCCGACCCGCACCAGCGGATGCACCGAATCTGCCGCCGAAGTGGGGCCCGGGGACGCCCCCGTACCTTGCGCCCGCAACTCGTCGGTGCTCACCCGCTAAATTTAACCTGTGCTGGCATCTTTCCGAGCGGTCTCGCTCACCCTGAAGAGTCGCTGGCCGCTCTATATGCTCTCCATGCTCATCGCCAACGTCTTCGGCGCGGTGCTCGTGTTCGCCTTCGTGCGGTACGGCCTACCCATCCCCGAATCGGACTCGATCGTCGCCGACCGTGTCCGCAACGTGTACATCTTCGGGGCGTATCTGCTGGTGGCCCTCGTCGTCAGCATGATCTACGCGTACTTCCTCCTGCGCTCGGTGATCAGGTGGCAGCTCCGCGGTGGCCCACCCACCCGCAAGGAGCAGATGACGACGCTGCACGCGCCGTTGCGTCAGGCGATCGTGCATCTGATTCTGTGGATCATCGGCGGCATCATCTTCGTACTGTTGACCATCGCCGAGATGCCGTCACTGTCGATCGCCGTCATCGTCACCGTCGGAATGGCCGCGACGGTCACCTTCGGATTCACGTACATGCTCGGCGAGCGCATCCTGCGGCCGGTCGCGGCACTGGCGTTGAGCGAGGGCCGATTCGATCGCACGATGACGCCCGGCGTCGGTACTCGCATGGCCATGACGTGGGGCCTGGGCACCTTGATGCCCGTCATCGGCATCATCCTGCTGTGCGCCACGCAGCTGACCACCGATCTGGTGTTCTCCCCCAACGCACTCGCCGTGGCCATCATCCTGCTCAGCGTGCTGGCCATCGTGCAGGCATTCGTGCTCTCGATGCTCACCGCGAGCCAGATCTCCGACCCGATCAGTCAGCTGCACAGCGCCATCGAGCGAGTTCAGCGCGGCGAGACCGACGTCGAGGTCGATGTGTTCGACGGATCCGAGATCGGACGCCTCCAGGTGGGCTTCAACCGCATGATGGAGGAATCGGCGGAACGACGCGTCCTGCGAGAGCTGTTCGGCCAACACGTCGGTGAGGACGTGGCGCGTCGAGCATTGCAGTTCGGAACCGAGCTCGGCGGCGAGACACGATTCGTCGCGGTGCTGTTCGTCGACATGGTCGGCTCCACCGCCACCGCCTCCGAGCGCCCACCGAGCGAGGTCGTGGTGTTGCTCAACGAGTTCTTCCGGGTGGTCGTCGACGTCGTCGGGCGTCATCACGGGTTCGTCAACAAGTTCATGGGCGATGCGGCCCTCGCGATCTTCGGTGCCCCACTGGATCGTCCCGACGCACCGACCGCCGCACTCGCCGCCGCACGTGAGCTGCGATTCGCGTTGGACGAGATCACCGGCCTCGACATCGGCATCGGTGTGTCCGCGGGGCTCGCCGTCGCCGGCAACATCGGTGCGTCGGAGCGCTTCGAGTACACGGTCATCGGAGACCCGGTCAACGAGGCGTCGAGGCTCACCGAGCTGGCGAAACTGCGTCCCGGACGCGTCCTGGCGTCGACCTCGGCCCTGTACTTCGCCGACGACGAGGAACAGGAACAGTGGGAATTGGGAGACCAGGTGCAACTGCGTGGTCGACGACGTGCAACCCATCTGGCCTGGCCGGTGGAGTATCCCGATTCCTCCTCGAGCGACGGTTAGTCTGACAGGGTGCCCGACCCCAGCTCCACCCGCGGACCAGCAGTACGGCGTCCGCGAAACCGACTCCGGTGGGTCAAATGGATCGCCGGAATCGCACTGGTGGCGCTGCTGGTGGGCGAGGGGATCTACCTCTGGCCGCGACTGCACGAATCCTGGACCGCCGTCCGCGAAATCCACTGGGGTTGGCTGGCGGCCTGCGTGTTCGCGCAGGCGGTGTCGCTGAGCGCGTTCGGCAGAGTACAGAAGCAGTTGCTCGACGCAGGCGGAGTGAAGGTACGCCAGCGCAAGTCCGTGGCCGTCATCTACGGCAGCACCGCGATGGCGCTCACCCTCCCCGCCGGGCAGGTGTTCTCCACCGCGTTCACCTATCGCGAGACACGCCGCTGGGGAGCGAGCCCGGTCGTCGCGTCCTGGCAGCTGGCCATCTCGGGCGTGATCGCCGCGGCAGGACTGGCCGTCCTCGGGGTCGCCGGAGGATTGGTCGTCGGTAGCTCCTTCAACACGTTCACCGTGGTGCTCCCGATCGCAGGCGTCATCGCCATCGTCGCCGCCGTTCGCTACATCTCCAATCACCCCGAGTCGATCAAGAGCATCGCGCGCTGGGGATTGCACAGATACAACGCGTTCCGCAATCAAGAGCTCGACGCCGGGGCCGAGGCAATCGACAAGATCATCGGCCAGATTCAATCCGTCCAGCTCGGCAAACGCGACGGCGCGCTCACTCTGTCGTGGTCGGCCGTGCATCGACTAGCGGACGTCGCCTGCCTGGCGTTCGCGTGCTTCGCCGTCGGCGCGGATCCCCGGCTGTCGGGATTGCTGATCGCGTTCGCGGCGGGCAAGGCCGTGGGATCAGTTCCGCTCGCGCCCGGCGGCCTGGTGGTGGTCGACGCGACCCTCATCGCATTTCTCACCAGCGCCGCTTCGATCAGCGCATCGCAGGCCGTCGCCTCCGCGCTGGTGTACCGCGGCGTGAGCTTCATCCTCGTCGCGATCGTCGGGTGGATCGTGTTCCTCGTACTGTTCCGGGGGCATCAGCACGCCGATCTCGAATTCGACATCGCGCTCGAACAGCAGGAGACCGCCGAGCTGCGGCGTACCGAGGACATCCGCGATGCCAAGGGCGATCCGGAACCCGCATAGCCACCCCCGAGCGGTATGGCGTCCGTCACTTCGTGTTCACCCGGAATATATACGGACCCCGGTCCGCTTGTGTACTATGAGCATTGAAACTTCAACCCACTAGGAGCCACCATGACCACCGCCATCGCACTTCCCGAGCTCACCGCAGGCACCTGGGCCATCGACGCAACCCACTCCACCGTCGGATTCACCGTCCGCCACCTGGTGGTCAGCAAGGTCCGTGGCCGCTTCCAGACCTTCACCGGCACCATCACCGTCGACGCCGACGGCACCCCGTCCGTCGACGCCGAGATCGACGTCGCGTCCATCACCACCGACAACGCCCAGCGCGACGGCCACCTCAAGACCGCAGACTTCTTCGAGGTCGAGAAGTTCCCCACCGCGACGTTCAAGTCCACCTCGGTCAAGGCCGACGGCGGAGACTTCATCGTCACCGGCGACTTCACCCTCCACGGCGTCACCAACTCCATCGATCTGAAGCTCGAGTTCAACGGCGTCAACGCCGGAATGGGCAACGGACCGGTCGCCGGCTTCGAGGCCAGCACCGTCATCAACCGCAAGGACTTCGGCATCAGCATCGACATGCCCCTCGAAGGCGGCGGCGCAGTCGTCGGCGACAAGATCACGCTGAACCTGGAAATCGAAGCCGGCCTGCAGGCGTAATCCTCCTCCGCTTCACCCCTCCCCCGTCGGGAAGGTCCGCCGAAAGGCCCGCACCGCATTTGCCGGTGCGGGCCTTTCACTGTCGGTGTCTACAGTGGTGCGCGTGAAGTTTCGTTCCCCTGCAGTTGCTGCCGTCCTCGACCTGCTCATGGTCGTACTGTTCGCCGCGATCGGTCGACGCAGTCACGCCGAGGCCACCGCACTGTCCGGCCTGCTCCACACCGCGTGGCCGTTCGTCGTCGGTGCCGCCATCGGCTGGATCATCGCGTTCGCCCTGTACCGCAACAAGTTCGACGCGTTCCTCATCGTCCCGACGGGCATCGTCGTGTGGGTGATGACGGTGGTCGTGGGCATGGTGCTGCGTGCACTGACCGGGCAGGGAACAGCCGGATCGTTCATCGTCGTGGCAACCCTGGCCACCGCAGTTCTGCTGCTGGGTTGGCGTGCGCTGGCGAAATTCGTGCCCAGCGTTCGGTGACTGAAGAGTTCGTCGGGAACGGCCTCGACGCGATAGGATGATCCACGGTGCGCCGGGAAGTCTGGTCGGCAACGACTTTGCGCTGCGTACTTGCCATCTGAAGTTCGGTCGGTTCGCAACGCGACGAAGCTACCGAAAGGCGTTGTCACCGTGACAGATTCATCCAGTTCCAAGACGCGATTGCCGTTGTTCTCCCGCGGCTCGTGGTCCGAGGCAGACCGGGTCGCGCAGATCCTGCGCAAGGAAACCGTCGGCGGTGCATTGCTCCTCGTCGCCACTCTTGTCGCCTTGATCTGGGCCAACTCACCCTGGTCCGCTGCCTACGACTCGCTGATGAGCACCCGAGTCGGACCCTCGGCGCTGCACCTCGATCTGACCCTGTCGACGTGGGCCGCCGACGGACTGCTGGCCATCTTCTTCTTCGTCGTCGGACTCGAACTGAAGCGAGAATTCGTCGCAGGAGATCTCCGCGATCCCGCACGCGCCGCACTTCCTGTCGCCGCGGCCGTCGGCGGAATGGCAGTTCCAGCAGTCATTTTCGTGCTGATCAACCTCGGCACCGGAGACGGCGCACTGCTCGGTTGGGCAATCCCCACCGCGACCGACATCGCGTTCGCCGTTGCCGTCCTCGCCGTGATCAGTACCCACCTGCCGACCGCGCTACGGACCTTCCTGCTGACGTTGGCTGTGGTCGACGACCTTCTCGCCGTCAGCGTCATCGCCATCTTCTACACCGACGACATCAACTTCATCGCGCTCGGCCTGACACTGATTCCGCTCGCGCTGTTCGCCGTCGCCGTACAGATGCGCGTCCGCTCGTGGTGGATTCTCATCCCGCTGGCGGTCGTGACCTGGGTACTCATGCACGAGTCCGGCGTTCACGCCACCGTCGCGGGTGTGCTGCTCGGCTTCGCTGTTCCGGTCATGCGCAGCAAGGCCAACGGTGGCCCCGAAGCAGGCCCCGGCCTCGCCGAGCACTTCGAGCACAAGATCCGGCCCATCTCCGCCGGCATCGCGGTTCCCCTGTTCGCATTCTGTGCGGCCGGTGTGACCGTCGGCGGATTCTCCGGCCTGGCCAGCGCGCTGACCGATCCGATCGCCATCGGCATCATCGCAGGCCTCGTCATCGGCAAGGCCGTCGGCATCTTCGGCACCACCTACCTCGTCTCGCGGTTCACCCGGGCCACACTGGATGCCGGACTGAAATGGCTCGACGTCCTGGGCGTCTCGATGCTCGCGGGTATCGGATTCACCGTCTCGCTGCTGATCGGCGACCTCGCCTTCGGCGAAGGAACCGAGCGCGACGACCACGTCAAGGTCGGCGTCCTCACCGGTTCGATCATCGCGGCATCGTTGGCCGCCGTCATCCTGCGCAGCCGCAACAAGGCGTACCGGGACATCTACGTAGAAGAGACCCGCGACGACGATCACGACGGCATCCCGGACGTGTATCAGAAGTAGCGGGCGCTGGAATCCGGACCGCTCCGGTGACACGATGAGACCGTGAGCGAGACCGTGCGCGAACTGTTGACCCGGCACATCGACGCAGGACTGATGCCGGGGGCAACAGCGCTCCTGGGTGGCCCCGATGCGGAACCCGTCGCGGTCGGGTCATCGGCGGTCGGCGGTCCACCGATGGCGGTCGACGCACTGGTCCGGATTCAGTCGATGACCAAGATCGTCACCGGTGTGGCCGCCCTGCGGCTCGTGGAGGCGGGCCGGCTGACGCTCGACGACGACGTCGCGCCCTGGCTTCCCGAACTCGCCGACCGCCCTGTGCTCACCCGTCCCGACGCTGCACTCGACGACACCGTTCCGCAGGACCGGCCGATCACGTTGCGGCACTTGCTCACCAACACCAGTGGGTACGGAATTCAGATGGGAGACACCCCGCTTACTCGGGCGATGCGGGCCAACGACACGGAGGCCGGCTCCGCGCCGTCTCCGCTCGGCGCGGACGAGTGGTCGGCACGCATGGCGGATCTTCCGCTGGCTTTTCAGCCCGGTACCGGGTGGCGCTACCACCACGGCTTCGCGATCCTCGGCATCCTCGTCTCTCGTATCGTCGGCCGGTCTCTGCAGGATCATCTCCGTGACGACCTGTTCGGGCCACTCGACATGCCCGACACCGGACTGTGGGTACCCACCGACCGATGCCATCGCCTGACGGCGGCCTACCGGTACGAGGACGGGTCGTTGATCGAGACCGAACCCGCCGCGGGCGGACCCTATGCGGGACCGCCCCCAGTCGACGTGAGTCACGGTGAGCTGGTGTCGACCGTGACCGATTTTCACCGCTTTCTCCGTGCGGTCCCGACGTCCGTGTCGACCGAGCACCTGGAGCTGATGACACACGACCAGGTGCCCGCGTCGATCAAGACCGACGACAGTTTCTACCCGGGCTTCTGGCCGAGCACGGGGTGGGGATTCGGCGTCTCGGTCGTCACCGAAGGCGAGCACCTCGGCCGTTACGGATGGTCCGGCGGGCAGGGCACCGACTTCTTCGTCGACCCGGACGGGACGGTCGGCATCCTGCTGACGCAGACCGAACTGTGCGAGGCCACCTTCGCGCTGCTGTCGGAGTTCCAGGAACTGCGCTGACAGGATCGACGCCGAGTCGAGTGCAGCACCTACAGTTGTCGCCGTGATCGACGATCGGTTCCCGGCATGACGAATCCGCCATCGCTCACCCGTCGACTCGGGCTGTTCGACGCCATCGCCATCGGTGTCGGTTCGATGGTCGGAGCCGGGGTGTTCGCGGCGTTCGCCCCCGCATCGGCCGTCGCGGGCACGGGTCTGCTGATCGGTCTCGCCATCGCCGCGGTCGTCGCCTTCTGCAACGCCACCTCGTCGGCTCAGCTCGCCGCGCAGTATCCGACGTCGGGCGGAACGTACATCTACGGCCGCGAGCGGCTCGGCGAGTGGCCCGGCTTTCTGGCCGGGTGGAGCTTCGTCATCGGCAAAACCGCCAGTTCCGCAGCCATGGCGCTGGTGTTCGCGGCCTACGTCGCACCTGCCGGGTACACGAAAGTCGTTGCTGTTCTTGCCATCGTTGCGTTGACGGCGGTGAACTACTTCGGCATCACGCGCACTGCATCGCTGACCAAGGTTCTCGTCACCGCGGTACTCGCCGTGCTTCTCCTCGGGGTCATCCTCGGCCTCACCGGCTCCGGGGGTCCGGGTGTCGATAGCGTCGAGTCCGCCACCGGCCACGGCTGGTACGGCATTCTGCAGTCGGCGGGCTTGCTCTTCTTCGCCTTCGCCGGCTACGCGCGCATTGCCACCCTGGGTGAGGAGGTTGTCCGGCCCGAGCGCACCATTCCGCGCGCCATCGTCTCCGCCCTGGGTATCGCACTACTGATCTATGCGGTGATTGCACTGACCCTGTTGTCGGTACTGGGCCCCGACTCACTGGCGTCGTCGTCGGCTCCTCTGGTCGATCTGGTTGTGGCATCCGGACATTCGTGGGCGTCGCCGCTGATGCGCATCGGCGCGGCGCTGGCCGCGCTGGGAGCTCTCCTCGCGCTGATCGCAGGCATCGGCCGCACGTCACTGGCAATGGCCCGCCACGACGACCTGCCGTCGTATCTGACCGCGGTCCATCCCCGCTACTCGGTTCCTCATCGCGCCGAGATCACTCTGGCAGTGATCGTCTGCGTCCTCGTTCTCGTTGTCGATCTGCGGAACGCCATCGGCTTCTCGTCGTTCGGGGTGTTGCTGTACTACCTGGTGGCCAATCTCAGCGCCTTCACTCAGGATGCCGCGCACCGCCGCTACCCACGGGCCCTGCAGATCCTCGGCAGCATCGGGTGCGTGGTTCTGATCGCCACGTTGCCGGTGTCGTCCATCGTCGTCGGAACCGTCGTGGTCGTGCTCGGTGTCGCCTACCGGCTGATCCGCGTTCGGCAACTGTTCACTTGACGACTGATTCGACAAACGTCAATATAGACGAATGTCGAATCAAGACCGGTCGTCCCTCGACGGTGACTGCTGCTCGCCGCTGATCCGCGAACCCCTGAACGCGGATTGGGCCGGAGATCTCGCCCGCATGTTCAAAGCACTGGGAGATCCCGTCCGGCTGCGGCTGCTCAGCCTCGTCGCCAGTCACGCAGGCGGCGAAGCGTGTGTCTGCGACATCTCCCCTGCCTTCGACCTGTCGCAGCCCACCATCTCCCACCACCTCAAGGTCTTGCGCGAGGCGGGATTGCTCGACTGCGAACGACGCGGTACCTGGGTCTACTACTCGGTGATTCCCGCTGCACTGCAACAACTGTCGGCAGTGCTCAACGCTGCGGAGTCCACGGAGGTCATGGCATGAGTACGACGACCGATACTGCCGTAGTCGGCAAGCTCTCCACCCTCGACCGGTTCCTACCCGTGTGGATCGGCGTGGCCATGGTTGTGGGCCTGCTCCTGGGACGCATGATCCCCGGAATGGACGACGCGCTGTCCACCATCTCCATCGACGGCGTCTCGCTCCCCATCGCCATCGGACTGCTGATCATGATGTATCCGGTGCTGGCCAAGGTCCGCTACGACCGCCTCGACACCGTCACCGGAGACAAGCGCCTACTGATCGGATCGCTGGTCCTCAACTGGATCCTCGGTCCGGCCCTGATGTTCGCTCTCGCATGGCTTTTCCTGCCCGATCTACCCGAGTACCGCACCGGGCTCATCATCGTCGGTCTGGCCCGATGCATCGCGATGGTCATCATCTGGAACGACCTCGCCTGCGGCGACCGGGAAGCCGCCGCGGTTCTGGTGGCGATCAACTCGGTGTTCCAGGTTTTCATGTTCGCCATCCTCGGATGGTTCTACCTCTCCGTCCTGCCCGGCTGGCTCGGGTTGGAACAGACGACCATCGAAGCCTCGCCCTGGCAGATCGCGAAATCGGTGCTGATCTTCCTCGGAATCCCGCTGATTGCGGGATTCGCCTCGCGCTTCTTCGGTGAACGCGCCAAGGGCCGCGAGTGGTACGAGGAGAAGTTCATCCCCAGGATTGCCCCGTGGGCGCTCTACGGCCTGCTGTTCACCATCGTCATTCTCTTTGCGCTGCAGGGCGATCAGATCACGTCACAGCCCTTCGACGTGGTGCGTATCGCGCTGCCACTGCTGGTGTACTTCGCGGTGATGTGGGGCGGCGGCTACGCCCTCGGTGCCGCGATGGGTCTGGGCTACGAGCGCACCACCACCCTCGCGTTCACCGCGGCAGGCAACAACTTCGAGCTTGCGATCGCCGTCGCCATCGCGACGTATGGCGCGACATCCGGGCAGGCACTCGCCGGAGTCGTCGGACCACTCATCGAGGTGCCGGTACTGGTCGGCCTCGTCTACGTCTCACTCGCACTGCGTAAACGCTTCGCCCCCAGTACGTCCGCGAACACAGTGACAAAGGAGTCCTGATGTCCGACACCCCCAGCGTGCTCTTCGTCTGCGTCCACAACGCGGGCCGATCTCAGATGGCCGCCGGTTTTCTGGCCCACCTCGCCGGCGACACCGTCGAAGTGCGTTCCGCCGGTAGCGCGCCCGCGGAGACGATCAACTCCGCAGCGGTCGAGGCCATGGCCGAGGTCGGCATCGACATCTCGTCGCAGTCCCCGAAGATTCTGACCTCCGAGGCCGTGGAGACATCCGACGTCGTGATCACCATGGGCTGCGGTGACGCCTGCCCGGTGTTCCCGGGTGTGAGTTACCGCGACTGGGCTCTGGCCGATCCCGCCGGCAAAGGCGTCGAAGCCGTGCGTCCGATTCGTGACGAGATCAAGAGTCGAATCCAAGACTTGATCGCGGAATTGGTTCCAGCGAAGCAGAGTTCGGCGTCATGACGACACCCAGCGTGCTGTTCGTCTGCGTCAAGAACGGCGGCAAGTCTCAGATGGCTGCCGGTCTGATGCGCAAGGCGGCGGGCTATTCGGTGGAGGTGCACTCGGCCGGAACGAAACCGGGCGGCGCCGTCAACGCGCTGTCGGCCGAGTCTCTTCTCGAAGTCGGCGTCGACCTGTCGGGCGAAGCACCCAAGCCCATCGATCCCGATCTTCTCGCCCGTATGGACTACGTCGTCACCCTCGGTGGCGAGGCACACGTGGAACCAGTGGACGGTCCGACGTTCGAGAACTGGAACACCGACGAGCCGTCCGAGCGCGGTATCGACGGCATCGAACGCATGCGTCTGGTCCGTGACGATATTGCCGCTCGCGTCGAGGAACTCGCATCTCGCATGCGCGGCACTGACGCTTGACTCGAATGAAGTACGACGTGGTGGTGATCGGCGGCGGTCAGGCAGGACTGGCCGCCGGCTACTACCTGCGACGAGCCGGGCTCGACTTCGTCGTTCTCGACGACCAGACGCATGCCGGAGGGTCCTGGCAGGACTACTGGCCGTCGCTGCACCTGTTCTCACCGGCGGAGTACTCGAGACTTCCCGGCTGGCCGATGCCTCCGTGGCTCAACGGTTTTCCACCCGCGTCTCATGTGGTCGACTACTTGCGAGCGTACGAGAAGAAGTACGAACTGCCGGTGCACCGGCCCGTCCGGGTGACGGCCGTGCATCGGGTCCCGGGCGGCTACCGAGTCGACACCGATGGCGAATCGCACAGTGCCACAGCAGTCGTCAACGCGACGGGAACATGGTCTCGGCCCTTCTGGCCGAGCTACCCGGGCATGCGTGAATTCGGTGGGACCCAACTGCATGCCGCTGACTACCGCACACCGGATCGATTCGTGGGCAAGCGAGTAGGAATCGTCGGGGGCGGAAACTCGGCTGCTCAGATACTTGCCGAGATCTCCACTGTCGCCGATACCTACTGGTACACCAGCCGTGAGCCGAAATTCCTGCCCGACGACGTCGATGGGCGCGTGCTGTTCGATGTCGCCAGCGACCGCGCCCGAGCGCTGGCAGCGGGTGATCCCGATACCGGCGGGGTCGCAGTCTTGGGCGACATCGTCATGGTCCCGCCGGTGAAGGAGGCCAGGGATCGCGGAGTCCTGCACGCCCGTCCGATGTTCACGGCGATCACAGCCGACGGCGTGACGGACGGGCATACGACGGAGAAACTGGATGCGATCGTCTGGTGCACCGGCTTTCGGCCCGCGCTGCGGCATCTGCAACCGCTACACCTGCACACCGACGGACCTCGGATCACGTTGGAAGACAATCATATTCGCAGCGAGTCGACCCTGATGTTCCTCGGGTACGGCGACTGGACCGGGCCGGCGTCGGCAACGCTCATCGGCGTCGGCCGTACCGCACGCGCAGCAATGGACACTCTCGCTCGACGAGGAAAGGTAGATCAGTCATGAACGAATACCCCGTAGTAGTGATCGGCGCAGGACCCATCGGTCTCGCCGCCGCAGCGCATCTGACCGAAACCGGCTCTGCCGTGGTCGTTCTCGAACGCGGGCCGTCCGCAGGCTCGGCAGTGTCCGAGTGGAATCACGTGCGATTGTTCTCCCCCTGGTCCGAGGTCGTCGACCCCGCTGCGGCCCGGTTGCTCGAGCCCACCGGCTGGACTGCACCGGACGGTGACACCTATGCCACCGGTCGCGAATGGGTGGAGCGGTACCTCGCACCCCTCGCCGCCGTTCTCGGCGACGCCGTCCGAGTCGACTCCGAGGTGGTCGGCGTCGCCCGCCGCGGACGCGACCGCGTGGTCGACGCCGGCCGCGACACCGAACCGCTGTCGGTGCACATCCGCCACTCCGACGGCAGCGAGGAACGCATCCTCGCCCGCGCTGTCGTCGACGCGTCGGGCACCTGGGGATCACCGAATCCACTGGGCAGCGAGGGACTTCCGGCCATCGGCGAGAAGGCCGCTGCGGACCGGATCGACTACCGGGTCCCCGATCTGACCGATCCGGCCATTCGCGCCCAGTTCGCGGGCAAGCACACCGTCATCGCCGGCAGTGGACACTCCGCCTTGACCGCCATCATCACCTTCGCCGAACTCGCCGCGGAGGAACCAGGAACGACGCTCACCTGGGCCGTGCGCCGAGGAGTCACCGCCGATGTGTTCGGCGGAGGGGAAGCGGACGAGCTCGCTGCTCGCGGCGCACTCGGCCAACGCGCCAAGAAGGCCGTCGACGACGGCTTCCTCACCGTGCAATCCGGATTCCGCACCGACACCGTTGCGGTCGACGGTGACCGGCTGACACTCGTCGGCGACACCGGCGCTCGCATAGAGCGCGTCGACCGAGTCGTGGCGTTGACCGGATTCCGCCCGGACCTGTCGTGGCTGTCCGAGGTTCGCCTCGATCTCGATCCCACCCTGCAGGCACCCAAGTTCGTCGCAGAGTTGGTGGACCCCAACATGCATTCGTGTGGATCGGTGTCACCGCACGGAGTCGAAGAACTCACCCAACCGGAGCCCGGCTTCTACCTGGTGGGCATGAAGAGCTACGGCCGCGCGCCGACGTTCCTCGCGATGACCGGATACGAGCAGGTTCGCAGCATCGCAGCCGAACTCGCAGGCGACCACGAGGGCGCACGGAAGGTCGAGCTGACGCTGCCCGACACCGGTGTCTGCGGCGGCGCGGGCCTGTTCGACGAGCCCGACGCCCCGTCGTCCGGTGGCTGCTGCGGTGCCCCTGCTGCACCGGAGTTGATCACTCTCGGGTCGCCGTCGAGCAAGTAGCGAACAGGTGACCTGACTGTCAGCCGAAGGCCTGATACCCCAGCCATCCGGAGAGACCGAGCCCCAGAATTCCGACCGCAATACGCAGAATGATCGGCGAGATCACCTTGACCGTCGGCGGCCCGCAGGCACCGCCGACGAAGCAGCCGATCGCCAGGGCAAGCGCGGCCCACCAGTGCACCTGGCCGGAGAACGAGAAGATGATGGCGGCAATGAGATTGGCGATGCCGAGGAAGAAACTCTTCAGAACGCTTGCGCGCCAGAAAGTATCCGAGGTGCAGATCAGCGCCAGCGCAAGGAAGATGACACCGGCCCCGGCACCGAAGTAGCCACCGTAGATCGCGACCGCGAACAGCGCCAACGGATAGAGCGTCGGAAACTGTCTGCCGCCGGACAGCTTTCGGATACGCGGCTGCAGCAGTAGCGCGATGGCTGCCATCGCCACCAGGAACGGTACGACCACCTCGAACGAACCGTCCGGCGTAGTGAGCAACAGAATCGCACCGGTGGTACCGCCCAGCGCGGAGTAGATCGCATAGCGAACCAGCTGCTTGCCGTCCTTGGCGAGCTCGGCCGAGGAACTCGCCGTCGCCCCGACACCGGCCGCGACCAACGCGACCGTGTTCGTCACGTTCGCAGACACCGCAGGCAAACCCACCGCAAGCAGAGCAGGATAGGACACCAGCGACGCGAGCCCGGTGACGAACCCGATGAGCCCGGCGAAGAACCCGGCCACCACCAGAAGTCCGAAATCGAGCACCGTCACCGAACAAAGCTACCGCGCCTAACGATCCGGCCTGCACCGCAGGGCTTACTCGACGGGGTTCGCCATCTCCTGCAGCAACCGGCTCGTCATACGCACTGCCTGGTCTCCGCCGTCCGCGTCTTCGATGTACACCGCGAATGCAACGTCACCACTGGTGGCGAGCACGAAGCGATCGTCGCCACTCTCACCGGCGAATCCCTGCACACCGTCGAAGGTGTCGAGACCGCTACTGCTCGACGAGTCGGCGAGTATGCCGCGCAACCGGTTTGCCGCATCCGACCCGATTGCCTCGGACTCCCGATTTGCGACGGCGGTCTGACCGGCGACGATCGTCGGAGTCGGAGCGCTGCCCCGAGAGATCGCGGCCGCCATCTGCGCGAGCCCGAACGGAGTCACCGTCGCCTCGTCGGCGGAGGCGGTGGACACGGTCCTGATGCCGTCGATCGCGCTGCGACTGTCGGCGGGAGTTCCTGTGTAGGCGTCGAGTCCGGGCATCGAGTAGTTGATACCGAGACCCAACCTCGCAGCTGCATCTTCGGCGCTGTCGTCACCGCGATCGGACTGCACGGCCCGGACGAGTTCCGACGCGGTGCCGGCCGGGTAGGAGCCCCCGAAGACGACGTCGCCCTGTTCGTTCGCGTAACTGTTCTGTGCCGCAGCGAGAATCGCGCCGGTCGAGGTGGACAGGGCAACGATCGACGCCGACGACCCCGCCATGACGACCGCGTTCTCGGCTGCGAGTTGAACTCGCGGATCGAGCGTCGCGTGCAGGTCAGGACCGGCGGGTCCCTGGAAGCCGACACGGCGTTCGCCGGTTCCGTCGGCGGTGTAGGTGTCGACGGCCCAGCCTGCGGTGGCGTCGCGTCCTTCCTGCCAGGCGCTTCGCAACGAGTCGAGCACGGGTGAGGTGATCCGACGGTCGTCGACGATGAGCTTGGGTTGCGGAGAAACCACCACGCCCGGAACGGCGCGCAGGTCGTCTTCGAGGACGGCGAAATCGTCGTCGCGCAAGGTCACTGCGGTGATCGGTGCACCGCCGGCCGAATCGAGTTCGGCCAGCATCGATTCGGAGGTGATCAGCGGTGCCACGACGTCGATGACGTCCGCGAGTTGCGCAGTGGACGCCGCCGGATCGCTCGTCTGTGCCGGGTCGAGGGAGATGGCGTTGATGGTGCGCTCGCTCATCAGTACGTTGTTCGCGGCGTCGAAGATCAGCGGCGGAGCGGCGTCGGTCCTGGTGTATCGGACCGACCCTCCCGAGGTGAGGTCGGGGACGAGGGTGGCCGGATCCCACGCGATTCGCCAGCCGACACTGAGCTTCTTGGTCGAGCCCTGAGCGCTGTACTTCCAGTCCTTGCCCTCACCGAAATTCCATGCGGACGCGAGAGTGAAGTAGCCGCTCTCGTCGGAGAGGTCCATGTACTGGGTCAGGTCGAAATCGCCGGTGGACGTGCCCTGGGCCGACAAGCCGTCGAACATCTGGTTCAGCGCGGCCGTCGCGGCATTCGGGTAGGTCGTCAGCGCGGCAGCGGCAGCGACGTCTCGGTTGTCCAGGGCATCGACGAACTTCGAGACCAGCACCTCGGCCTCGCTCGGTGGGCGATCGACCATCCAGAACACTGCCGAGACCGTCAACGTCGCCGATGCTGCAACGGCGACGAGGTAGCGACCGCGGACCTTGCGCGGGCCACGACGGGCACGACTCATAGAACTCATGAGTCACAATATTCACTGTAGTCACACGAGTAACAAGCACGGGATTCATACGAGCCGGTCACGATTGGGATACGCCCCGGTCGGTTTCGGCCTCTACTAGCGCAGAAAACGACCCGCAGCCTCGACGGCAGGCGTCGAACTGCCCGCATCGTTCACGAACACCGCGAACGCGAGATCACCGGAGATCCCGACGAACCAGCCGTGGGCTCCTTCGTTGTTCGCGCCGAATTCGGCGGTGCCGGTCTTGCCGAGCAGCCCGGGAATGTCGTTCAGTGACGTGGCCGTGCCGCCGGTGATCGTCTCGCGCATCATGGTCTTGATCTGCTCGGTGACCTGCGGGTCCACCGCTGCCGGCTGCATGTTTCCCACTCCGGGCTCACCGGCGACGACCGTCGGTGGGCGCAATCCGTTGTTGGCGATCGACGACGCGACCAGCGCCATTCCGAACGGCGACGCGGTCACCTGACCCTGACCGATGGCTGATTCGACCCGCTGCGCGGGGGTGTCGGCCGAGGGCACCGAACCGGTGACGGTCGTCAGACCGGGGGTGACGTAGTCGACGCCGAGGCCGTACTGCGCGGCCGCGTCGGTCAGTCCGTTCGGCGGGAGTGCCACACCGAGGCGACCCATCGTCGTGTTGCAGGACTTGGCGAAGGCGGTGTGCAGCGGCACGTCGCCGAGATCGAAATTGTCGTCGTTCGGGATCTGCCTGCCCTCGATGTTCTCGGTCGCCGGGCACGGCAGCACGGTATCGGGGGTGACGGCACCGGACTGCAGTGCAGCCGAGGTGGTCACCGTCTTGAACGTCGACCCCGGCGGGTACAGACCGGTGAGAGCGATCGGGCCCTCGGCATCCGCGGCGGCATTCTGCGCCACGGCGAGAACCGCCCCCGTCGACGGCCGAAGCGCAACGATGGCCGACTGCTGCGGCAACGACGCGAGGGCATTCTCGGCTTTGAGCTGCAGTGCCGAATCCAGGGTGGTCGCGATGTCGTCTCCGGTTCCGGCGTCGCGGCCGGCAAGCGGGGTGATGGAGCCGTCCGCTGCAACGGCCTGCACAGCCCATCCCCGATTGGCTGCCTGCTCCTGCTCCCACAGAGTCGTCAGGTCGTTGAGGACCGGCGAAACGAGATTCCGGTCGGTGGCGAGCAGCCGCGTCTGCGGAGCCAGCGTGACGCCGGGGACGGTCGCGAGCTGAGCACCGATGGGATCGATGTCCGCCTGACGAAGCAACACGATGGTCGCCGAGTTACCCTGCGCTGCAGCGACAGTCGATGTGACGTACTCGGCCGTGATACCCGGGACGACGGATCCGACGAGGTTCGCGACAGCCACGGGATCGGCCGTCGCATCGGCGTTGACAAGGGTGACTACTTGCTGCGACATCAGCTCGACGCCGTTTCCGTCGAAGATGCGCGGCGCGACGAGCGCGTCGGTAGGAGTGAAACGCACCGACGAGTCGGCCGTCAGGCCCGGCACCAACATCGCCGGATCCCAGGTGATCTTCCAGCCCTGCTCGGTTTCCGCCGCTGTCGCAGAGGTCGTGTAGTTCCATTCCTTCGGCTCACCGTCGGGTTCGGCGGTGCCGTCGGTGGTCGTCGAGAAGCGCCAGCCGGCATTCAATGTGAACGTGCCCGCATCCTCGTTGGCGTCGACTGCCTCGAAATCGGGAGTTGCCGTCACCGTACCGCCGGCCGAAAGCCCGTCGTACAGCCCGGTGAGCGCTGCCGTCGCGCCGGCCGGATCGGTGGTCAACGCGGCAGCCTGATCGATATTCGCGCTGTTGACCGCGTCCGCGAACTGCTCGGCGACGGTCTGCGGCTGATCGGGCCCACTCTGACCACAGGCGGCGAGCACCAATGCCAGTACGGACACGATTGCGGCCAGAGTCGTCGGTCTTGTCGAAGTGCGCACGGGATCGATCATGCCCCAGGGCGTCCGCGAAACACTGGTGGCGCGATCCCTGAATGAGGTGTAATTATGTAATCAGTCTTACAAACACCTACTCGGGAGCTCACATGAAACCCAACGGACGCTCGTTCGGTCGCCCCGGCGGCTGGCAGCACGCAGACATTCCGGACGCCACCGACGCCGCCGAGTGGTTCGGTGGCCGACTCCCGGACACCTGGTTCGACGGTGCCGCCTCGGTCGAGGTCGACCGAGAGGAGATCGTCGTCGTCGGGACATTGCCTGTGGAGCAGGACAGTTCACCCGCAGCCAACGAGGGCCGCATCGCGCGATTCCGGGAAACGACCCGCGGCGACCGCATGCAGATCGCCGACGAGGCCGAGAAGCGATACGGACGCAAGGTCGCCTGGGGAGTGCGAACCGGATCCGACGTGGTCCTGTTCACCCACCTCGCAGTACCGGTCATGACGCGCCTTCGTCAGCCCGAGCGTCGCGTCCTGGACACCCTCGTCGACGCCGGCGTCGCTCGTTCCAGGGCCGACGCCCTGGCCTGGGCTGTGAAGCTCGTCGGCGAGCACACCCAGGAGTGGCTGGACGAACTGCGGGGCGCCATGACGACGGTCGACGAGCTACGCAAGAAGGGCCCGTCGGTTTAATTCGCTTGCGTACTCGTCGGGTTCGGGGTTAGCGTGGCCTTCGCCTTGTCGCCCACAGATTCGGAGAGGCCATTGCTCTTCCAGAGGTTCTAGACGCCTGCAGATCCATCGCACGCACACCTTTGGAGCAACCATGCCTCATTCGTCATCACTGTCCATCTCGAACCTGAGCTTCACATGGCCGGACGGCGACCCCGTGTTCGACGCCATGTCGGCCATCTTCCCCAGCGGCTCAACAGGTCTCATCGGTTCCAACGGTGCGGGAAAGTCGACGCTCCTGCGATTGCTCGCCGGGGAATTGACACCACAACTCGGTTCCGTCTCGATACCGGGCGTACTCGGCTACCTGCGCCAGGACGTCGCACTGGACCCCGACCTGCCCGTCGATCGGGTACTGGCCATCGATTCGGTGCGAAAAGCATTGCATCGCATAGAGTCCGGATCCTCCACCGAGGACGACTTCGCAATCGTCGGGTCGGCGTGGGACGTCGAGGAGCGCGCTCTGGCACTGCTGGACAAGCTCGGCCTGGGCAGCATCGTCGGCTCCCTGGACGATCTGGATCGCCGCGTCGGCACCCTGTCGGGCGGCGAGACGATACTGCTCGCTCTCACCGCACAACTGCTCGCCCAACCCGACGTACTGCTGCTCGACGAACCGACCAACAACCTCGATCACGCTGCGCGAGAACGCTTGTACACGGCGGTCGACGGCTACGCGGGTGTGCTGATCGTGTGCACTCACGATCTCGAGCTGCTCGAACGCGTCGACTCCATCGCCGAGGTGCGGGCCGAGCGCAGCGGAGTCTCGCGGCTGCGCATGTTCGGCGGCAACTATCAGCACTATCGCTCGGTCGTCGACGCGGAACAGGAGGCCGCACGGGCGACCGTCCGTGATGCCAAGAACGACGTCCGCAAGCAGGAACGCGAATTGATCGACACCCGAATCAAACTCGACAGACGCCAGCGATTCGGGAAGAAGATGGAAGAGCAGAAGCGCGTACCTCCGATCCTTGCGGGCCGACGCAAGCGGGCTGCCCAGGAATCGGCAGGCAAACTTCGCGGGACGCAGAGCGACCGCGTCGACGACGCCCGATCGTCACTGTCGGCCGCCGAGGATCTCCTGCGCGACGACCGCGAGATACGCGTCGACCTCCCGGCGACGAAAGTTCATGCGGGACAGGTCGTTCTCGATCAACCCGAGCTCAGCATCGTCGGTCCCGAGCGCATCGCGCTGACCGGACCGAACGGGAGCGGCAAGACCACCCTGTTGCGGGCTCTGGACGCCACCGGGGCAGAGGTGCCGTGGAAGTATCTGCCGCAGCGACTCGACGTCTTCGACGAATCCCGCACCGTCGCCGAGAACGTATCCGATGTCGCCCCACAGGCCACCGCCGAACAGATCCGAGGCCAACTCGCCCGCTTCCTGTTCCGCGGATCCGACGCCGACGCCGTCGTCGCGAGCCTCTCCGGTGGCGAACGACTGCGGGCCGCACTGGCACGAATTCTGCTGGCGGAGCCGGCTCCGAAACTACTGATGCTCGACGAGCCGACCAACAACCTCGACATCACCAGCCGACAACACCTCATCGACGCCCTCGGAAAATTCGAGGGTGCGCTGATCATCGCAAGCCACGATCGACCGTTCCTCGACGCCATCGCCCCCACCCGCACCATCGACCTCACCCCGACCGCCGAGCCTCCCGAGTCCGCCGAAGAAGCGCCCGCCCGTAGGGAGTCAATGTGACGTTCAGTGGCCTTTGTGGGGGTCAATGTCACGTTGAGTGGACTTCAAAGGCAAGAATCGCGGGGTGGAGTACGCCTCGAATGCAGACGATGGAACACGGATCGCGTACACGGTGGTGGGGTCCGGGCCGCCGTTGTTGATGGTGCACGGCAGTTTTCTCACGCACACGATCTGGCGGACGTTCGGCTATGTGAAGGCGCTGCGCGGCAGTCGGCGGTTGATTCTGATCGACAGTCGTGGGCACGGCCGCAGCGAGAAGCCCCATTCTCCCGACGCCTATGCGATGGGCACTATCGTCGGCGATCTGACGGCGGTGCTCGATGCGGTGGGGGTCGATACCGTCGATTACCTCGGGTATTCGTTCGGGGCTCGGGCGGGGTTGGCGTTGACGGCTGCCGCTCCCGAGCGAGTGCGATCATTGGCCGTCGGCGGCGGTAGTCACGGCGCTCAGGCAGGCGCGTTCGATCGCCTGTTCTTCCCCGGATGCGCCGATGTGTTGGAGCAGCGCGGCATGGACGGATTTCTCGAGGTCTGGACCAGCCACCGCATGTTCCCGATCGACGCGGGTACCCGAGCGGTGTTCTCCACCAACGATGCCCAGGCCATGGCCGCGTACATCCGAGCCTCCGACGGCGATCCCGGCCTACCGGACGAGGCATTGCAACGATTCACCCAACCGTCGCTGTTCTACGTCGGCAGTCAGGACGGCACCAGGCTCGACGACACCCGAGCTGCCGCGGCGCTGGTACCGAACTCCGAGCTGCATGTCATCCGCGGATTCGACCACGCGACAACGATGGCGGCGTCCACTGAAGTGCTCGGCGTCCTCGAACGGTTCTGGGACAGGTGACGTCAGCGCCCACAATTCGCCTCGAGAATCGGAATCCCGCCTCACGCAGCACATAGTGGACAGCCACATCACCTCTTCAGCGCAGGAAACTGGTCGTCGCGCCACTCGGTCTCCAGCGGTCCGACCGCCGCGTCCTCGCGAGCGCGCAGTTCCACTCGACGGATCTTGCCGGAGATCGTTTTCGGTAGCTCGAAGAACTCGATTCGGCGCACACGCAGGAACGGTGCCAGGTGCTCGCGGGCGTACTTCAGGATTTCGAATGCAGTGTCCTCGTTGGGTTCCCAGCCCGACGCCAGTGCCACGTACGCCTTCGGAACGGCCAGTCGCGTCTCGTCCGGGGCCGGCACCACTGCGGCTTCGGCAACGGCGGGGTGTTCGATCAGCACGCTTTCGAGCTCGAACGGGGAGATCTTGTAGTCCGAGGCCTTGAACACGTCGTCGGTGCGGCCGACGTAGGTGATGTAGCCCTCGGAGTCCCGTGATGCCACGTCGCCGGTGTGGTAGTACCCGTCGGCCATGACGGCGGCGTTGCGTTCGG
Organism: Rhodococcus sp. 15-2388-1-1a; assembly: GCF_002259145.1. Lineage (NCBI taxonomy): Bacteria > Bacillati > Actinomycetota > Actinomycetes > Mycobacteriales > Nocardiaceae > Rhodococcus > Rhodococcus sp. 15-2388-1-1a. Next base: position 101,082 of record NZ_NPFP01000031.1, on the reverse strand, counting down.
GGTCACCGAGATAGCCGGTCATCAGGTTGAACGGCTTCTGGGCCAGGTCGAGGCAGATCTCGCCCTCGTCGGCGAGTTCGCCGGTGGTGGGGTCGACGATCACCACCGGAACGCCCGGCAGCGGCCTCCCCATCGAGCCGGACTTGAGTACCGCACCCGGCGTATTGGCAACCAGCGCAGTGGTTTCCGTCTGACCGAACCCGTCGCGGATGTTCAGGCCCCACTCCTGTTGGACCCGCGAGATCACCTCCGGGTTGAGCGGCTCACCGGCTCCGATGGCCTCGCGTAGCGAACCACCGCCACCGGCGAGATCGGCTTGAATCAGCATGCGCCACACCGTCGGCGGCGCGCAGAACGTCGTCACCTCGGCCCGTCGGATCTGTTCGAGCAACGCTTTCGCGTCGAATCTGCCGTAGTTGTAGATGAAGATGGTCGCCTCGGCGATCCACGGGGCGAAGAAGCAACTCCACGCGTGCTTGGCCCACCCGGGCGAGCTGATGTTCAGGTGTACGTCGCCCGGGCGCAGCCCGAGGAAGTACATGGTGCTCAGATGCCCTACGGGGTAGGAGATCTGTGTGTGCTCGACGAGCTTGGGCTTGCTGGTGGTACCGGAGGTGAAGTACATGAGAAGGCGGTCGGTGGGAGCCGTCACGGACTCGAACGGTACGGCCTCGACGGAGCGAGCCTCGGCATAGTCCACCCAACCATCACACGCGGACGTGGCGATACGCAGATAGTCACCGGGGACGTCATCGAATTTGCCGGTATCCGAGGGGTTCACGATCACTGCGCGTGCATTGCCGCGTACGACGCGATCGGTCAGATCTGCGGATCCGATGGCAGTGGTGGTCGGCATCAGGACCGCGCCCAGCTTCATCACGGCGAGCATCGCTTCCCACAGCTCCACCTGGTTGCCGAGCATCAGGATCACCGAGTCGCCGCGGCCGATTCCCTGCTGCTCGAGCCAGCGCGCAACTTGGTCGGAGCGACGAGCGATGTCGTCGAAGCTGTACTTGGCCTCGCTGCCGTCCTCCTCGACTATCCACAGCGCGGTGCCATCGTTGCCTCGCGCGATCGCATCGAACCAATCGATCGCCCAGTTGAACGTCTCACCGAACGACGGCCATTCGAAAGATGCCACTGCACGGTCGTACTCGCCGTAGGCGTCGAGTAGTAGATTGCGTGCATTCTTGAATGCCGTGTGTGCCGATTCGGCCATGTTTCCTCCTGCGCGTGTGATGCCCATCACCACCAAGCTAGGGGACGCGCACGGCCTCTCGCTACCCCCGAACGGGGGTGCGACGTCGGCTACCCTCGGTCACCGTGGCCATCAGATACTTCGCGATCGCATGTGCTCTGGGGATAGTCCACGCCGCGTTTTCCGGCTATTGGGCCGCAGGTGGGCGGTGGATGCTCAGCTCCGTCGGTTCTTTCGCAACAGAATGGGTCGACACCGAACCGCAGACCGCGAAGACGGCACTGCTGGCACTTGCGCTGGTCAAACTCGGCGCAGCAATTCTTCCCGCTCTCGCGTACATGAACCGGCCGCGCCTGGCAGCACAGAACCGGACCCGGCTGCCGTCGTCGATCCTCGGCATATCCTGGCCCGGCTCTGTGCTGCTGATCCTGTGGGGCGGAGCGTCGTTCGTCGGCGCGGTGATCGGCCTGATCGCCTCGGACGAGAACCGAAGCGTCAAGTACGGGCACCTGTTCTTCGACGGCATCTTCTTGCTCTGGGGTGCCGCGCTTCTGACGGCACTGATCCTCTCCCGGAAAGCCCCGTACCGACCGCGCTAGATGCGCTCCCCCGTTTCCGGGTGGAAGAGGTGGATCGCACCGTCGAGGCGCGTCAGGCCGATGCTTTCACCGATCCTCGCCGGGGCACGCACTGCCGAACGCGCAACCAACGACACCGGTCCGCCGTCGAGTCCCTTGACCTTCGGGTCGTCGAGGTGCGCGTAGACGTAGGACTCGCTGCCCAGCTCCTCGATGAGATCGACCTTGCCCTCGAAGCCCTCGCCGCCGCCGTGGACGATGCCGAGGTTCTCGGGCCGCATTCCGATGGTGACCTCGTCGATACCCAGGCTCGCGAGCTTGGTCAGCTCGTCGCGCTCGAGCGGGAGCAGGAACTTACCGATCTGGACGCCACCGGAGCCGATGGGTACCGTCATCAGGTTCATTGCCGGGGACCCGATGAATCCTGCGACGAACGCGTTGACAGGATTGTCGTACAGGTCTGTGGGAGAGGCGAACTGCTGCAGCTTGCCACCGCGCAGCACCGCGACGCGGTCGCCCATCGTCATGGCCTCGACCTGATCGTGGGTGACGTAGACCGTCGTGGTGCCGAGCCTGCGCTGCAACGCCGCGATCTGCGTACGAGTCTGCACCCGCAGCTTGGCGTCGAGGTTGGACAGCGGCTCGTCCATGCAGAACACCTGCGGCTCACGAACGATGGCCCGGCCCATGGCAACTCGCTGACGCTGGCCGCCCGAGAGCTTGCCGGGCTTGCGGTCGAGGTACTCCGTGAGATCGAGCAGACGGGCCGCTTCCGCGACGCGCGCCTGACGCTTCTCGAGGCTCACTCCGCGCATCTTGAGCGCGAAACCCATGTTCTCCCCGACGGTCTTGTTGGGGTAGAGCGCGTAGTTCTGGAAGACCATGGCGATGTCGCGGTCCTTGGACGGAACGCCCACCATGTTCTTGCCGCCGATTTCGATTGCGCCACCGTCGATCTCCTCGAGACCGGCGAGCATACGCAGGGCGGTCGACTTGCCGGAGCCGGACGGTCCGACCAGGACGACGAACTCGCCGTCCTCGATCTCGAGGTCGAGGGAATCGACGGCGAGCGAATCGGCACCTTCGTAGACGCAGGATGCCTTCTTGTACGTGATTGCAGCCATGAGACTTTCTCCTATTTGATGGCGCCGAAGGACAGGCCGCGCACGAGCTTGTTCTGCGCGAACCATCCGGCAAGGACGACGGGGAGTGCTGCGAACGTCGCAGCGGCGGAGAGCTGGGCCCAGTACAGGCCCTGGCCGGTGATGAATCCGACGAGGTACACCGGAATCGTCTGGGCCTGAACAGCAGTGAGATTGACCGCGAAGAAGAACTCGTTCCACGAGAAGATCACGCAGATCAACGACGTCGCCGCGATACCGGGAGAGACGAGCGGCAGGATCACCTCGCGGACCGACGTCCACAACGACGCACCGTCCATACTGGCGGCTTCGAGCAGTTCCGACGGCACCTCCATGAAGAACGAGCGCATCATCCACACGGCGATCGGCAGATTCATCGCGGTGTAGAGGATCACCAGTGCCCAGATGTTGTCGAGCATGCCGATGTCACCGACGATGACGTACAGCGGAACGATGACGGCCACGACTGGCAGCATCTTGGTGGAGATGAAGAAGAACAGCACGTCCTGGGTCTTCTTGACGGGCCGCAGTGACAAGGCGAACGCTGCCGGAACACCCAGCAGCAGAACGAGAATCGTCGAGACGATCGTCGCGAACGCCGAGTTCAGCAGGGTCGTACCGATACCACTGTCGAGCACACCCCGGTACTGATCGAGGGTGGGGGTGAAGATCAGCTTCGGCGGGTTGGAGTACGCATCGGCCTCCTGCTTGAAGCCGGTGATCACCATCCAGAGCACCGGGAAGAAGAATGCGATACCGGCCACCCAGGCGACGAAGGACCAGATCGTGCCCGGGCCCCATTTGCTCTTCTTGCGAATTTCCTGCCCGTCGGAGGTCTGCGCGACGGCCTTCTTCTTGCTCGTGGTTGCCGTGCTCATCACGCCGCCTCCTCGTTTGCGCTGAAGCTCTTGAAGATCAATCTCAGCGCCAGAGTGCTGAGGACGATGGTTGCCACCACGGTGACGACGCCCATGGCCGCGGCTTGACCGATATCGAAGCCGAGGAAGGCACGTTGGTAGATGTAGAACGGGAGGTTGGCCGACGCGACTCCCGGTCCACCGGAGGTCATCATGTAGACGGCGTCGAAGGTGTTGACGAGGTAGATGGCACCGAGAACCGTGCCCAGTTCGATGAACCGGCGCAGGTGCGGCAACGTCAGCTCACGGAAGAGCTTGAACGGGCCTGCCCCATCGACGCGTGCGGCCTCGGCGATGTCCTTGGGCATGGACTGCAACCCGGCGAGAATCAGCAGCATCATGAACGGCGTCCACTGCCACACCAGGTTCGTCATGACCGCGGCCAGCGGGAACCGCGAAACCCAGTCGATCTCACCGACTCCGAACGGACTCAGAGCGAAGTTGATCAGACCGAAGACGGGATCGAACATCGTCGTCTTCCAGATCAGCGCACCGGCGACCGGGGTGACAAGGAACGGGGTGATCAGCAGTGTACGGATCAGACTGCGCCCGATGAACTTTCGATCGAGCAGCAGCGCGAGGGCGAGACCCAGGACCACCGAGATGATCACGGTTCCGACGATCATGATCACGGTGTTCATCGCGACCTCGCGGAACTGGCTGTCGCGGAAGACGTCGATGTAGTTGTTCAGGCCGTTGAACTCACGCGAACCCGGACGAACGAGGTTCCAGGACTGCGTCGAGTAGTACAGCGTGAACAGGAACGGGATCTGGGTGACGATGATGGCGAACACCAACGCCGGCAACAGCGGTCCGCGTCGACGCCAGCCCTCGGCCTTGGAGATCGTTCTCGGTCGCGGTACGAACTTCTCCGGTTCGGCCGGAGCCGTCCGTTCTTCGGTGGTGGTCATCCCTGGTCCTCCTGATACGTCTTGCCGACCACTTCGGCGTATTGCTGCGCTTGGTCGAGCGCCTCGTCGACGCTGATCTGTCCGGCGATCGCGGCGCTGATCTGCTGGCTGACCCGGGTACCGAGGTCCTGGAACTCCGGAATGGTCAGGAACTGGACTCCGGTGTACGGAACCGGGTCCACGGTGGGGTTGTTCGGGTCGGCACTGTCGATGGAGTCGAGGGTCAGCTGACCGTAGGCAGCCGCCGCCTCCGCGTACTCGGGAATCTCGTAGGTCGAGAGACGACTTCCGGGAGGCACACGCTCCCAACCGAGTTCGTTTCCGACCTTGTTCAGGTACTCCTTGCTGGTCATCCACGAGACGAACTTCCACGCCTCGTCGGGAGCCTCGCTGGTCTGGGGAATGCCCAGCGCCCAGGAGTACAGCCAACCGTTGTCGCCCTTGGCCGCCGACGGGGCCTTGGCATAACCGATCTGCCCGACGACGTTGCTCGACGACGGATCCTCGAGTACCGAGACAGCCGAGGTGGCGTCGTACCACATTGCCGTGTTGCCCTGTGAGAGTTGCGTTCCGCACTCACTGAAGCCGCTGGTGGCCGCGCCGGCCTGACCGTGTTCACGCACGGTGTCGACGTAGAACTGGACGGCTTCGCGTACCTCGGGACTGTTCAGCTGGGCATTCCAGTTCTCGTCGTACCAGCGGCCGCCGAACGCGTTGATGACCGTGTCGAGCGGCGCGAGCACCTCACCCCAGCCGGGCTTGCCGCGCAGGCAGATTCCGGACAGGCCGGGGCTGTCGAGTGCGGCCGCGGCGTCTGCCACCTGCTGCCACGTCGGCTCCGCCGGCATCGTGATGCCCGCGGCCTCCATCAGATCCTTGCGGTACATCAGGAACGAGGATTCACCGTAGAACGGCACCGAGTACATGCTGCCCTCGTACGACAGCGATTCCTTCAACGTCGGGATGAAGTCGTCCTCGTCGTACCCCGGCGTGGCGTCCGCGTACTCGGAAAGGTTGGTGAGCCAGCCGTTCTCGGCCCACTGCGGGGTCTCGAAGTTGCTGATCATCACCACGTCGAACTCGCCGCCACCCGTCGCGACCGAGGCCGTGATCTTGGCCCGGGCCTCGTTCTCCGACAGCGACACGAACTTCAGATTGATGCCAGGGTTCTCCGCCTCGAACTCGGGCGCAAGCGAAATGGCGTCGGACATCTGTGAATTCGAGACGATCGCGACGGTGATCGTCGTACCGTCACCGTCACCGCCGAACGAGCCGGCGCCGGCACATCCGGACAGCACCAAGGTCGTCGCGAGTGAGCTCGCGACAACCACTTTCGGTAGAACCCTCACTGAAATACCTTTCCATTGGAGGTCGCCGTTGCCGGAGCTTGCGCAACGAGCCAACGTGCACTTTCGATATCGGTGACCAGGATCGAGGCCAGTCCACCCCGCAACGCACCGAGCAGCGCTTCGTGTTTTCGTTTTCCGCCGGTGACGAGCACGGCCCGATCACAGGCCCTGATGGCGTCGAGCCCCACCGACACGGTTCGGCCGGGGAGCGATCCTCCGGTGTCCTTGCCGTCTGCGTCGTAGAACCGTCCGCCGATCTCACCGACCGCACCCAGGCGGCGCAGTTCGTCGAGCACCTCGAGGTCGATGAAGCTGCCCTCGAACAACGTGGTGGACGTGGAAACGGGACCGATGCCGTACATCATCACATCGGCATCGGTCCCGGCCTTGAGGGCACGCGAGATCACGGAATCCTGCTCCAACGCAACCACTGTCGCCTGATCGGCATACAGCGGCGCATTGAGCCTGACGGGTGTCGCCTGCAGGTACGCAGCGCAGCGTCCGAGTGTGTATTCCACACCGGTCTGGTAGTCGGCCGAGGTGATGGAGCCGTCGAGTTGCACCACCGCAGCACATTTGGTGGATCTGGTCTTGAGCGAGCTGGCCACCGCAACCGTTTCGGGCCCCCAGGTGAAGCCGAGAACGTCCTGATCCTTGAGGCGACGCGAGAGCAACGTCGCCGCTGCGCGACCCAGCGACCCGTAGCCTGCGTCCGTGCCGTCGATGACGTCCGATACGACGAGTACCTCGGTCAGCCCGTAGCGAGCCTCGAGTTCACGTTCGACGTCGGCGTGGACGGTGCCCTGCAGATCGTCGGGAACGTTGATCTCGATGGTGACGAGACCCTGGGTGCGGGCACGAGCGACCAGCCGTCCCGCGGTCGGGCGCGAGACGCCGAGCTTCACGGCGATCTCGGCCTGCGTCGCGCCTTCGAGGTGATACATGGTGGCGGCGCGCAGCGCCAAGCGGAGGTCCTCTCCCGAGCGCGGAGACTTCGACCCCGCTGGACCGGATGACGATCCATCCATGTCGCCTCCCCAAGTTGTGAGCAGATGCTCAGCTCGTGTTCATCTGCTCACTAAGCTAACATTAAGGTGTGATCTACACAACACCCCCTCGCCACCAGCGACCCGTGCCACAGTCCATGCAGGCCAGCGTCCTGACCGGAGTGCAGGAGATACGACTCGAAGAACGGCCCGTACCCACGCCCGCGCACGACGAGGTCCTCGTGCAGGTCACAGCAGTCGGGGTGTGCGGTTCCGACGCGCACTACTACCGCGAGGGACACATCGGCGACTACGTGGTCGACGGTCCCCTCGTACTCGGACACGAGGCAGCGGGCGTCATCGTGGCCGTGGGCACCGACGTCTCCGACACCCGCGTCGGGCAGCGCGTGTCCATCGAGCCGCAGCGCCCCGATCCCACCAGCGCTCAGTCTCGCGCCGGCCGCTACAACCTGTGCCCGGCCATGGAGTTCTTCGCGACGCCGCCCATCGACGGAGCGCTCGCGGAGTACGTACTGATCCAATCGACCTTCGCCCACGACGTCCCCGACGACATCTCCGACGAGGCCGCAGCCCTCTTCGAGCCGCTGTCGGTCGGCATCGCATCGGCCCAGAAGGCACGTATCTCCGCGGGATCGAGTGTGCTCATCGCAGGAGCGGGCCCCGTCGGGCTCGTCACCGCTCAGGTCGCGCGCGCATTCGGAGCCACCGAAGTGATCGTCACCGACATCGACGCGTCCCGCCGCGCCAACGCGGCGAAGTTCGGCGCGACTCGCGTCCTCGACCCCACGGCCGAGGACGTGCGCTCCCTGACGGTCGACGCCTTCATCGACGCATCCGGTGCGGCCCGAGCCGTGATCGACGGCATCCACGCGGTCCGACCCGCAGGAACGGTCGTCCTCGTCGGCATGGGCGGATCGGACTACCCGCTGCCGATCTCGCGGATCCAGAACCGAGAATTGCTGCTCACCGGCGTCTTTCGATACGCCAACACATGGCCGATCGCACGCGCGCTGGTGGCGTCGGGCATGGTTGATCTCGACGCGATGGTGACGGCGCGCTTCGGACTCGAGGGCGTCGAGGATGCATTGAACGCCGACAGGCAACCCGGAAGCATCAAAGCCGTAGTGATCCCAGGACTTTCGAAGGAGACGAACGCATGAAGTTGAACTCGCAGAACCTCGCCGACTTCATCGAGGACGTCGCAGTTCCGACGTACGACCGATCCGAGGTGACGGTCGGCATCGTGCATTTCGGTGTCGGCGGCTTCCATCGTGCCCACCAGGCGATGTACATCGACCGTCTGATGCAGCAGGGGCAGGCGCTGGACTGGGGAATCTGCGGCGTCGGCGTACTGCCCGGTGACCGTCGAATGAACGACGTCATGCAGGCACAGGACTGCCTGTACACGTTGGCGCTCAAGCATTCCGACGGCACGTGGGACACCCGCGTCATCGGTTCCATCGTCGAGTACCTGTTCGCACCGGACGACGCCGAGGCCGTGATCGAGAAGATGGCCGCCGACACGACGAAGATCGTCTCGCTCACCATCACCGAAGGTGGCTACAACTTCTCCGCGACGACGGGCGAGTTCGACGCGGACAATCCAGCCATCGTCGCCGACCTCGCCGACGGCGCAGTTCCCGCAACGACATTCGGACTGGTCATCGAGGCGTTGGCTCGGCGCAAGGAGCGCGGCATGACCCCGTTCACCATCATGTCCTGCGACAATATCGAGGGCAACGGTCATATGGCGCAGTCGACGTTCACGACGTTCGCGCGCCTGAAGGACCCGGCGTTGGCCGACTGGATCCAAGCCGAAGGCGCGTTCCCCAATTCGATGGTCGATCGCATCACGCCGGTCACGACACCGGAAGTGAACGAACAGCTTTCGCTTCGATACGCCATCGACGACCAATGGCCCGTCGCGGGCGAGCCGTTCACACAGTGGGTCCTCGAGGACAACTTCACCCTCGGCCGTCCGCCGCTGGAAGAGGTGGGCGTGCAGGTGGTCGAGGATGTCACGCCCTACGAGCTGATGAAGCTGCGGTTGCTCAATGCCAGCCACCAGGCGCTCGCGTACTTCGGCTATCTCAGTGGCTATCGCCTCGTCCACGAGGTGTGCCAGGATTCGCTGTTCGCGGACTTCCTGCTCGCCTACATGGACGAGGAAGCAACCCCGACGCTGCAGCCGGTCCCCGGCATCGATCTGACCGACTACAAGCGGACGTTGATCGAGCGGTTCTCCAACCCCGAGATTCGCGATACCGTCGCCCGCCTGTGTGCCGAGTCCTCGGACCGAATTCCCAAGTGGCTCTTGCCTGTCATCCGCAAGAATCTCGAGACCGGCGGTGACATCACCCGCTCCACCGCAGTGGTGGCCAGTTGGGCTCGCTACGCCGAGGCCGTCGACGAGTCCGGCGAGCCCATCGAGATCGTCGACCAGTTGAAGGATTCACTGGTGCCGATCGCGCAGAGTCAGCGCGAGAACCCCACGGCGTTCATTGCCAACCGCGCGGTGTTCGGGGATCTGATCGACAACGAGCGGTTCGTCGCCGAGTACACGAAACAACTGTCGTCTCTGCAGGAGCACGGAGCACGCGCGACGCTGGAATCGCTCAGGTCGACTCACTGAATCGTTCGGCGTCTCGAACCTGACCGGAGACGATGACGGTATCGCCCGCGCCGATCACCGTGTCGGCCGTGGCGTAGGTGAATCCTTCGCCCTGACGCTTGACCGCGACGACGGTGACACGATGCTTGGTGCGTATCCCGCTTTCGCCCAACTTCTTTCCGATGATGGAGGCGGGCGGAGAGGTCTTGATCATGGCGAAACCGTCGTCGAATTCGATGTAGTCCATCATCCGACCGCGCACCAGGTGGGCGACGCGCTTGCCCATGTCGTGCTCGGGCCGCACCACATGGTGCACGCCGATCTGGGTGAGAATCTTGGCGTGCGCGTTGCTCAGAGCCTTGGCCCAGATCGTCGACATCGACAGATTCACCAGAGCCGATGCGGTGAGCAGGCTGGCTTCGAGATTGGACCCGATGCCCACGACGGCACGGTCGTACTCGTGCACCGACAATTGCCGAAGAGACTCCTCGTCGGTGGTATCGGCCACCACAGCATGCGTCAGACGGTCTGCCACGCGTTGTACTACGGCCTCGTCGCTGTCGATGCCGAGCACCTCGACTCCCTGGCCCATCAGTTCCAGTGCCAGCGACTTGCCGAAGCGGCCGAGCCCGAGAACGACGACGACGTCGGAGGATGGTTTCCTAGCCAATGAACGGCCTTTCCGTGGGGAGCGTGTAACGCCGACCGCGGTCGCGGGCGGCAAGGGCGCTGACCAGAGTGATGGAGCCGATGCGTCCCAGGTACATCAGAACGATCAGGATCACCTGCCCCCACCCGGGCAACTGTGCGGTGATTCCGGTGGACAGGCCCACCGTCGCGAACGCGGAGACGACCTCGAACAGGAGGACGTCGAGGTCGAAGTCCGTGCCCGCCAACAACGCGACGACCGGGAGCATGACCAACGCGACACCGATCAGTGCCACCGTCAACGCCTGACGCTGCACGCGCGCGTCGATCCGACGATCGAACACCGTCACTTCCCGGTCTCCGCGGATCTCGGCCAGGATGACGAATAGAAGGAGCGCGAAGGTGGTGACTTTGATGCCACCCGCCGTGCCGCCGCTGCCGCCGCCGATGAACATCAGGACATCGGTGACCAACAGGGTCGCGTTGTCGACATCGGCGTAGTCGACACTGTTGAATCCTGCGGTTCGAGGCATGACGCCCTGGAACGTCGCGACGAGCATCTTGTCCCAGAAGCCGAATCCACCCAGCGTTCTCGACCACTCGAACAACATCACCACCGTCGGCCCGAGCACCAGAAGAACGCTGGTGACGGTCAAGGTCAGCCGAGTGTGCAGTGACCATCTCTTGCGTGCCCGAACGCCGCCGGCACGTGCGCGGAGGTGGCGGGCGATCTCGAAGAGAACCGGAAATCCGATGCCGCCCAACACGACCGCGATCAACAGTGGAATGCAGATCCACGGATCGGTGGCGAACCCGATCATGTTGTCGCTGAACAGGGCGAAGCCGGCGTTGTTGAACGCGGAGACCGCATGAAAGGTCCCCAGCCAGAGTGCGCGCCCGAGAGGCTCGTCGTATCCGAGAAAGAACCGCGCCGCGAGGGCGAGCGCAACGACGCTCTCGATGATCAGACTGGTACGGAACACCCCGACCACGACGCTTCGGACATCGCCCAGACCCGACGTACGAACCTCCGCAGCCGCATTGAGCCTGCCGCGCAGACCTATTCGATCGGCCAGGACCAGCCCGACGAGGGACGCGATCGTCATGATCCCGAACCCACCGATCTGGATCAGGCCGAGAATCACGCCCTGCCCGAAACCCGACCAGTACACCGGGGTGTCCACCACGATCAGACCCGTCAGACTGACGGCGGAGGTCGACGTGAACAACGACTGCAGGAACCCGGTCTCGCTGCCGGGAACGGTGGCCGCAGGCAGCGACAGCACGCCCGCACCTATCGCAATGGCGAGCGCGAAGCCTGTGGCCATGACCCGGACCGGCGTCGGCCTGAAGATCGCGGCCCATCGCGATGCCTGGTGAGCGTCTGTCACCCGAGAAACAGTACTGTGCACCCCGCGCAGTGGTGTGGCAAAGCCCGCGGGTCGTTCCGCAAGCTCCACTCTCATGAGCCCCGGGCGGCATCCAACCGCACAGTGCCTACGGTACGAGACCCACCCAGTGGTGATCTGCACGTCCCCGGGCCGAACTCGCGCAGGGCGGGTAACGTCGAAAACGAGCTGAAAATCTATTGTTCGATCGCGAAGAAAGACACCTTCATGCCGGACGACGCTGTGCGCGAGCGTTCCTCGCACGAGGCGATTTCCTCTGCCCTTGCCGATGTGAGCGCTGTCCGACCGGTATTCCAACCCGTGGTCGAACTCGGCACCGGAACCGTCCTCGGGTACGAGGCTCTGGCGCGGTGGCCCGAGTGGCCCCAATTGGACCTGGATTCCGTGTTTTCGACGGCCGCAGATCTGGGTGTGGTGGACGATCTCGATTGGGCTTGTCGCACAAGCGCGGTCGACGCAGCACTCGCTGCAGGGATGGCACAGGAACTGTGTTTGTTCGTCAACGTGGAACCCCACACCGCAACCGGACCGACCGACGCCGCCAAGCGCGTGTTCGCATCGGCCGAGGGCCGATTCTCCGTGGTGCTCGAGCTGACAGAGAGGTCACTGCTGGCCGATCCCGCAGTGTTGTTGGCCGTTGTTGCCGACGGTCGGCGGGCAGGATGCCGTATCGCTCTCGACGACATCAGCGTGCATCCGGACACGGTGACCATGCTCGAGTTCGTCGCACCGGACATCATCAAGCTCGACCGTTCGTTGGTCCAGCAAGATCCGAATCGAGCGCAGGCGCGCGTGATCGCCGCGGTACGAGCGCATTCCGAGGCGACCGGGGCGACTGTTCTGGCAGAGGGCATCGAAAACGACGAACACCTCGCCCGCGCCCACTCACTCGGGGCGGTGCTGGGCCAGGGCTGGCTGTTCGGAAAGCCCGGTCCGCTGCCCGAGTCGGTGCGGACGGCACCGGGTGCGCTGTCGATTCTGAGCGAACCCGTTTCGAACTCCGGTCTGGTCCCGAACCTGCCATCGGATCTCTTCGAGCTCGTGGCTCCGTCGATCGGAACCAAAGCCTTCATCCGCGCCATCTCCCGCCAGATCGAGGACTACGCCCGCGATACCAACGATTCGCTGGCCCTCATGTCCACCTTCCAGCATTCCCGATGGTTCAGCCCACCTGTCGCCGAGCAGTACGCCTTGCTGGCCACCAAGCACGCATTCGTCGCGGCCGTCGGCGTCGGCTTGGGAGGGGCACCTGCGCCTGGTGTGCGCGGAGCAGATCTCGATCCCGCGGAGGAGTTCACCCGAGAGTGGACGATCACCGCTGTCGGTCAGCACTATTTCTCGGCGCTCATCGCCCGCGATCTGGGCGACACCGACTGCGCCGACGCGGATCGACGATTCGAGTTCGTGCACACGCACAATCGGCAGCTCGTCGTCGCCGCAGCCAGATCGCTCATGCGCCGCATCATTCCTATGTGACTGCGGCTGGTACCAGCTAGCGCACCACCACCCTCGCCACTGTCCAGGCCCGACCCTGCTCGCTCAACGTGAAGCCCAGTCCCGGACGTGAAGACAGATGCATGCGTCCGTCTCGGGTCTCGAGATTCTCGTCGAACAGCGGGTCCAGCCAATCGAAGTGCTCCACCCACGTCTGCAGTGGATACACCGCCGCGAGGTGCAGATGGATCTCCATGGCGAAGTGCGGGGCGAGTTGCAGATTGTGGTGCTCTGCCAGCGTGGCCAACTTCAGGAATTGCGTGATCCCGCCGATGCGGGGAGCGTCGGGTTGCAGAATGTCGACCGAACCGGCCTCGATGAGGCGGACGTGCTCGCCGACGCTCGCCAGCATCTCTCCCGTTGCGATCGAGGTATCCAGGCTACGAGCGAGCTGGGCATGCCCCTCGGCGTCGTACGCGTCGAGGGGTTCCTCTATCCACACGAGGTCGAATTGCTCCAGGATTCGGCCCATGCGCTGCGCCGTCGGGCGGTCCCACTGCTGATTGGCGTCCACCATCAGCGGGACATCGTCACCGAGGAATTCACGGACCGCGGTGACGCGGGCGATATCGGTACGCCAATCCGGTTGGCCCACTTTCAGTTTGATACCGCCGATGCCGTTGGCCAGGGAGATGGCGGCGTTCTCCATGACCTCCTCGAGGGGAGTGTGCAGAAAACCACCCGAGGTGTTGTACGTCTGCACCGAATCGCGCGCCGAGCCGATCAGTTTCGCCAGCGGCAACCCCGCCCGCTTGGCTTTGAGATCCCACAGCGCGATGTCGATCGCGGCAATCGCCTGCGTCGCAACACCGCTCCGGCCCACCGACGCTCCGGCCCACACGAGCTTGGTCCAGATCTTGCCGATGTCGTTCGGGTCCTCGCCGATGAGAACTGGGGCGATCTCCTGGGCGTGCGCAAATTGGGCGGGCCCGCCGGCGCGCTTGGAGTATCCGAAACCGATTCCCTCATGCCCCTGTTCGGTACGAATCTCGGCGAACAGGAACACCACCTCGGTCATCGCCTTCTGCCTGCCGGTGAGCACCTTGGCGTCGCTGATCGGCTTCTTCAGCGGTAACACGATCGAGGACAGCGTGACTTCGGCGATGCGATCGATACTTGCGACACCGGGAACCAGTGCCATGATTGCCGCATCGGGGGCAGTGAGGCCGCTTGTCGGTTTTTCTGTGGCGATGGTCATCTCGAGCTCCTGGGATCGTCGATTTACTGTGTCTCACAGACTATTTCGACGATCGATGTGGGTCCAACACCAATTATCGACCGATCGATGCCGCCAGAGCATCGATGTTCGACGCGATATCCGCGACCCGTCCCACGAACGTATGATGCGTGACGCCCGACGAGTGGGGCGTCATCAGCACATTGTCGAGATCGCGGAACGGCAACACACTCGGTTCTCCCACGCCGTCCGGCCCGGGGTACTGGTACCAGACATCGATTGCGGCAGCGGCAATCTTGCGGGAAGACAACGCGTCGAACAGTGGCTGCTCCTGTACCAAGGGTCCACGACCGACATTGACGAGTACCCCGTCGCGACCGAGTCTGCTCAGCTCTTCGGCACCGATCATCCCGCGCGTGTGCTCGTTCAGCGGTGCGGAGACCACGAGAACATCCGCGAAATCGGCGAGCCTCGTCAAATCCGCGGCATCCGAGACCCATTGGAGTCCCTCATCCGGAGCTCGCCCGCTTCCGGTGACCGCAGCACCGGTCGCCCCGTAGGCCTGAAACAGCTGCCAGGTTCGCCTGCCGATGTGTCCGAAGCCGACGAAGCCGATGCGGGCACCGCTCAGCGACAACGGTTGCGGGATGCTCGGGTCGTAGACGGCGGTCGCGAACCGCCCCTCGCGCAGTGCCCGATCCTGTAGCAGAAACTGTCGGCGCAGCATTACCGTTGCTGCCACCACGTACTCGGCAATCGACTGTTCGTGGTGAAAGGTGTTGCACACCTGCACATCGGGGCCCAAACCGGAGCGATCGACGTTGTCCGTTCCGGCACCGGCAACGTGCACCATGCGTAGCTTCGGCGCTGCGGCACCCATGGCCGCGCTGAACTTGCCACCGACGTAGACGTCCGCATCGGCAAGTTCGTCGATGACCCGGCTCTCGTCGAACGGCACGCACCAGATCACCTCGGCATCGGCGGGCAGGCCCGCCTCGAACTGCTCCCGATGGGGCAGCACATTTCGATCACCGACGACGATCTTCATCAGCGGACCAGGGCCGGCCGCTTGCTGTCGAACGTCCACCCCTCGATCAGATACTGCATACCGATGGCGTCGTCGCGGGAACCGAGACCTTCCTTCTGGTACAACTCGTGCGCCGCGTCGATCTGCTCGAAGTCGAGTTCGACACCCAGACCCGGCTTGTCGGGCACGGTGAGGTAGCCATCCTCGATCGTGAACGGCTCCTTGGTCACTCGCTGTCCGTCCTGCCAGATCCAGTGCGTATCGATGGCCGTGATCGTCCCTGGAGCGGCCGCGGCCACGTGGGTGAACATGGCCAGCGAGACGTCGAAGTGGTTGTTGGAGTGCGAACCCCACGTCAGACCCCACGCATCGCACAGCTGCGCGACGCGTACCGAACCGGCCATCGTCCAGAAGTGCGGGTCGGCGAGTGGGATGTCCACCGCACCGGATCGGATGGTGTGGCCCATCTCGCGCCAGTCGGTGGCGATCATGTTGGTCGCGGTCTGCAACCCGGTGGCGCGCTTGAACTCGGTCATCACTTCTCGGCCGGAGAATCCGCCCTCCGGGCCGACGGGGTCTTCGGCGTAGGCCAGGACATCCCGCAGGCCACGACACGTCTCGATCGCGTCCTTCAGCAACCAACCACCGTTGGGATCCAACGTGATTCGAGCCTCGGGGAATCGCTCGGCCAGAGCACGTACCGCGGCGGCCTCCTCGGCGGCGGGCAGCGCACCCCCCTTGAGCTTGAAGTCCTGGAAGCCGTAGCGTGCCTGCGCCGCCTCGGCGAGGCGCACGATCGACTCGGGATCCATGGCCTCCTCGTGCCTGATGCGCATCCAGTCGTCTGCTCCGGCGGCCTCGTCGGCTGCACTGCGGTACGCGAGGTCGGTCTTGGTCCGATCGGCGACGAAGAACAGGTAGCCCAGAGCCTGAACCTTCTCGCGCTGCTGTCCGTCACCCAACAGTGCTGCAACACTGACGCCGAGATGCTGGCCGAGCAGATCCAACAATGCCGATTCCACTGCGGTCACAGCGTGAATCGCGATCCGCAGATCGAAGGTCTGCGCTCCGCGGCCTCCGGCATCACGATCCGCGAACGTGCGGCGCATGTCGGCCAGCACAGCGTTGTACCGACCGATGCCCTGGCCCTCGACGAGTACCCGCGCATCCTCGAGAGTCTGCCGAATCGCCTCTCCTCCCGGCACTTCACCGACGCCGATGCGCCCGTCCGAATCGGTGAGCACCACCAGATTGCGGGTGAAGTACGGGGCGTGGGCTCCGCTGAGGTTCAGCAGCATGTCGTCGTGACCCGCGATCGGAATGACACGCATCTCGGCGACGACGGGTGTGCTGGTGTGGACGTTCATGCCCGACCTTTCTCACATACTTCTGGTGACTCGGCTCACAGACGACAGTAGGGCTGTCGATCGATTCCTGTCCAAGACCATCTGCGCATCGACCGATGCAGTAGTGGCATCGGTAACGACACCGAGAGCGCATCGGTCCTGGCAGTGAGATCGATACCGAGACTGAATCAAATGCGACATTTTTAGACTTGGACATGTATCGATCGGCCTTCTACCGTGGTGAGCTATGAGCCAGGTCACGCCTCGGCGTCAGCGTACGTACCGCACCACAGCCTTAGGAGTCACCCCATGACAGCGTCGACGACACAGTCCACCCACCTCACCGGCCGGATGATCATCGCCGGCGTCCCGGTCTTCGGTGGCGGTACGCAGATTCACGGAATCGACCCCAGCACCGGCGCGAACCTCGACCCTGCCTACGGACACGGCGACAATGCCGACGTCGAAAAAGCTTGTGCCGCAGCGGCCGAGGCGTTCGCCGATTACCGGGCCACGTCCTCGGAGACCCGCGCTCAGTTCCTCGAGACCATCGCCGACAACATCGCGGCTCTCGGCGACACGCTGATCGAGCGCGCCGTCGCCGAGTCAGGACTTCCGTTGGCCCGCATCACCGGCGAGGTCGGCCGCACCACCGGCCAACTCCGCCTGTTCGCTTCCGTTCTGCGCGAGGGCAGTTGGAACGGTGCCCGCATCGATCCGGCCCAGCCCGATCGCACGCCACTCCCCCGCGCCGACATCCGCCAGCGGCAGATTCCGTTGGGCCCGGTTGCAGTGTTCGGAGCCAGCAACTTCCCGCTCGCCTTCTCCGTCGCCGGCGGCGACACCGCCTCCGCTCTCGCAGCCGGATGCCCGGTGGTCGTCAAGGCCCACGATGCCCATCCGGGAACGTCCGAACTGGTCGGTCGAGCGATCGCCGATGCGGTGTCGTCCACCGGAATGCCCTCGGGCACATTCTCTCTGCTGTTCGGCTCCGGCCGTGGACTCGGCACCGCTCTGGTGACCGACCCTCGCATCAAGGCAGTCGGCTTCACCGGATCACGTTCGGGTGGAACTGCTCTCGTCGCCGCCGCGGCCGGTCGTCGTGAGCCGATCCCGGTGTACGCCGAGATGAGTTCCATCAACCCGGTGTTCGTCATGGACGGCGCTCTCGCCACCCGCGGAGCCGAGCTCGGCCGCGCCTTCGTCGCATCACTGACGATGGGCTCGGGCCAGTTCTGCACCAACCCCGGTCTCGTCATTGCCGTGGACAGCCCTGGACTGCAGTCCTTCACCGAGGCAGCGACGGCGGCGGTAGAGGAATCCGCCCCCACCACGATGCTGACCCCGAACATCGCCTCCAGCTACGCGGACGGCGTCGCCACGCTGTCCGATGCAGTCACCGTGGTCGCGCGAGGATCCGACTCCGATGCTCCGAACGCCTGCCGCGCAGCGCTGTTCGAGACCGATGCCGATACGTTCCTGACCTCCGAGGACGCGCAGGCCGAGGTGTTCGGGGCGTCGAGCCTCATCGTTCGGTGCACCGACGCGCAGCAGGTTCGCGACGTCGCCGCGCTACTCGAAGGTCAGCTCACCGCCACGATTCACGCCGACGAGAAAGATCACACCGAGGCAGGCAAGCTCCTCTCGGTTCTCGAACTCAAGGCCGGCCGCATCCTGTTCGACGGATGGCCGACCGGAGTCGAGGTGGGCCACGCAATGGTCCACGGCGGCCCTTTCCCTGCCACCTCCAATTCCCGCACCACTTCGGTCGGATCTCTCGCCATCGAGCGCTTCCTGCGTCCCGTTTCTTACCAGGACGTTCCGAAATCATTGCTGCCCAATGCAATTGCCGACGGCAACCCAGAGGGAATCTTTCGCCGCATCGACGGCCAGCTCACCCAAGACTGACTCACCCCACCAAGTTCTCGAGGAGACCACCATGCTCGACGGAGTCCTGTTCTTCCCCGTCACCCCGTTCACCGCCGCCGGTGAGGTCGATTACGACCTGCTGGCCGCGCACATCGCGAAGGGCGTCGATGCCGGACCAGGTGGGGTGTTCATCGCCTGCGGCACCGGCGAATTCCATGCCCTCGAAGGCGAGGAATTCGGCAAGATCGTGCGCACTGCAGTCGACGTCGTGGCGGGCCGTGTGCCGGTGTACGCAGGCGCAGGCGGATCCGTGGCGCAGGCAAAGGCGTTCGCGGCGAGCGCGAAGACCAACGGAGCCGACGGCATCCTGCTGCTACCTCCGTACCTGGTGACGATGCCGCAGGCCGGTCTGGTCAACTACACCAAGGCCGTGGCCGCCGCGTCCGATCTGCCGTTGATCGTCTACAACCGCGGCAATGCCCGTTTCACCGAGGACTCGGCCGTCGAGGTAGCGCAGCTGCCCACCGTCGTCGGGTTCAAGGACGGCACAGGCGATCTCGATCAGGTCGGCCGGATCGTCCGCGCAGTCCTGGATGCACTCGAGCCGTCGGGCAAGCCCTTCCAGTTCTTCAACGGTCTGCCCACCGCCGAGGTCTCACAACAGGCGTACCGGGCCATCGGTGTCACTCTGTATTCCTCGGCCACGTTCGCATTCGCTCCCGAGCTGGCGCTGGCGTTCTACCGGTCTCTGGACAGCGGCAACGAGAAGCTCACTGCCGCACTGCTTCGCGAGTTCTTCCACCCACTGGTGCGTCTACGCGACAAGGTTCCCGGATACGCCGTCGCTCTCATCAAGGCAGGCGTGACGATGGAGGGTATCGAGGCCGGACCGGTGCGCCCGCCGCTGGTGGACATCAGTGCGCCGCACCTCGAGGAACTGACCGCGATCGTCGCCGCCGGCCGGGCCGTGCTGGCGAACGAGCTCGCGGTGCGCTGATGCAGGATCCGGTTCTGATCACCGGCGCTCGGATCACGCCGATCGCCTTCGTGGACCCTCCGTTGCTCAACACAGTCGGGGTGCATCAGCCGTACGCACTGCGCGCGATCATTCAGCTGGACACCGATGCCGGCGTAGTCGGACTGGGTGAGACCTACGCCGACACTGCGCATCTGGCTCGTCTCGACGCGGCGGCTCAGGCCATCACCGGCCTGGACGTGTTCGCACTCAACGAGATTCGAGATGCCGTCGATACGGTACTCGGGACGCTGTCCATCACCGGCGGAGACGGCGTCGCGGGAATGATCACCACGGCCAGTACCACCGACCGCGTCTTCTCGCCGTTCGAGATCGCGTGCCTGGACGTGCAGGGCAAGGTGCTGGGGCGACCGGTGTCGGACCTGCTCGGGGGCAAGGTTCGGGACTCCGTTCCGTTCAGCGCGTATCTGTTCTACAAATGGGCAGCACATCCCGGTGGCCGACCGGACGAGTGGGGCGAGGCCGTCGACCCGGCCGGCCTGGTACGCCAGGCCCGAAAGATGATCGACGAGTACGGCTTCGAGGCCATCAAGGTCAAGGGCGGCGTCTTTCCACCCGACGAGGAGATAGCCGGGATCAAGGCGCTCCGGGAGGCATTCCCGGAGTTGCCGCTCCGGCTGGACCCCAACGCGGCGTGGACGGTCGACACATCCATCCGTGTCGCCGCCGAGCTCGACGGCATCGTCGAGTATCTCGAGGACCCGACACCGGGACTCGACGGGATGGCCGAGGTCGCGCGAGAGGCGAAGATGCCTCTCGCGACCAACATGTGCGTCGTCGCCTTCGATCATCTGAAGCCCGCGGTGGTGAAGGACTCGGTGCAGGTGGTGTTGTCCGACCATCACTACTGGGGCGGGCTGCAACGATCGAGGTTGCTCGCCGGCATCTGCGACACCTTCGAGCTGGGTCTGTCGATGCACTCGAACAGCCACCTCGGAATCAGCCTGGCCGCCATGGTTCACCTCGCCGCGGCGACGCCCAACCTGACCTACGCCTGCGACACGCACTGGCCGTGGAAGAGCGAGGACGTCGTCGTACCCGGGGTGTTGAACTTCGTCGACGGCTCGGTGGCAGTTCCCACCGGGCCCGGCCTCGGCGTCGAGATCGACAAGGACGCGCTCGCGGCGCTGCATCAGCAGTACCTCGACTGCGGTATCCGCGACCGTGACGACACCGGGTACATGCAGAGCATCGATTCGAGCTTCGAAAACACCTGCCCGCGCTGGTAGGACTAAGCTCGCTCCGGGTCGTGGGGATCCGTGCGAGAGGTCTGTCGTGTGAACACCGGTTGGCAATATTCCCCCGCGCCGGTCGCGCGAACGTCCGGGGTCAACTGCCTCGTCAGTGGACTGGTGGGTGTCGTCACCGTCGTCGGGGCTTCGCCTCGGGCGGCGACCGTGTTGCTCGTCCTCGCGGTGGCATGGTGCGCACTGGGCATCTACATGATCGCGGCGGCACCGGTGCTGTCTCGACGCCTCTACCTGGCGATGCACCTGTCCGGTCTGACGAGCATCGCCCTGTTCTGCAGCGCGGCGGGCGGGGCGATCGCGGCCATGTCCGGCATCTTCCTGCAGCTACTTCTGGTGACGCCTGCGTTCATCGTGCTGCCCAACCGCATCGCCTGGCGGACGACGGTTCTCAACGCCGTGTACGTCGCGTACCTGGGTGCCGTCGTCGGCGGTATCCATCCCGTCCTGGTGATCAACGCCCAACTGGTGCTCGTCGCCATCGCGATCTCCGCGGCCTGGGTCCAGAGCGTGGCCTCGACCTCCGAGATCGACCACCTCACCCAGCTCCCGAATCGACGGCGCCTCACCCGTGAGTTGGACGCTCGGCCGGGAACGGTGGCGAGCGGAAAGATCGACGCCATCGCAGTGGTGGACATCGATCGCTTCAAGGTGATCAACGACGACCACGGTCATGCGGCCGGTGATCGCGCGCTCGAGATCGTGTCGTCCGCACTACGCACCTGCCTGCCGCGGCAGTACCTGCTGAGCCGCTCGGGCGGCGATGAATTCACGGTGCTGTGCATCACGGGCACAGCCGCCGAACTACGCGACGCCGTCGATCGCGTTCGGACGGAGCTACCGAAGGACGTGACGATCTCGGCGGGAGTGGCGAGCCGGCAGGACGGCGAAGCCGCCCGCGCCACCCTCGCGCGCGCCGACCGAGCGTTGTACGAGTCCAAGAATCTCGGGCGGAACCGCACAACCGTCCACGAGTAGGTCAACGTCGGACGCCGACCTTGCGGAACAGCAGATCGATCATGGCCCGTTTCGACGCCTCGTCCTGCGGGTGCGTCAGCATGGCCTCGATGACGAAGACGATCATTCGTGTCGTCGGTTCGATGTCGGCGTCATCTACGCCGGCGTTGCGTAGCTCGACGGCGATCCACTGTTCCCACAACGCATGGAAATCGTTGTGCCACTTGTCGATACAGGCAGCTACCGACGTTCGCGAGTGCACCGTATCGACCAGTCGATGATATTTCTCCAGCTCGTCGACCACCCAGAGGACCTGCTCGTTCACCGATTGCGCCGCGAGAGCACCGAATCGACCGAGGGCCTCGGTGTGAATGTCGTCGAGCACCCCGACGAGCAGCTCGTCCTTGTCGCCGAAATACCAGTAGATCGTATTGGTGGTCACTCCGGCAGCGGTGGCGATTCGCCCCATCGGGGTGTGCTCGTAGCCGTCGTCGACGAACAGCGAGCGGGCGGCGTTCACGATCTCGGAGCGCTTCTCGGCGCGATCGACGGGTCGACGGTTGCGCGGCATTGCATCATCGTATCTTGATCGACATTCAAGACGGTGCTATTTTCTTGAATGACGATCAAGAGAACGAAGAAGGACAACCACATGAGCGCCGACGACCAGCCCGAATACCGCCGTACCGACGAATGGTTCGATTCGGAGGGAGTCCGCTGCGCTGTCGCGGTGTATCGGCCCACGGGCACGACGGCCGACGCTCCTGCCGTGGTCATGGCCCACGGATTCGGCACCCCACGTGTCATTCGCCTCTTCGCCTACGCGGAGGTCTTCGCCCGCGCCGGCTACACGGTTCTCGTTTTCGACTACCGCCACTTCGGTGACAGTGACGGTGAGCCGCGGCAGCTGCTCGACATCGGCAAGCAACTCGTCGACTGGCGCAACGCCGTCGCCTACGCCCGGACACTCGACGGTGTCGACTCGGCTCGCATCGTCGGTTGGGGTACCTCCTTCGCCGGCGGACACGTGCTCACCCGGGCCGGCACAGGAGAGAACTTCGCCGCCGTCATCGCCCAGATCCCGCACGTGGACGGGATCGCAGCCGTGCGCGCGACCGGACTTCGGCGCACCATCAAGCTCGCCCCGTCAGCGGTGATCGACCAGATCCGCGCAGTGCGCGGGAAATCACCCCTGTACGTCGACTCGGTCGGCAACCCCGGCGATCGAGCCGTGATGACCTCACCCGACGCCGTCCCCGGCCGCGACCTCCTCCTCGCCGAATCCGGATTGACCGACGGCGACTACCCGGAAACCGTTGCTGCGCGGATACTCCTGCGCATCGGGTTGTACTCGCCGGGCAAGACCGCGTCGAACATCACCTGCCCCGTTCTGATGCAGATCATGTCCGAGGACGTGGTCACGCCGGCGTACGTCACCGTGAAGATCGCAGCGAAGATTCCCGACGCCACCGTGCACATCCACAAGGGGGGCCACTTCGACCCCTACGTGCAGCCGTTGTTCCCGATCATCATCGAAGAGCAGCTGAAATTCCTGAAGAGGACTGTGCCGGTGCGCTAACTCTCTCGACCCTCGAATTCTGTGTTCGTCAGCGGCGCAACGATATTGGCAAGCATGGTCGCGATGGTGGCGACGACGATGCGACGCTCTGCGACATAACCGCTCTGATACCAGGTCATGGCCGTGTGGCTGATTCCGCCGATCGCAGCGGTGGCGAGCAGGTCGACATCCAGATCGGGGCCCGACGGTACGTCGCCGGCGAACGTGCGGAGGTAGCCGAGCAACAGCGTCCCGAACTGCTGCATCACTGTCAGGTACGTCTGCTCCACGCGAGGGCTGACTCCGAGCACCTCCATCCACACCACACGAGCGAGGTGCGGGTCCTCGACGACCCGAAAGAACGGCTCGAGCAACTGCTCGGCGACAGCCCTGATCTCGCTGCCCGTCTCCACCTCCGCGATGGCCCCGGACACCGAGTCGGTCAGGTGTGCAATGCATTCCGCGTAGACAGCGAGCAGGAGATCCTCGGTCTTGTCGAAATACTGATAGAAGTGCCGGTCGGCGATCTTGGCCTCGCGGCACAGTCCGCGGACGGTCGCGGCGCGGTACCCGGTGCTGCCGAACACCCGCAGGCCGGCGTCCAGAAGCTGCCGCCGCCTACGGTCGTCGCGGTCGGCCGCGCTCTCACCGCCGTAGGCGCGGCCGGCGGCTTCCGGCGCTGCACTCATGACCGTCGGGCATCCAGTTCGGCAGTGAGACGGATCAATTCGGCGTCCCGCTCCATCATGGCGTCCATGACCGGGTTGACGATGCCACGCAACAGCGAGATCGGGATCCAGCGACCGGGCACGGCGATGCGCGCAGCCCGCCGTCCGATCCCTCGAACGGCCACGCGCGCGAGCTTGTCCGGTGTGATCGGGCGGAGCAGCGGCGTGGGGAAGGCGCGGTCGATCATGGCCGTCGCGACGTCGTCGCCGCCGAACGCGACTTCGGCGATCGGAGTTGCCACCCACCCCGGATACAGCACTCCGGCAGTCGCTTTCGTGCCCGCGAGTTCCGCACGCAGAGCACGACCGAGCTGTTCGACCGCCGCCTTCGATGCCGCGTACGGCGCATTCGCCAGGCCGTTGAGGTACGCGTACGTCGACGAGGTGAGCAGCACGTAGCCCCCGGACTCGACGATGTGCGGAAGGGCGGCACGCACCGTGTTCCAGACGCCGATCAGGTTGACGCCGATGACCCGCTCGAAGACTCCGTCCTCGATCGACCGAACGGTCGATGCCTGTGCACCGCTGGAGATTCCGGCGTTGGCCATCACGAAATCGAGCTTGCCGAAGGTGTCTATCGCGGTCGCGACGGCCGCATCGAGCTGCTCCCGCACGGTGACGTCGGCATAGGCGATCGCCACGCGTTGGTTGCCCAGCTTCGCCGCCACGGCCTCGAGGTCGGTCGACGCCATGTCGACGAGAACGATCGAGGCGCCGCGTCGATGCAGTGCGGTCGCCACGGCGGAACCGATTCCGCCTGCCGCGCCGGTGATCAGCGCTACCTGTCCGGTGTGCTTGCTCATGCCGAGACCTCGTCCTTCGTCGTCACCTCGGTGGATGACCGGTGGATGTGATGGGCTTCCGGCCGAAAACGCTTGGCCCAGCGGCGGAACGTGAAGCTGAATCCCGGGAACATGGCAACCACGTGTCCCGATTTCGATTGGTACCAGCTGTGGCAGCCGCCGTCCTTCCAGACGGTGCCTTCCATCTCGCGGTGAATGGTGTCGGTGTAGTCCTGCTCGGCGGCTACGGTGACCTCGATGGCGGTCGCACCCACCTGTCGGACGGCGTCGATGGCCCGCACGATGTACTCCATCTGCGCCTCGATGAGGAAGATCGCGGAGGTGTGACCGATTCCGGTGTTCGGTCCGGTGACGACGAACAGGTTGGGAAAGCCGGGAATCGTGGTGCCGAGGTAGGCGCGCGGGTACGGATCCCAGACCTCGGACAGCGCTCGGCCGTCGCGTCCGATCACCGGGTACGAGATGACGCCGTCGGTGGCGTCGTATCCGGTGGACCACACCAGCAGATCGACGTCGACGTGTTCGCCGGTGGTGGTGACGATGCCGGTTTCGGTGATCTCCGCGATGCCGTCGTTCTTGTCGTGCAGGGTGACGTTCGCCTGCCCCAGCGCGGGATAGAGCGCGTTGGACAGCAGAACCCGCTTGCACCCGATGACGTAGTCCGGGGTGACCTTCGCTCGAAGCTCGGGATCCGGAACCTGAGACTCGATGTGCTTCACCGCAGTTCGCTGGGCGACGGCCTTCAACATCGTCCGTGAGTACTTGAAGCCGAGGATACGAGTTTCGAGACTCCAGTAGATCCCGGCGCGGACCAGCCTGCGGATCGGTTCCAACTTCAGCAGCCTGCGCTGCAGCGGCGTGAATTCGCGATCGTGACGTGGCATCACCCAGTGCGGGGTGCGCTGGAAGACGTGCAGCTGCGCCACGTCGGGTTGGATCGCGGGAATCACCTGCGCGGCACTGGCTCCGCTGCCGACGATCGCCACTCGCTTGTCTGCGTGGTCGTAGTCGGTGTGCCAGTCGTTGGTGTGGAACTGGGTGCCCTGGAACTTCTCTCGGCCGGGAAACGGCGGTATGACGGGCGTACTGAGTGGTCCCGACGCGTTGACGACGAACTTCGCCGCGTAGTCGCCCCGCGAGGTGGTGATGGTCCAGTGGTCTCCGGCCCATTCGATCTTCTGAACGTCGGTGTCGACATGCGTCCGCGCCGGCAGACCGTTGGATTCGAGCACATGGTCGG
This sequence comes from Rhodococcus sp. 15-2388-1-1a, assembly GCF_002259145.1. NCBI lineage: Bacteria > Bacillati > Actinomycetota > Actinomycetes > Mycobacteriales > Nocardiaceae > Rhodococcus > Rhodococcus sp. 15-2388-1-1a. Next base: position 74,830 of record NZ_NPFP01000031.1, on the reverse strand, counting down.
TGTACCGCTCGAGCTCCTCGCGTTCGGCGAACATGCGCGTCCACTCGAACGGTTCCGACGCGATCGAGTACAGCGGACTCTGCACGTCGACGGCTGCGCCCGGGTAGCGATTCTGCTTCCACGTGCCACCCATGAAGGATCGTCTCTCCAGAACGACGAGGTCGTCGATGCCTCGATCGAGCAATGCCTTCGCTGCGCACTGGCCACCGAAGCCGCTGCCGATGATCACCACGGTGTGAATATGCATGCTGACGAACCCCTCCCGCACGAGACGCAATCCGATGATGCGTGTCATCACTTTAAAGTGATGACGCGTGATTCCGCAATGGTTTCGGCGGTCGATGTCCCCTTCGGCGGACGTTCACGTGAGAGGGCCACAATGGGTGGGTGCCTCTTGCGATCACGTACGACGACGTCGTCGATGCCCAATCACGTATTGCCGGCACCGTCAGACCGGTCACGATGATCGCGGCCGAGCCCCCGGACCTGCTGTACGCGGCCGAGTTCATGCAGCACACGGGAACGTTCAAGGCACGCGGAGCCGTCAACTTCGTCACCGCGCACCGGCAGGCGGGAACGATGCCCGACGCGGGGATCGTGATCGCCTCGGGAGGAAACGCAGGGTTGGCCTGTGCGTGGGCGGCGACGAAGTACCGCGTGCCCGCGACCGTGTTCGTGCCCGCCACGGTGCCCGAGTTCAAGAAGGCGAAACTGATCGCCCTCGGCGCAGACGTTCGAGCCGTCGGGACCGAATACGCGGAGGCGTTCGAGGCCTCGACGGACTACGCCGCGGACACCGGAGCTCTGGCCTCCCATGCCTACGACAACCCGCTGATCGCTGCGGGTGCCGGAACTCTCCTGCTCGACATGCTGACCGCCGACGCGTTCGACACCGTTGTGGTCTCGGTCGGTGGAGGCGGACTGTTCGCCGGCATCGCGACTGTCGCGGCGCAACGAGGTGTTCGGGTGGTGGCCGTCGAACCCGAGAAGTGTCGAGCCTTCGCAGCAGGGTTGGAGGCGGGCTTCCCTGTCGACGTACCGGTGGATTCGATTGCCGCAGATTCTCTGGGCGCGCGGCGGGTCACGCCGCTCGCTCTGACTGCGGCCGCGGCGTCGGACACCATCTCCGTTCTTGTCGACGACGCCGCCATCGTCGAAGCGCGACAACATCTGTGGGATTCGCGGCGGCTCGTCGTCGAGCATGCGGCTGCGGCAGCGGTCGCTGCGATCAGAGCGAAAAGATACGAACCGAAACCGGGCGAGAAAGTCGCAATCATCCTCTGCGGAGCGAACTCCGATCCCTCCGACCTGGGTTGACCCGGGCCGACCAGCCGAAGCCGGTAGGCACCTGACATCACGCCCTCGGCGGGGAACAATATGCAAATCTTCGGACCGGGGTCGAGACCAGGTGAAGAACCCCCCGTAGCGTAAGAGGCATGTCGAGATCACCACGGAACCGCAGATCCCCCGCCGCACCGAGAAAGCGATCCTCCTCCGCGCTTCAGGCAGGGCACCTTCGCGTGATCGCGACCGGCGGTCTCGGCGAGATCGGTCGAAACATGACCGTGTTCGAGTACGACGGAAAACTGCTCATCGTCGACTGCGGCGTCCTGTTCCCCGAAGAGCACCAGCCCGGCGTCGACGTCATCCTCCCCGACTGGAGTTGCATCCGGGATCGTCTCGACGACGTCGTCGCGATCGTCCTCACCCACGGACACGAGGACCACATCGGGGGCGTCCCCTACCTGCTGCGCGAGCGTGGCGACATCCCCGTCATCTCGTCACGGCTGACACTGCACTTCCTGGCTGCCAAGTTCGAGGAGTTCAAGGTCTCGACAAAGCTGATCGAGGTCGAAGCGGGGCAAACCCGTCAGGAAGGCCCGTTCGAGCTCGAGTTCATCGCCGTCAACCACTCGATCCCCGACGGTCTCGCCATCGCCATTCGCACCGATGCCGGGCTGGTGCTGCACACCGGCGACTTCAAGATGGACCAGTTCCCGCTGGACGGCCGGATCACCGATCTCCGTAGCTTCGCACGCCTCGGCGAGGAAGGGCTCGATCTCCTACTCGTCGACTCGACCAACGCCGAAGTTCCCGGGTTCATGGTGTCCGAACGTGATCTGGTCCCGGCCATCGAGAAGGTGTTCCGTGAAACGACGGGGCGGGTGATCGTCTCGAGCTTCGCCAGTCACGTGCACCGCATTCAACAGGTACTCGACGCCGCGCATGCGCAGGGCCGCAAGGTTGCGTTTGTGGGCCGATCCATGGTGCGCAACATGAAGATTGCGACCGATCTGAATTACCTCGATGTGCCCGACGGGCTCGTCGTCGATCTACCGAAGCTCAATCGGCTTCCGGCCAACAAGATCACCTTGATCTGCACCGGATCGCAGGGCGAGCCCCTCGCCGCGCTGTCGCGGATGGCGTCGGGTGAGCATCAGATCAAGGTGGGCGACGGCGACACCGTGCTGATGGCGAGCAGTCTCATTCCCGGAAACGAGAACGCGATCTACCGCGTCATCAACGGTCTCGTCGACAAGGGTGCACGTGTGGTGCACAAGGGAAATGCGAAGGTGCACGTCTCCGGTCACGCCAGCGCAGGCGAGTTGGTCTACTGCTACAACATCCTCGAACCCGCCAATGTGCTTCCCGTACACGGTGAGTCGCGACATCTGCGCGCCAACGCCGATCTCGCGATCAGGACCGGCGTTCCCCGCGATCGAGTGTTGATCGCCGAGAACGGAAGCGTCATCGACCTGTTCGACGGCGTCGCGCAGATCACCGGCTCCGTCCCCATCGAGCTCGTCTACGTCGACGGCAGTGCCGTCGGTGGTGTGACCGAGGATTCGCTGGCCGAGCGTCGCTTGCTCGCGAACGAGGGCGTGCTGACCGTCATCGCGATCGTGGATCCAGACACCGGCCTGCTGGTCGACGACGTCGACTTCATCGGACGCGGATTTGCCCACGAGGCCAACGCATTCGACTCGCTGGCCAAGGCGATCGGCAAGACCCTCACGCGCGAGAGCGACGTCAAGGTTGCGTCTCGCGAGAACATCGAGAAGCGCATCGTGCAGGAATCGGCACGCTGGGCCAAGCAGACCCTGGGCCGTCAGCCCCTCATCGTCCCGGTGGTCGTGGACGGCTAGAGCCGGTCCGGTCAGATCTGGGCTGCCGCACCACGGGTGGACAGCACATCGGTCAGTTCCTCGGCGTAGGCGAGCTGCCGCCGCAACGTGCGGCAGCTTTCCTCGGCCTTGGTGTGACACTCACGAACGAAGGCCGCGGCCGAGGACTTGGCGTCGTCCGTCGCGTTCTCGTCGCCCAGAACGTCGAGGGATTCGAGTAGTTGTTTCATTTCGGCCAACGTGAAGTCGAGGGGCTTCATCCGACGAATGACGAGCAGTCGTTCGACGTCGGACTCGGTGTAGAGCCGGAAGCCGCCGACGGTCCGAGCAGAGGGCGTGACGAGGCCGACGTCGTCGTAATGACGAACCGTGCGGATGGACAGCTCGGTTCGTTGAGCTACCTGTCCGATCTGCATGTGCATGCCGTCGTCTGCCATGTGCCGCCTCTCCTCGACAGCCCACCCTAGTCAGTGCTCGGCACCGAGGTTTCCACTGAGGCGGTCGTGCCGCTCGGTGGACGGCGCGTTCAGCCCCACGATCTTCACCGTCTTGCCCTTGGCGGCGTATTTGGTCGTGATGGCGTCGAGGGTCGCCACGGTCGATGCGTCCCAGATGTGCGACTCGGACATGTCGATGACGATGTTCTTCGGATCTCCGACGTAGTCGAACTGATAGATCAGGTCGTTGCTCGACGCGAAGAACAACTCGCCCTTCACCGCGTACACCCTGGTGTCCTCGTCGGGATGGGCCACGTCGACCACCTCGGTCAGATGGGCGACCCGTCGGGCGAACAGCACCATTGCAGTGATGACACCGACGAGCACGCCGTACGCGAGGTTGTGGGTGACGACGGTGACCGCAACCGTGGCGACCATGACGAGGGTCTCGCTCTTGGGCATGCGGCGCAACGTCTTCGGGTCGATGCTGTGCCAGTCGAAGGTGCCGATCGAGACCATGATCATCACTGCGACGAGCGCGGCCATCGGAATCAGCGCGACGATGTCGCCGAGAACGACGACCAGGATGAGCAGGAAAACACCGGCAAGGAACGTCGAGATTCGAGTGCGGGCTCCGGAGACCTTGACGTTGATCATGGTCTGGCCGATCATCGCGCAACCGCCCATGCCGCCGGTGAATCCCGTGACCAGATTCGCCACACCCTGACCCCAGCCCTCACGGGTCTTGTTGGAGTGCGAGTCGGTGATGTCGTCGACGAGCTTGGCCGTCATCAGAGATTCGAGCAGCCCAACGAGGGCGATGGCGAGTGCGAACGGGGCGATGATGCTCAGCGTGTCGAACGTGAACGGCACATTCGGGATCAGGAACGACGGCAGCGAGGACGGCAGTTCTCCTTCGTCACCCACATCGGGAACCGCGAGAGCGAAGACGAGTGTGACGCCGGTGAGTATCACGATGGCGATCAACGGAGCCGGCACAACGGTGGTGAGCTTGGGCAGGAAGAACATGATGAGCAGGCCCACGGCAACCATCGGATAGACCAGCCACGGCACTCCGATCAAGTACGGCACCTGCGAAGTGAAGATCAGGATCGCCAGCGCGTTGACGAATCCCACCATGACGCTGCGCGGGATGAACCGCATCAGTTTGGCGACGCCGAGCACGCTGAGCACCACCTGCAACACTCCGCCGAGGATCACCGCCGCGATGAGGTAGTCGAGGCCGTATTCACGCGCCAACGGGGCGACAACCAGGGCAATCGCTCCGGTGGCGGCGGAGATCATCGCCGGCCGACCACCGACGATGGAGATGGTGACGGCCATCGTGAACGACGCGAACAGCCCGACGCGCGGATCGACCCCGGCGATGATCGAGAACGAGATGGCCTCCGGAATCAACGCCAGCGCCACCACCAGGCCCGCCAGAACTTCGGTCTTGAGCCGCCTGGGTGAGCGCAACGCACCCAGCACCGAAACGTCTTCGACGGCGGTGGCAGGCACCTGGGCAGCTCGAGACACGACAACTCCGTTCGATGGGTGCGAGGGACTGTGACCGATGTGGCGTCCACTCCGCGGGCAACTCTACTCTTACCGGAGAGAAGGTTGTCAATCGTCGGGTCGCGGCTTGTGAGTTAGATTGATCTACAGAGGCACAACAGAACTCACTCCGCGATGCAAGGAATGAATCGATGTTCTCGCTCAACAGGCTCTCCTGCTTCATCGCCGTCGCCGAGGAATTGCACTTCGGCCGTGCTGCCGAACGGCTGCACATGACTCAGCCGCCCCTGAGCAGGCAGATCCAACAGCTCGAGAGCGAAGTCGGCGTGCAGCTGATCGACCGCACGAGCCGGTCGGTGACCCTGACGGCCGCGGGATTGGCCTTCCTACCCGAGGCCCGACGCATCCTCGACCTCGCCGAGGGCGCATTGCTGACGGTGCGACGCGTTCCCACCGGGGACCTGGGTACCGTGGTCGTCGGATTCACCGGCGCATCGGCCCATGCAGTACTCCCGCAGTTGCTCGACGCCGCGCGCGAAAAGCTACCGGACGTGAAACTCGTTCTACGCGAAATGGTCTCGGCAGTACAGATGGAGTCCTTGGCCGTCGGCGATCTGGATCTCGGTTTGGCCAGGCCACCACTCAAGCGACCGGGGATCGCGTCCCGGCCGGTGCTGCACGAGTCGTTGATCGCAGCGATGCCCGACTCTCACCCGCTGGCTGAGAAGGACGAACTGTCGGTGGAGGACTTCGACGACCAGCCGATCATCATGTACTCACCGGTCGATGCGCGGTACTTCCACGAGTTGCTCATCAGTACGTTCACCATCGTCGGCGTGACCCCGCGCTACGTGCAGTACGTGACCCAGGTGCACACGATGCTGGTGCTCGTTCGTTCCGGCATCGGATTGGCATTGGTACCGGAATCGGCGTCGACCATGCGGCCGGAAGGTGTTGTCTTCCGGCCGGTTCGGACCGTGAAGGAACGCCCCGTCGAGCTCGACGCGGCCTGGCGCGTGGACAACGACAACCCGGCACTGCACCGCTTCATGACCGATGTGCTCCCGACGCGGGAGTGGTCGTGACGCGCCGGTGATCGAGCCGTACGCCTCGAAGGCCCGCCCCATGGTCGGTGGCGGGCCTTCGTCGGTTCGTAGGTTGCTCAGTCTTTGGGCGGCTTGGTGTCTTTGCCAGCTGCGACGTCACGGAGCCATTGCGGGACGGGCTTATCGTCGTACTCGCGGAGCTTGATGGATGCTTCGGCGGCTGCGGACCGGACTTTCATCGAGCGTCCACGGCCCGCGGGGCGGTTCTCGGTGGTGGTCATCGGGGGTCCTCCGTCTCTGTGTCGTTTTCATTGTCGCCGGTTTCGGCAGGTTCCGCCAGGTCGTCCTGTGGCTTCACGGTGAGATCTGCGATCGCCTGCAGCGTGTCGCGATCGGTGCGCGCGATGAACGGAGTCGTGGCAACGGTGCCGAACACTTTCCAGCCGAGTGCGGCTTCGTCGTCGTTCTCGCTGACGGTCCTCTCGAGGCACCAGGTGATGCGTTGCCAGGATTGAGAACGGTTGTCCGCCCGAGTGCGCTGGCTGACGGTTCCCACCACGCCTACGACGGCAATCAAACCGACGATGAGGGTGATCCAGGCTTGTGCTGGCACTGGCCGGGTTCCTTTCGGGTGCGGTCGAGACATGCGGGTGGGGACCTTGCCGAGTGGTTGGCCTCAGACGGCCCGACACCCCCCGCCATGCTCTCCCCCGCGAGTATTGAAACCGTAGCCGGACCCACCGACACGAAATCGACATGCCAGTTCGAGCACCACTGAATTCCAGAAACCGCTACGCCAAATTTTTGGAGAGATGGATCAGCGCGTAACCGCCCGAAGTTTCGTGCCTACGAGTTTCTGGGCGGCGTGCTGCAACGTCCTCGACGACATCCTCCGCCGGCCGCCGACCGAACTACCGCGGTGTCCCCACCGGCGGCTTCACAGCCGTCACCGGGCAGTGCGCCTCGAGGAGAACGCGCTGAGAGATGCTGCCCATGAACAACTTTCCGACGGGCGATCGACGCCTGATGCCGATGACGACCAATTGCGTCTGTTCGTCGAACGACAGGTCGATCAGATTGTCTGCATGTGAGCGACCGGCCTCGTTGTCGTGGACTTTCGTCGTCACGCCGATCGCGCCCGCCTCGTCGCGGGCAGATTCGACGACGGCACCGAACTCGGCGTCGGACGCGCTGTTGTCCTCGGCGACGACGATCAGATCCGTTCCACGCATGTGGGCCTCGCGGAATGCGAAGGGCAGCGCGCCTTTTCCTTCGGTGGTCGGCGAGTAGCCGACGACGACGGTCACTGCGTCACCGGGGTGACGAGGGTGCCGTCGGACAGAAAGCGATCGAGGTTCTCGAGCGTGAGCGCTTCCATCGCGGCGCGGGTCTCCACCGTTGCGCTGCCCACGTGCGGCAGCAGCACCACGTTGTCCATCGCCAGCAGGGCGTCGGGCACGTTCGGTTCGTGGGCGAAGACGTCCAGACCGGCTCCGGCCAGCTGCCCGGCGGCGAGCAACTCGATGAGTGCTTCCTCGTCGACGACGCTTCCGCGGGCCACGTTGACCAGATATCCCTGCGGTCCCAGCGCTTCGAGCACCGCGCGATCCACCAGATGTGCAGTTCCCGAACCGCCGGACGCGGCGATGATCAGTACGTCGACGTTCTCCGCCAGCGCTGTCGGACTGGCCGCGTAGACGTAGGGAGAGCCGTCGATCGCGTTTCGATTGTGGTACGAGATTTCGCAGCGAAATCCGTTGAGCCGATCGGCAATTGCCGAGCCGATGCGGCCGAGCCCGATGATTCCAACGCGCTTGCCGGTGACCTGGCGCGTCAGTGGCGTGTTGCCCTCGGCAGGCCAGCGGCCGGCGCGCACAAAACGCTCGGCGGACGAGAGCCCACGCACGGTGTCGATCACCAGACCGACAGCGAGGTCCGCCACACAGTCGGTCAACACGTCGGGGGTGTTGCTCACGGCGATGCCGCGGTCTGCTGCGGCGTCGACATCGGTGGTGTCGTATCCGACGCCGAAGTTCACCACGGCTCCGAGCTGCGGCAATCGCTCCATCAACGCGGCATCGACGCCGGTGCGGCCGGAGGTGACCACTGCGGTGATCGATTCGCCGTGCGCATCGAGGAATTCGTCACGACCATCGCCTTCGGGCAGTTCCAGCGCGTCGTACTCGGCAACCAAGGTGTCCATCAGCGACGGTTTGAGCGGCCCGACTCGGAGCACTCGACCGCCCTGTTGCGAATCCGGTTGAGACACAGAGGAACTCTGCGAGCTGACGGTGACCATTGTTCTCCTCGCGAGATGGTGGAACGTGCGCGTTTCCTGTACGGTATGCCGCTCCTCGAATACCTGTCCAACACGGAAATAACATGGACCGATACCCAAACGGCATGAACGACGCATTGCCGATGCAGACCCGTCCGGTCTTCCTTACATCCGACCTGGTCAGTCCACTGCAGATGTGATTCAGGCCTCATCGAAACTGTCCCTGTGACCCACAAAACTGGCCGGGAAGGGCAATTCGTCCGGTTGACGGTGAAGACAGCCCGCTCATACCGTGTGTCTACCGTCACAGATTCGGCTGCGACTCGCAGACGCGGATCCTTTTCCCACTGGAGGCCACCATGAGCCCTGCACTCTTCGTGCAGCAGGGACGGACCCATCGCGTCGCCGCAATAGCCGTTTGCGCACTGTCATTTTCACTTGTAGTGAGCGGTTGCACCGTCGCCAATTCCAACAACGGTGGACCGAGCCGCGCAGATACTCTCCGCATCGTTCTGCCGCAGGAGCCGCCGACCCTCGAAGCCTGCGATGTCTCACTGACATCGGTGGGTGTGGTGACGCGCTCGAACATCACCGAGCCGCTCATGGAGCGCAATCCCAGCACCGGCGATCTCGAACCCAAGCTCGCCGACTCGTGGAAGCAGACCTCCGATACCGAATGGACGTTCGCGATCCACCCCGGTGTGACGTTCAGCGACGGCAGTCCCTTCGAGGCCGAGGACGCCGCGTTCTCCATCGATCGCACGGTCAACTCGGAACTGGGCTGCAACGTCGAGGGGTACGTGTTCGGCGACGCGAATCTGGTGGTCACGGCGGTCGACCCGATGACGCTGACCGTGCAGTCGCCGGAACCCGACCCGATTCTGCCGCTGCGCCTGTCGTTCGTGGAGATGGTCCCGCGCACAGCCAGCTACACCGAGCGGGTACGCGAGCCCATCGGAACGGGACCGTTCGCGATCGAGCGGTGGGACTACGGCCAGAAGCTCTCGCTCGTACGCAACGAGACCTACTGGGGTCCGAAGCCCGAGTACGCCAGGGCCGAGTACCAGTGGCGCAGCGAGGGCAGCGTCCGCGCCTCGATGGTGACCAACGGCGAGGCCGAGATCGCAACCTCTGTCGGACCGGAGGACGGTGCAGGCGACCTCGGGGTCGCGTACCCCAACAACGAAACGACGGCGCTCCGCATCCAGGCCGCCCAGCCACCACTGGACGACATGCGGGTGCGGCAGGCGATCAACTACGCGATCAATCGCGACGGCGTCGTCAAGGCACTCTTCCGCGGACTCGGTTCACCTGCAGCACAGCTGATTTCCGAGGGCGTCGTCGGCTACAACGAGGACCTGACGCCGTGGCCATACGACATGGACCAGGCCCGCACGCTGATCGACGAGGCACGGGCAGACGGGGTACCGGTGGACACCGAGATCCGCCTGATCGGACGCACCGGACAGTTCCCCAAGATCAACGAGACAGTGGAGGTCATCCAGAACTCACTGTCCAAGATCGGCATGAACGTCAAGATCGAAATGATGGACGCCGCCGGTACCGCCGAATACCAGGAACGTCCGTTCCCGGACGTCGGTCCGTATCTGCTGGTGATTCAGCACGGCAACCAGGCCGGCGACTCCGCCTTCACCGTCGATCAGTACTTCACCAGTGACGGATTCCAGAGTGCCTACGGCACAGCGGAATTCGACAAGGAGATCGCTGCCGCCGGTGCCCTCACCGGAGAAGACAGGCAGGCCGCATACGCCCAGGTGTTCGCCGACGAACCGAAGGACATCATGCAGATGGCCTACATCGCGCACATGAACGGGGTGCTCGCCAAGGCCGCCTCGGTCGACTACACGCCGAACTCGGCCACGGTCGACGAAATGCACCTGGCCGCGATGACGCGCGCCGATACCGAGAGGCCCTGACATGTTCAGATTTCTGCGCCGACGGATCTACACCAGCCTGATCCCCTTGTTCGTCGTCCTGCTGGGCGTGTTCTTCCTCGCTCGTCTCACCGGCGACCCCACCAGCCTGTACCTACCCGAGTCGGCCACCCAAGCGCAGCGCGAGGCGTTCCGTGCCACCAACGGCTTCGATCAGCCGGTGCTGACGCAGCTGATGGACTACTTCAAGGGCGTCGTCCAACTCGACTTCGGGCAGTCGCTCCGCACCGGTGAGGACGCGTCGGCGATGGCATTGCGCGCCTTCCCCGCAACGCTGCAGCTCGCCTTCGCGACGATGTTCCTCGCCATCCTCGGTGCCGTGATCATCGGCTGCTGGGCTGCGTACCGACCGAACTCGTTGGCCGATCGCATCTCGAGCCTGTTGTCGATGACGGCCGCGTCGATCCCCGACTTCTGGTTCGCCATCATGGGCGTCTACGTCTTCGCCATCGTGTTCGGCTGGCTACCCACCTCGGGCGTGGACAGCGGAATGCTCTCGTGGGTGTTGCCGATCGCCACACTGCTCATTCGACCCCTCGGCGTGCTGACTCAGGTGGTGCGTGGCGCGATGGTCTCCGCACTGTCGGCACCGTACGTTCGGCTCGCGAGAAGCAAAGGGGCAGGAGATCTTCGGGTCGTCACCCACCACGCCCTACGCAACGCCGCGGCACCGGCGCTCACGGTTGCAGGCGACCTGATGGTCGGACTCGTCAACGGCGCGGTGGTCGTCGAGGCCATCTTCGGGTGGCCCGGCATCGGAAAGTTGATGATCGACGCCATCCTGCAGCGCGACTTCGCCGTTCTGCAGGCGGCCGTGCTGTTGACGGCGGTGAGCATCTTCGTGCTCAACATCGTCATCGATGCCTGTTATGCATTGCTCGACGCCCGGGTTCGCGACAAGGTGAAGGTCTAGGTAAGAACATGTCACTCGACTTCGAAGCACCGAAAACGTCCGAGCCCGAGGATGTTCCACCTACGGTTCCGGTGGAAGCCCGCAAGGCATCGGCCCCGTTGTGGAAGCTGCTCCTGCGAGACAGGGTCGCCACCGTCGCCGCCGCGATTCTGGTGCTGGTCTTCCTCACCGCGATCTTCGGCCCGATGTTGGTCGGTGATGCTGCTACCGATCAAGATCTCGACCGCTCGAACCTGCCGCCGTTCACCCTCGACACCGGCTGGATGAACATCCTCGGTACCGATCCACTGGGGCGCAGCATGCTGGCCCGGTTGATCGTGGCCAGCAGAACCACACTGTCGGTGGCCATTCCGGCGGTGATCCTCTCGGCGATCATCGGGTCGTTCATCGGGATGTGGGCCGGCTTCCATCGCGGTTGGCGCGAGACCGCGGCGATGCGCGTCGCCGATGTCATCCTCAGCTTCCCGTCGCTGCTGATGGCCGTCGTCGTGCTCTACGTCTTCTCGCCCAGTGCCGCGAACATCGTTCTGGTCCTGACGGTCACGCGTATCCCCATCTACCTGCGTACCGCCCGCGCCGAGTCCGCCGAACTGCAGAGTCGATTGTTCGTGGATGCCGCCCGTACGTTCGGCGCGAAGAGCGGATCGGTGATCCGACGCCACGTGGCCCCGATTCTGCTGCCGACCCTGCTCACCGTCGCCACCCTGGACTTCTGCTTCGTCATTCTCGCCGAATCGTCACTGAGCTTCCTGGGCATCGGCATTCAGCCACCCGACGTCTCGTGGGGCCTGATGGTCTCGCAGGGCCGTACCTACCTGCAGACCGCCTGGTGGCTCTCCTTCTTCCCCGGCCTGGCCATCGTGTTGACGACCGTCTCGGCCACTGTCCTCGCCGCGTGGGCCCGCATCGCCACCGATCCGGCACAGCGGTGGCGACTCAATGTCCCCCGCTCCAAGCGGTCTCGCCTGATCCCCGCACGAAAGGTCGTCTCATGAGCGCACCGGCAACCGCACCTCGGCGTTCCGATACCGGCAGCATCGCTCTGGACGTCCGCGGACTGACGGTCGATCTGCGGACACCGTCGGGCGTCATTCGCGCCGTCGACAACGTCACCTTCTCCGCACGCCGCGGCGAAACCCTCGCTCTGTTGGGTGAATCCGGCTGTGGTAAGTCGATGACCGCCCAGGCCGTCGTCGGGTTGCTCGAACCGATCGCCGACATCACCGGCGGCTCGGTGGAGCTGGGCGACGTCGATCTGGTCACCGCCAAGACCAAGGTGCGACGCACCATCGCGGCCACCGAACTGGCCATCGTCTTCCAGGATGCACTGACGGCACTCAATCCCGTCTACACCGTGGGAACGCAACTGGCCGAACCGTTTCGGATCCACCGGGGCATGTCGGCCAAACAGGCACGCGTCGAGGCGATCACACTCATGGCCCGCGTCGGCATTCCCGAGCCCGAATCGCGCGCCGACTCCTACCCGCACCAGTTCTCCGGTGGCATGCGTCAGCGACTGCTGATCGCGATGGCCGTGGCCCTGAGTCCGTCGGTACTGCTGGCCGACGAACCCACCACTGCGCTCGACGTGACGGTGCAGGCGCAGATCATGGCTCTGCTGAAGGAACTGCGCACCGAGCACGACATGGCCGTCGTCCTGATCACCCACGATCTCGCCCTGGTGGCAGAGGAAGCCGACCGGGTCGCGATCATGTACGCGGGCAACGTCGTCGAGACCGGACCGGTGTCCGAGGTGTTCGGCGAACCGCGCCACCCGTACACCAAGGGACTGCTCGACTCGGTCCCTGTACACGCCGTCCGCGGTGAGGATCTGAAGTCGATCGGCGGCACCCCGCCGGATCTCCATTCGATCCCCGACGGGTGCGTCTATCAGGCCCGTTGCCCCATCGCCCGCGACATCTGCATCAGCACACGCCCTCCGCTCGAATCCGTCGGCGACGGCCGAATGTCGGCGTGCCACTTCCCGAACGAGGTATCCAGCCATGTCTGAACAACTGTTGACCGTGCGCGGCCTGAACAAGACCTTCGACGTCGGCCGCGGCAAGCTCCGCGCCCTCGACGCCATCGACCTGGACCTGCGACGCGGCGAGACCCTCGGACTGGTGGGTGAATCCGGCTGCGGCAAGTCCACTCTCGCGCGCACGCTGATGATGCTCGAACGACCCGACTCTGGAACCGTGGCCTTCGACGGCATCGATCCGTTCGCCCTGCGCGGCAAGGAACTCCTCGCGTGGCGTCGACGAGTACAGATGGTGTTCCAGGACCCGTACGGTTCACTGAACTCGCGAATGACGGCAGGTGACATCATCGGCGAGCCGTGGCGAACTCACAAAGGCCTGTACAAGACTCGCCGCGATCGCTCCGCACGAGTGCGTGAGCTGTTGCATCTGGTGGGCCTACGACCGAGCGACGAGAACCGATTCCCGCAAGAGTTCTCCGGCGGTCAACGCCAGCGCCTCGGCATCGCGCGGGCCCTGGCGTTGAACCCCGACGTGATCATCTGCGACGAGCCGGTCTCGGCACTCGATCTCTCGGTCCAGGCGCAGGTGCTCAACCTGCTCAACGACCTACAGAAGCAACTCGGCATCTCGTACGTGTTCATCTCGCACGATCTGTCGGTCGTCCGACACGTCGCCGACCGCGTCGCCGTGATGTACCTGGGCCGCATCGTCGAATCCGGTGCTACCGAAGCAGTATTCGAGCGACCCGCGCACCCGTACACCGCGGCGTTGATGTCGGCCGCACCCACACTCGACGCGTCGAACCGCGGGACGAAGATCCTGCTGAAGGGCGAGGTACCGTCGCCGCTGAACCCGCCGTCGGGATGCCGATTCCGCACACGCTGCTGGAAAGCGACCGAACTGTGCGCCAGTGAGGCACCCCCGGTGGCGCTCGACGCCGACGAGGCCGATCACATCGCCGAATGCCACTATCCGCTCGCCGCAGGCAATCTCGGCCTCGTCGCTGCCGGGACGTGATGGCGACAGACCTGAGCGTCACCGGATTCGTCGTCGTCGCGCTTGCCATCTTCTTCGCGTCGGCGATGCAGGCGTCCATCGGATTCGGCATGGGCATGCTCGCCGCGCCCATCGTGGCCATCGTCGACCCCGGACTCATCCCAGCGACGCTGATCATGCTCGCCGTGGTCGTCAGTGTGCTCGTCCTGGTTCGTGATCGCACTGCCCTCGACCTCTCGGGCGCGGGGTGGGCGCTGGCCGGTCGCCTACCCGGATCGGCGGTGGGCGCACTGCTGCTCGTGCTGTTGCCCGAGCGCGGCCTGGCCATCCTGCTCGCGCTGGTGGTGCTGAGCGGCGTCGCACTGACGTCCTTCGGTTGGGTCCCGTTGCCGCACAGACGAAACCTGGTGGTGGCCGGGGCCGCGTCGGGAATTCTGGGAACGGCCACCTCCATCGGCGGACCGCCGATGGCCCTGGTGTGGCAACGCAACACCGGAGCCGAACTGCGCAGCACCATGAGCTGCTTCTTCCTCGTCGGATCACTCATCTCGCTGGCGGTACTGGCGGTGGCCGGCGCAGTGGACGCCCATACCGCGACGCTGTTCGTGTTCCTGGCCCCGGCGACAGTTCTCGGTTTCCTGCTCTCTCGCGTGGTCAATCGCGTTCTCGATCGTCGACGCCTGCGCATCACCGCGATCGGTGTCTCCGCAGCCGGCGCACTCGTTCTCGTCGCCCAGCAGGTACTCGCTCTGATGTGAGGGCCGTGTCACGTGTTGCATCGGCTCCAGTGGGTAGTCGGTGCGGATGACTACGAACACCACGCGCGCGCTGATCGTCGGTGCCACCGGCATTTCCGGCCAGGCCCTGTGCCACGCAGCACTCGATGCAGGCTGGACCACCTACGGACTGAGTCGCAGCGGAAGTACCCCCGTCGACGGCGTCGTGCCGGTGGCCGCGGACCTGCTCGATCCGGCCTCGCTCGAGAAGGCTCTGAAGGACGTTCGCCCCGAGGTCGTGTTCTTCACCGCATGGATGAAGAAGGACTCCGAGCAGGAGAACATCGAGGTCAACTCGGCGACCCTACGCAATGTGCTGAATGTTCTCGGGCCCCTCGAGTCGGTGAAGCACGTCGCGCTGATGACCGGCCTCAAGCACTACCTCGGACCGTTCGATGCCTACGGTGAGTCAGTGATGGCCGAGACGCCGTTCCACGAGACCGAGGATCGCCTCGACACCCCGAACTTCTACTACGCGCAGGAAGACGAACTGTTCGCCGGTGCCGAGAAGTTCGGATTCGGTTGGAGCGTGCACCGCGCCCACACCATCTCCGGCTTCGCGGTCGGCAACGCGATGAACATGATGCTGACGCTGTCCGTGTACGCGTCGATCTGCAAGGAACTCGGTGAGAAGTTCGTCTTCCCCGGTTCCGAGACCCAGTGGAACGGGCTCACCGACCTCACCGACGCCGACCTGCTCGCCGAGCAGATGGTCTGGGCCGCAACCGATGACAATGCGCACAACGAGGCCTTCAACATCGCCAACGGTGACGTGTTCCGTTGGCGCTGGCTGTGGCCGCAGTTCGCCGCGCACTTCGGCGTCGAGCCCGAGGGCTTCGACACCGAACCGCGTCCCCTCGAACCCCGCATGTCCGACGCGGCTGCCGCGTGGAAGCGCATCGCGGAGAAGCACGATCTGGTGGAGAGCGATGTCTCCCGTCTGGCGTCGTGGTGGCACACCGACGGCGACCTCGGCCGCGACATGGAATGCCTGACCGACATGAACAAGTCCAAGAAGGCCGGCTTCCTCGGCTTCCGGTCCACGCCGGATGCCATCGCCTCGGTGATTCAGCGCTACCGAGACGCGCGCCTGATTCCCTAGAGCGTGAGAGCGGCTGCGCCGCACGTGCGCGTGGAGCCTGCGGTCGTTCCGCAGGCTCCACTCCGAACTCGACCTCTGCTACGAGGTTCCGCTCACCTGGGGGCGGCGCCCTCGGTCAGATCCCGCACCTCGGCGTAGCGTTCTCGCACCGCCGGGGTCGGGTCTGCCTCGTATGTCTTCGACGCGGCCTGCGCCCAGGTCGGCGGCTCAACGGTCCCGGCCAACGTCCATGCAGCCTGGCGCGCGGCACCGTCGGCGACGTATTCACCCGGCTCGGGCACGATCACCGGGACCCCGAGAATGGCCGGGGCCAGCTCGCGCACCGCAGCCGATTTCGCGCCGCCGCCGATGAGCAGCACCCGCTTCGTCTCCACCCCCTGTGCACGCAGGTGATCGATGCCGTCGGCCAAGCCGCACAGCAGTCCCTCGATTGCCGCTCGCGCCAGGTGACCGGGCGTCGAATTGTTCAGTCGCAGGCCGTGAATCGCACCGGATGCATCGGGGCGGTTGGGGGTGCGCTCACCTTCGAGATACGGCACCAACACCAGACCTTCGCTGGTCGTCGACAGCGCCAATCGAGACAATTCGTCATGATCGACGCCCAGCAGACGCGCCGTGGCATCGAGCACCCGGGCAGCGTTGAGCGTGCACACCAACGGCAACTGACGGCCGGTGGCGTCGGCGAATCCGGCGACGAGACCCGAACCGTCGGCTGCCGCAACCGAGGTCACCGC
This sequence comes from Rhodococcus sp. 15-2388-1-1a, assembly GCF_002259145.1. NCBI lineage: Bacteria > Bacillati > Actinomycetota > Actinomycetes > Mycobacteriales > Nocardiaceae > Rhodococcus > Rhodococcus sp. 15-2388-1-1a. The sequence continues at coordinate 57,968 of NZ_NPFP01000031.1, read as the reverse complement.
CGATACGACGCCGGAGGTCCCCACCGACACCACCACGTCACCGGGCTGGGCATCGAGAGCAAGGGCCGCGGCGGCATTGTCTCCGGTCCCCGGTCCGATGAGGGCCCCGCTCGGTGTGCGGCCGATGGTCTCGTTCGGTGCGGCGACCCGCGGAAGCTGCGGGTTACGCCCACGAAAACCGAACTGCAACAGGTCGGTTCGATACTCGTTCGACGCGGCGGAGAAATACCCGGTGCCACTGGCGTCGCCTCGATCGGTAGCCAGAGCGTCGAGCCCCGATGCCCCGCCGAGCTGCCAACTGAGCCAATCGTGTGGAAGGCACACCGCCGCAGTGCGATCGGCGTTCTCCGGCTCGTGGTCGGCGAGCCATCGCAACTTGGCGACGGTGATCGAGGCCAATGGAACCACTCCGACGGCGTCGGCCCAGGCCTGCCCGCCGTCGACGCCGGTCTCCTTCCCCAACTCCGACACCAAGTCCGTCGCGGCCTGCGCCGACCGAGTGTCGTTCCACAACAACGCTTTACGGACCACTGATCCCGCGTCGTCGAGGCACACCATGCCGTGCTGCTGCGCGCCCACCGACACCGCGTCCACGTCGTCGAGTCCGCCTGCTGCTGCCACCGCCTCGTCGAGCGCGTCTTTCCATCGCTGTGGGTCGACCTCGGTACCGTCGGGATGGGCGGCTCGCCCCTGGCGCACCAAATCTCCCGATTCGGCGTCACGAACGAAGACTTTGCACGATTGGGTGGAGGAGTCGATCCCTGCAACGAGAGCCACGATGAGCCGGTCCTTTCCTACGCAAGTGTGACTTGGACCCTACCCGCGAGGCGCGGTTGCCTCGGTCACCAGCGTGCGCGCGTAGGCGATGGCCTGCGGCGTGGTCTCGAAAACACGGCGCGCTTCGTCGTCCTTGGTGGTGAACACGCCCAGCGCCGTCAACGGACGCAGGTGTTCGGGTTTGGCCGCGGAGATGAGGACGGTGATGCGGCGGTGTTCGAGTTCGGTGATCGTGTCCTTGAGGACGATGGCTCCGGTGGCATCGATGGTGGTCACCCGCGACATGCGCAGGATCACCACTTTCACGTCCGACACGTCGGCGAGCTCGAGCAGAAAGCTGTGCGCGGCTCCGAAGAACAGTGCACCGTCGATCCGGTAGGCGACGATGTGCTCGCGCAGCAGGTCTTGTTCTTCCTTCGAGACCGCGTCGAGTGCATCGAGGGGCACCTGCTCGACGGTGGCCGATCGCGCGACGGCGCGCAGTGCCAGCACCGCAGCGAACCCGACACCGACCGCCACCGCCGTCACCAGGTCGAAAACGACCGTGACGAGAAAGGTCGACAACATCACCACGGTGTCCCCACGACCGGCGCGGGAAATTGCTCGGATGGACGCGGTTTCGACCATGCGCACCGTCGTCGCCAGGAGCACCCCGGCGAGGGCAGCGAGTGGAATGTCGGCCACCAGACCCGCGGCGGAATACATGATCGCGGCGAGGATCACGGCATGGGTGAGCGCAGCGAGCCTGGTGCGTGCTCCGGATCTGACGTTGACGGCAGTGCGGGCGATGGCACCGGTGGCGGGGATACCGCCGAACAATGGCGCGGCGATGTTCGCCAGCCCTTGCCCGAACAGTTCACGGTCGGGATTGTGCCGCGCGCCGACGCCCATCGAGTCCGCCGCGGTCGCGGACAGCAACGATTCCAGGGCAGCCAGCGCAGCGACGGCGAACGCCGGTGCCAACAACGCCGTCACGTCACCGAGGTGGAAGAAGCTCAGGCTCGGAGCGGACAACGACGACGGAATCGTGCCGATCCGGGCGATGTCGAGATCGAACAGTTGGGTGACCACCGTTGCTCCCGCGACCGCAACCAGAGAGAACGGTACTTTCGGAGCCAGGCGGCCACCGACGAGCATGACGATCGCGACCGTGACGGCCACGGTGGGCGTCAGAATGCTCGCGTGCGAGACGAACGAGCGCACCGCGTCGAACGCGGACTGCCACACCTTGTCACCCTCGGCGTCGGTGATACCCAGGGCCGACGGAACCTGTTGCAGCGCAATGACGACGGCGATGCCGGCGGTGAACCCTTCGATGACGGGTGCCGGCATGTACCGGACGGCTCGACCGACTCCGGCGACGGCGAGCGCGAGCAGGATCACCCCGGCCATCAGGCCGACGGCGAGCACTCCGGTCGGCCCGTATTCGGCGACGATCGGCACGAGCACCACCGTCATGGCACCGGTCGGACCGGACACCTGGAACCGCGATCCGCCGAATACCGCGGCCACGACTCCCGCGATGATCGCCGTGGTCAATCCGGCCGCCGCACCCAGGCCGGTACTGACGCCGAAGCCGAGCGCCAGAGGCAACGCGACCAGGGCCACGATCAGGCCGGCCAGCAGATCCGCACCGGGCGCGCGGAGGGCGGGTTTCCACTCGCTCCACCTGGGCAGGAGCGCGGTCACAGCCCTCACGGCGTCGGTCTTGCGGGCGGGTTTCGTCGGTTCGGACATGTGACGCTTTCTGAGAACTCATCGATCCTGATCGAGCTACTTGCTAAGTTTAGCAAGTAATGAATCAGGTGAACAGCGACGTGAGCCAGACCATCCCGAACCGTCGAGTCAGGCGCGCGCTCCGGACTCGCCTTCGAGCTGCTCGGCCTGGTTGGCCACCACTCCCGTGAGTATTTCCCGCGCAACGACCAACAGGTCGGCCACCTTCGGCGACGTCAATGTGTAGGACACCGACAGGCCTTCCCGGGTGCCTTCGATGAGACCGGCGCGCCGCAGGATGGACAACTGCTGAGACAGATTGGCCGGCTCGATGCCGATTTCCGGCAGCATCTCGGACACGGCGTGCTCGCGCTCGCTCAGCAACTCCAGCACCCGAATACGGGCGGGATGCGCCAACGTCTTGAAGAAGTCGGCTTTCATTCTGTAGAGCGGCCGGCTCGAATCCGTGGCCATGAAGTCCTCCCGTGGCACCCACCACCGCGCAGCAGGCTACTTGCGAACACTAGCAATCAAAGGACGGAACGGGACGACCTCCCTGCACGTCCCGAAACTCGGCTACCTTCACTCCCATGCGCGGAGACCCGGAAGAATCGACCGACTTCAGGCTCACCGTGGCCACAGCGGCCCTCGACCTGTTCTCCGTCAAGGGATACGAGTCGACGACGGTGGACGACATCGCCGGTGCCGCCGGAATCTCGCGTCGGACGTTCTTTCGTCAGTTCCGCGCCAAGGAAGACGTCGTCTTCGCCGATCACGAAATACTGCTCGAGCAGGCAGGCGCCTTCCTCGAATCGAACGAGGGCGATCCCTGGCAGGCGGTGTGCGATGCCGCGCAGCAGGTGTACGAGCGATTCTCCGAGTGGATCGAGATGTCGCGCCTGCGCTATCAGGTGGTGCACCGCAACCCTGCGCTGCGCGATCGGGAGATCGTCACCGTGTTTCGCTACGACCGACTCTTCGTCGAATATCTGCAGCGCGTTCTGCCCGATCACCCTCACCTGGAGATTCTGCAGTTCTCGGCTTCGGTGACTGCGACGCACAACTACATCCTTCGTCGAATGATTCGCGACGGCCTGCCGACATCCGTCGAGGATCTGCGTTCGGCACTGGCGCAGGTCCGCGCGCAGTTCTTCGGTGAGATCGTCGTTGCGTCGTTCCCCCGGGGCACGTCCGTCGCCAAAGTCGTCGATGCGTTGGCCGATCACACAACCGCCTGATGTGTCCGGACCGAGTGGCACTGAGTGCCGGATGCCGAAGACCCGGTCTTGAATCGGTCCGAATCCGGACGTACACTGGGGCAATCCTTGGCACTGAGTGCCCCCTGTGGGCAGTGCCACCCCCGACACACCGAGGAGCGTGGCCGACATGGCCGGAAATCCCGACTTCGATCTGTATCAATCGCCCGAAGAGCACGACGAACTGCGCGCGGCCATTCGGGCTCTCTCGGAGAAGGAGATCGCTCCGTACGCCAAAGAGGTCGACGAGGACTCCCGTTTCCCCGAGGAGGCGCTCAAAGCGCTGAATGCCTCGGGCTTCAACGCCATCCACGTTCCCGAGGAGTACGACGGCCAGGGTGCCGATTCCGTCGCTGCCTGCATCGTCATCGAAGAGGTTGCACGCGTGTGCGGGTCGTCCTCGCTGATCCCCGCGGTCAACAAGCTCGGCACGATGGGCCTGATCCTCAAGGGCTCCGAGGAGCTCAAGAAGCAGGTTCTGCCGTCTCTCGCCGGTGGCGCGATGGCGTCGTACGCCCTGTCCGAGCGCGAAGCAGGATCCGACGCGGCGAGCATGCGCACCCGCGCCAAGGCCGATGGCGACGACTGGATCCTCAACGGCTCCAAGTGTTGGATCACCAACGGCGGCAAGTCCGAGTGGTACACCGTCATGGCCGTGACCGATCCCGACAAGGGCGCCAACGGCATCTCCTCGTTCATCGTGCACAAGGACGACGAGGGATTTGTCGTCGGCCCCAAGGAGAAGAAGCTCGGCATCAAGGGCTCACCCACCGCCGAGCTCTACTTCGAGAACTGCAAGATCCCCGGCGATCGCATCATCGGCGACCCGGGCACCGGTTTCAAGACCGCGCTGGAAACACTCGACCACACGCGCCCCACCATCGGCGCGCAGGCTGTCGGCCTGGCACAGGGCGCACTCGACGCAGCCATCGCATACACCAAGGACCGTAAGCAGTTCGGCACCGCGATCTCGAGCTTCCAGGCCGTGCAGTTCATGCTCGCCGACATGGCGATGAAGGTCGAAGCGGCTCGACTGATGGTCTACAGCTCCGCAGCCCGCGCCGAGCGCGGCGAGAAGAACCTCGGGTTCATCTCGGCAGCAGCGAAGTGCTTCGCCTCGGACGTGGCCATGGAGGTCACCACCGACGCGGTGCAGCTCTTCGGCGGTGCCGGCTACACCACCGACTTCCCGGTCGAGCGCATGATGCGCGACGCCAAGATCACCCAGATCTACGAGGGCACCAACCAGATTCAGCGTGTCGTCATGTCGCGGGCGCTGCTCAAATGAGCGACATCAACCTCGTAGGCGTCATCGGCGGCGGCACCATGGGAGCAGGCATCGCCGAGATGTGTGCTCGCTCCGGCAGTTCGGTGCTGATCCTCGAAACCAGTCAGGCCACAGCCGATGCTGCAGAGGCACGCCTCGACAAGTCGTTCGCCCGCGCCGTCAAGTCCGGCCGCATCGAAGCCGACGCGGCCGAGAAGGCCCGAGCAGCAATCACGTTGACGCTCGACATCGACGATTTCGCAGACCGCGATCTCGTGGTGGAGGCAGCACCGGAGATCGAATCGCTCAAGCTCGATCTGTTCGGAAAGCTCGATTCCATCGTCAAGCCCGACGGAATCCTGGCCACCAACACGTCGTCGATCCCCGTCATCAAGATGGCCAACGCGACGAAGCGTCCCGACAAGGTCGTCGGAGTGCACTTCTTCAACCCGGTGCCGGTGCTGCCGTTGGTCGAGATCGTCGTCAGCCTTCTCACCAGCGAAGAGACCGTTGCAGCGGTGACGGATTACGCCGGAAACACGCTGGGCAAGAAGACGATTCGCGCCGGGGATCGCGCCGGATTCATCGTCAACGCCTTGCTCATCCCGTACATGGTCTCGGCCATCCGCATGCTCGAGTCCGGCTTCGCCAGCGCTGAGGACATCGACGAGGGCATGGTCAACGGCTGCGCACACCCCATGGGCCCGTTGCGTCTGACCGACACCGTCGGCCTCGACGTCACCCTCGCGGTCGCCGAGTCCCTCTACGCGGAGTTCCGCGAACCGCACTACGCTCCGCCGCCACTGCTGCAGCGCATGGTGGACGCCGGAATGCTGGGCCGCAAAACCGGTAAGGGTTTCTACTCGTATTCGTAGCAGTCCCCCCCCGAGTCTGCGTGAATGGTCCATTCACCCCCGTCAGGGCCGGTGAATGGACCATTCACGTCTTCGAAAGGCGCACACTGGAGTCGTTCCACAACACTGGGAGGCTTCATGAACATCGATCTCGACGGCCGAACTGCATTGATCTCCGGCTCCAGTCAGGGCATCGGATTGGCCATCGCCACCGAATTGGCCCGCGCCGGTGCGCGCGTCGTACTCAACGGTCGGAGCGCATCCGCGCTGGATTCGGCCGAGGAACAACTGCTCACCGAAGTACCCGGCGCACGAGTGATCGTCGTGGCAGCCGATCTCGCGACGGCCGAAGGGGTCGAGACGCTGCTCGCCACGGTCCCGGTGGTCGATATTCTGGTGAACAATCTCGGAATCTTCGGAGCCAAAGCCGCCCTCGACATCGACGACGACGAATGGCGACGCTATTTCGAGGTGAACGTGCTCTCGGCAATCCGGCTGATCCGCACCTATCTGCCGGCGATGACCGAAGCGGGCTGGGGCCGAATCCAGAATATCTGCAGCGATTCCGCAGTCGTGATTCCCGAAGAGATGATCCACTACGGAATGACGAAGACAGCCCTACTCGCGGTGACCCGCGGGTTCGCGAAAGCCGCTGCAGGAACTGGCGTTACGGTCAATTCCGTGATTGTCGGACCTACCCACACCGAGGGCGTCGAGAAATTCGTGGCCGAGCTCGTCGGCGACGAACTGCCCTGGGACGAAGCTCAAGCCAAGTTCATGAAGGAGAACCGTCCGCAATCGTTGATCGGCCGGCTGATCGAGCCGAAGGAGATCGGCAACATGATCGTCTATCTGAGCTCCGAGCAAGCCTCTGCGACCACCGGTGGCGCTCTACGCGTCGACGGCGGCTACGTCGACTCGATACTGCCCTGAGTTGCTGTAAGGCCGGTCCGGTCGGTCACAGTTTGTGGCCGACCGGATCGGGGCATGCGTGAAATACACGGAATCAAGCAAAGGTTCTTCACGCATTTCACCGTATTCGGAGTCGATTCCACAGTGAGCGATCAGTACACCTTCACCAACCCCGTCACGCAGTACCGTCAGGACGGCTTCCCGGAGCAGCACCAGGATCCGCCCGGTCTGGCCGCAGATCTTCAGCCTCTCGCCGACCACGGCGAGAACAGCTATCGCGGTTCCGGTCGCCTGACCGGCCGCAAAGCGCTCGTCACCGGTGCCGACTCCGGAATCGGTCGCGCAGCAGCCATTGCCATCGCCCGCGAGGGTGCCGACGTGGTGCTCAACTACCTGCCGTCGGAAGAAAAAGACGCTCAGGAAGTTGCTCAGCTGGTACGCGACGCCGGACGCACCGCAGTCCTGGCACCGGCAGATATCACCGACGAGCAGGCCGCGCGCGGTATCGTGCGCACTGCCGTCGACGAACTCGGTGGCCTCGACCTGCTGATCAACGTTGCCGGTAAACAGCAGTTCGTCGAAGACCTGGCCGACCTGACGTCCGAGCAATTCGATCAGACGTTCAAAACCAACGTCTACGCATTGTTCTGGATCATCCAGGAAGCGGTGCCGCACATGCCCGCCGGTTCCACCATCGTGAACACCAGCTCGATCCAGGCATACACACCGTCACCCGGACTGGTGGATTACGCGACCACGAAGATGGCCATCAACACCATCAGCAAGGCCCTCGCCCAGCAGTTGGCACCCAAGGGTATTCGCGTCAATGTGGTTGCGCCGGGACCGTTCTGGACACCGCTGCAGGCAGCCGGCGGTCAGCCGACCTCGGCACTGCCGGAATTCGGCAAGGAAACACCGCTCGGACGCGCCGGGCAGCCTGCCGAGATCGCCGGTGCGTACGTCTATCTGTCGTCGGCCGAATCGGGTTACGTCAGCGGCGACACACTGAACGTCAACGGCGGAATGCCGACGCCGTAGTCCGTATCCGTTCGGCGTGAATGGACCATTGACACCCGTCTGGGCCTGTGAATGGTCCATTCACGCGTTCAGGAGAGGTCAGTCCTTCGGCCCACCAGCGGCGTAGACGACCTGACCCGAGATGAAGCCTGCACCCTCGCTGACGAAGAACGACGCCAGGTGCGCGATGTCGTCGGGGTGTCCGACGCGATTGACCGGAATCTGCGACGCCGCAGCAGCTTTGAAGTCCTCGAACGGCATGCCGACACGTTCTGCGGTGGCCGCCGTCATCTCCGTCTCGATGAACCCGGGGGCGATGGCGTTGGCGGTGACACCGAACTTGCCGAGTTCGATGGCAAGGGTCTTGGTGAAGCCCTGCATTCCGGCCTTGGCGGCGGAGTAGTTGGCCTGGCCACGGTTGCCGAGGGCGGACGTGCTCGACAGGTTGACGATGCGACCCCACTTGGCGTCGATCATGTGCTTCTGGACCGCGCGGGTCATCAGGAACGATCCGCGCAGGTGCACGCCGAGAACGGAATCCCAGTCCTGCACGGTCATCTTGAACAGCAGGTTGTCGCGAGTGATGCCTGCGTTGTTGATCAGTACGGTCGGCGCACCGAACTCGCCGGCGATGCGATCGACCGCGGTCTGGACGGATTCCTCGTCGGCGACGTTGGCACCGATGGCCACTGCCTGCCCACCTGCGGCCTGAATCGCACCGACGGTATCGCTGCACGCGGCCTCGTCGAGGTCGACCACCGCAACTCCGAAACCGTCCTTGGCCAGCCGCTTCGCTACCGCAGCGCCGATACCACGCGCACTACCGGTGACAATGGCCGTCTTGATCTGATCGCTCACGAATATCTCCTGACACAACGCCGAATCGAATTACCTGTCATCTGTTTCTACCAACCCCGGCGGCTCAGTCAGTACGCAGCCACCGCTCCGTCGAGCGCCTTCTGCATTCCCTCTGCCACTACTCGGGTGATGTCGATCGGCTTCTCGGGCAGTTCGGTGATGGGTGAGTCGATGTAGACGCTCGCCTGCTTCACCTTCGGCGTACCGGGGCCGTAGCTCAGACCGATGCAGACCAGCACCGGTTCGACCCCGAGCTTGCGCGCCCGCATCGCAATGTGGCCGATCCCGCTGCCGACGTGCTGCACCGTCGTCGGGTCTTCGAGATTGCAGGTGCCCTCGGGGAACACTGCGAGGTCGTCGCCCCGCTTCATTCGCTCGGCACTGACGTCCATCATGCGGCTGCCTGCTGCGCTGACGGCTCGCATGCCGTGATTCTTGCCGCGAAAGACAGGGATACCGCCCATCATGTCGATTCGCCTGCGCTGCTTGGGTTCCTGGAACAACTCGTCCTTGGCCAGCACCCGGGTGCGACCGATGACCGGACGCAGCGGCGACGCCCATGCCGCCGCTGCGAGCGTGTACGGATCGTTCTCGGTCAGATGATTGACCGCGATGAGCAGACGCGTGTTGTCGTAGACAAGACGACGCAGCTCCTCACGGGCACCGTCGGGGTACGACACCCGCGGGCGGAAGCGTCGGGCGAGGGCGGCATACGCCAGCCTCGCGACCTGACGATTCTGCTGATGACGCAGATAGAAGTCGTACACGGTCACATCGTTTTCGAGAATTACCGCAGGCCGATCCATGAGCCGAGCCTAATGGTTCGAGCTGCGCCGTCGGGGCCGAGCCCTCATTCGTATCGCCTACCCGATGATCGCCTTGTATTCGGTGAAGATCGGCGCGTACTCGGGGCCGCAGTTCGCGATCGACCAGTCGGTGAGCAGGGTGAGGTTCTCGAACACCCCATCCATCGCGCTGAAGTCGCCTGCCGCACCCTTGGCGTCGGCCTCTTCCATGGCTCGTAGCCACGCCAATGGCTCCGGTGGAGCGACGGCTTGCAGCTCCGACTGGGTCACCGGGGCCTTCGCAGCGAGATCGTCGGCAATGGATTCGGCTACTTCGACACCACCGGCCTCGGCTTCCCGCAGGTTGGCCAGACCCTGCGCCACCTGTGTGGCGTACAGCGTGCAGAAATCCGACCCACCCGAATCCTCTTCGACCGACTCCACGGATTCCACCGATTCTGCGGCCGACGGCTCAGCCGGAGTGGACGGGTTCTCTCCAGTGGACGAACACCCCGCGACAGCGAGGAGAATTACCGCACATCCCAAAGTCGATCGACTGTTCATCGGCGTTGCACTCCTCGTGAACCCTGTCCGGACGACCGCCAGTCTGCGCCTGTGGGCTCGGTTGTGCAGCGCTGTGAGCACCGCGAACGGTTCGAGCCGGCCTCACACCCGCGAGGAACCCATTGCCCGGATCCCGACGGCAAGTCCGACCGCCGCAGTGGCCGCGGCTGCGACGACACCTGCCATCACCGTCGAACTCGCGAAGTCGCCGGCGAACAGTGCACGCTCGGCGTCGACGAGATATCCGAGGGGGTTGATGTTCACCAGGAACTGCATCCACCCCGGGGCGGCCGTCAGCGGCAGCATCGTGCCGGAGAGGATGAGCAGCGGGAACATCAAGGTCTGCTGGATGGACCAGAACACCCAATCCTGTCCGCGCACAGCCAAAGCCAATGAGTAGGACAGTGCGCCGAGCCCGACGCCGAACACACCGAGCAGCACGATCCCCACGACCGCACCGATCGGATTCACGGACAGGCCGAGCGGCAACGCCACCAGGACGATCAGGACGGCCTGTGCGGCCAGCGGCACCATCTCCTTGAACGCGCGCCCGACGAGCAGCGCCGATCGCGGCAACGGGGTCACCAACATTCGTTCGTGCGAACCCTGCTGCAACTCGGCCAACAGATTCGAACCCGTCATGGACGTTCCGAAGATGGTGATCATGGCGAGCACGCCGGGAACGAACCAGTCCCACACACTTCCGTCCCCCAGACCGGGAACATCGGTGAGCAGTGGGCCGAACAGTGCGAGGAGAATGAGCGGTTGGACGAGACTGAAGATGACGGTGAACGGATCGCGGACCATCGGCCGCAGTTCGCGGCCCATCACCAAGGCGCTTCCCGAGAGTACGTTCATCGGAGTTCTCCCGCGGTTTCGAGGGAAGACGTGCCCGCCGCGGCGCTCTCACGAAGACTGCGCCCGGTGAGGCCGAGGAACACATCGTCGAGGGTAGGTCGCGTCATGTCCGCCGTGTGCACCGTGATTCCATGAGACTCGCTGAGCCGCAGTAGATCCGGGAGAACCACCTCGGCGCGCTCGACCCTGATGTTCACACGCGAGCCCGCCACCGTCACGTCCTTGATTCCGCCCACACCGTCGAGCAGCGGGACCAACGCCGCGGCGTCGGACACGGTGAGGACGATGAGATCGCCTGCCAGTTCCGACTTGAGTGCGCTGGCGGTGTCATCGGCGATGACGGTGCCGCGATCGACGACGATCACCCGCTCGGCCATGGAATCGGCCTCGTCGAGATAGTGGGTGGTGAGCACGATGGTGGTGCCCATCTCTCGCCTGAGCCGGAGAATGTGGTCCCACAGGTTCGCTCGGCTCTGCGGATCCATTCCGGTGGTCGGCTCGTCGAGAAACAACAGGGGCGGACGGTGCACCAGACCCAGTGCGATGTCGAGCCGTCGACGCTGCCCACCCGAGAGAGTCGAGACCGTACGGGCAGCGAGCTCGCCGAGCTCGAGTGCCTCGATCAATTCGTCTGCACGACTGCGTGATCGCTGACGCGTCATGCCGTAGCACCGGCCCTGCACGACGAGCTCGTCACGGACGCGTTGATTGTGTCCCGCACCGTTTCCCTGCCCCACGTAGCCCAGGCTCCGCCGGACTCGATCCCGGTCCTTGCCCACGTCGAACCCGGCGATGCGGGCCGAGCCCGACGTCGGTGTCAGCAGGGTGGTCAGCATCCGCAGAGTGGTCGACTTGCCTGCCCCGTTCGGACCGAGCAGAGCCACCAACTCTCCCTCACCGATCGCCAGGTCGATGCCGCGTACCGCATTCACGGTCTTCTTGCCTTGCCGGAAAGTCTTGGTCAATCCCGATGTTTCGATCATCTGTGACGCCCCTCGTCGTAGCGGTGAATCCCTACGACGGAGACGTTAGAAACGATCGCGGTCAGCTTCGGTCCGCGTTGCCGAGGCGGCGAACAATCAGCCGAAGACGGGGAACTTTCGCTTACTGGCGAGGGCGTCCATCCCGGACTGGATGCTCGCGCGCACCTCGTCGTATTTGGCGGCGACGTACGCCTCGTCCTCGCACCGGGCCGGATCGTGATCCAGTTCGACGGGCGGCATGAATCGAGTACGAATCTTGGCGGGCAAGGGAATCTGTGGCAGCGCGGCGGGCGCGATGATCCACGGAAGCGAGATCGCGATCGGGAACACCTTCAACCGTGCAATCTTGTCCAGCTTCAACGCTTTCGACAGCTTGTCACCGCGAATGAGTACCGGCATCGCGTCGGCGCCACCCACCGTCGCCACCGGCACGATGGGAACGCCCATCCGAATGGCGAGCTTGATGAAGCCGGTTCGACCGCCGAGAGTGGCCTCGTCTCGCTTGCTCCAGGGCCGCAACGAATCGACCTCACCGCCAGGCCACACGATGACGTCCCGCCCCTCGGCCAGTGCCGTCGACATCGAGTCCGGTGCCGCGGGCAGCACACCCATGGATCGAAAGACCTTGCCGATCAACGGGAACGCCATGAGTGCGTCGTGCGCGGTGCCGTGCAGAATCCGCTTCTCGCCGAAGTGTCGCCACCATTGGGCACCGACGGTCCACGCGTCCCACACGAACGGCGCACCCGAGTGCACGCCCACGACCAGCACCGGCGACTCGGGGATGGTCTCCCACCCGTCTATCTCCATTCGGAAGTAGCGGTCCATCACACCGTTCCACAGCCGCTGCTGCCGGTCCATCGCCACGGTGTTCTGATCGTCGAGGTCCCAGCCACCTGCGCGTTCGGCGACAACGGCTCCGAGACCACCGGACGCCTTCGCCCGACGCTCCTTCATCTTCAGTCGCGCTGCCGCGGCGTACCGCTGCGCTTGCTCGCGCAGCTGCTCCTTCGTCGGTTCTTCGGAGCCGTCCCCGCCCAATACGTGATCCCCATCACTCATACCCGAACGGTACTCCACTCGCCCGAAGCCGACTCACAACCAGCGCTCGTAACCCCGCGCGACGTCCCGTCTGTCCGTTATGGTCAAAATTCGAGCCGAGCGAACGAGGTACACCGATGGATCCGATCGAACCGGCATACGGAACGACAGCACTGCTGCTGATCGCCGCCGCAGCCGTTGCAATTCTGTTGTTCCTCATCATGAAGGTGAAGCTGCATGCCTTCGTCTCCCTGGTCCTGGTCAGCGCGGTCACCGCCGTCGCGGCTGGAATCCCACTGGCAGACGTGCCGTCGGCCCTGCTCTCGGGCTTCAGTTCCACACTCGGATCGGTCGCCCTACTCGTCGCGTTGGGCGTGATGGTCGGCAGACTGCTCGAAATCACCGGTGGTGCACAGGTATTGGCCGATACCCTGATCAACCGATTCGGTGCCAAGCGTGCACCGCTCGCCCTCGGTGTGGCCGCACTCATCTTCGGCTTTCCCATCTTCTTCGACGCCGGCCTCGTCGTCTTCCTGCCGATCATCTTCACCGTCGCCAAGCGATTCGGTGGATCGGTGCTGCTGTACGCCCTCCCGACGGCAGGCGCATTCGCCGCGATGCACGCGATCGTTCCCCCGCACCCCGGACCTGTCGCCGCCACCGAACTTCTCGGCGGCGATATCGGATCGGTACTGCTGGTCGGCGTTCCCGTCGCCGTCGTCTCCTGGTTCGTCGGCTCGTACCTCGTAGGCACGCAGCTCGGTAAGCGGTTCCACACCTTGCCCGCCGACCTCTTCGCCGACGGCGCAGCCAACTCCGAAGAACACGACAAAGAGATGGCCGGCCTCCGCGACCCTGCGCCGAAGTTCGGTGCGGTGCTGTTCATCCTGCTGACGCCGCTCGTACTGATCTCCCTCAACACCGTGGTCAACACTCTGACCACCTCGGGAGTGCTGACCGGAGACGAGACCTGGGCAGCAGCGCTGACACTCATCGGTCAGACGCCCATCGCGCTGCTCATCACCTTGCTGCTGGCTCTGTTCATTCTCGCGCCGGGACGCTTCCCCGTCGCCGACGGTGCCAAGTACATGGATCAGGCCCTCGGACCCATCTGTTCGATCATCCTGATCACCGGTGCCGGCGGCATGTTCGGTGGAGTGCTGCGGGCCAGCGGCATCGGGCAGTCGCTCACCTCCTCGCTGTCCGGCCTCGGACTGCCGATCCTGCTGCAGGCCTTCCTGATCGCCACCGCCCTTCGCGTCGCGCAGGGTTCGGCCACCGTGGCCCTGACCACCACCGCCGGGCTGATCTCGGTCCAGGTCGCCGAGCTCGATCTGAGCAATTTCAAGATCGCGCTGTTGGTGTTCGCACTGGCCGCCGGAGCCACCGTGCTCTCCCACGTCAACGACTCCGGCTTCTGGCTCGTCAGCCGCTTCTTCGGCATGGACGAGAAGACGACACTGAAAACCTGGACCGTCATGGAAACGACACTGGGACTGGCGATATTCGCCCTCGCGTCGCTGCTGTGGGTGGTGTTCTAGCGGGGTGGACTGTCTCGATTGATGAGTCCGAGCAGGATCGACGGGGCGAGCCGTGACCCGATGATGGACACTCGGCCCAGTCCGATGGCGATCTCGTCGCAGCCACGGTCGAGTCCGGCCATCGTCGCGTCGAGGAACTTCTCCAACGGCATCGCCATCGGCGGCGCGCTCTTCATACTGCGGTGCAACGGTGTGTCGACTACCGGCGGGACGAGTTCGACGACCTGAACGGTGGTTCGGCGCAGTTGATGCCGGAGACTGACGGTGAACGAATGTACGGCTGCTTTGGTCGCGGAATACACGGGAGCGCCGGCGAGTGGAACGAAGCCGAGACCGGAGCCGACGTGCACCACCCGTGCGCGAGGTGCCAGGCGCAGGAGGGGCAGCGCTGCCGAGGTGACGTCCACGAGTCCTGTGAAATTGGTGGCAATCTCGTCTGCGATGTCGGCAATCGCCGGCCGCTCCTGTGCCGAGAAGTCCAGTGGGCGTTGAACTCCGGCGTTGTTGATCAGGGTCGTCAGATGCGGAATCGATGCCGCAATGTCGGCCATCGCGCGGCGTACGGATTCCGGGTCGCTGACGTCCATGACGATCGGTGTCATGCCGGGGTGTTTCGTGGCCATCGCGCTCAGGCTCTCGAGGTCGCGACCGGTGATGACGACGTGGGCACCACGCGCGTGAAACCGGCTGGCGAGTCCGGCACCGATGCCCGACGTCGCGCCCGTGATCAGAACGACGTCGTCGTCGACGGACCTCAGGTGTGGGCTTCCACGTCCGATCATGAGAGCGACCCGGCAACGATCTGCCAGGCCAGAGCGGATTTCGCGGCGAGGCTCAGCACGAGGTAGACGAACTCGCCGAACGCGTAGTCCTTCCACGGCCCGATTCTTCGGTACTGCAGCCATTGGTTGGCCGCGAAGCTCATGAAGAAGACGAACAACGAGAAGAAGATTCCGTAGACGAACCCGGGAACCTCCGAAGCACCGACGAGGTTCACGATGATCGCTACCCAAGGTGCAGCACCGGCGACACAGCCGAACCAGAACGCGGTCAGGTCCGGTCGCTGTCCGGGTGGGTTGAAGCGCTCTTGGAGCCAACCGAACAGGATCATGGCGACGTTGGCACCCACGATCGCGATGAGCGCACTGATCTGCGTGATGCCGGCGTACAGGGCGATGAGGACCACCATGATCGTGGCGCTGACGCTGTACTCGAGCCATCGGAACGGGTTGACACCGCGAGAGAGGTTGCGTTCGTATGATGTTCGCAGCGGGGCCCCGGTGATGAAGTGATCCACTGCCGCCAGTGCGAGGAAGACTGCGACGGCGATGCCGATGGGAACCGCGAACGCTTCCTGCGCCTGCGGGACCACCGTTCCCGGCGGTCCTGCCGGGTACGCGGTGGTCACATCGATGGCGAAGTCGGATGCGATGACGAGCACGGCGATGGCCTGAACAGCATGCAGCGCGGACAGCGAGAGGTTCCAGATGCGTAGTCGCCTCAGCCTGTCCGGCGAGAGTGTGTGCTCGGTGGCCATGGCCGGGTGCGGTGTACGTGCCATGACCGATAGCCTTACAGGTTGTAAGGCTGCTGACAAGGACCGGGCAGGAGGACGCTGTGACGACGAACGAAGAGCTGTCCGCGCGCGAACGGATCATGCTCGCGGCGATCCAGTTGGCCGACGAGCAGGGGACCGGCCGCATGACGATGTCCGCGGTAGCCGCGCGCGCGAAGGTGTCGCGGCCGACGCTGTACAGCTACTTTCCCGACGTGTCTCGGATTCTGGAGGCCTGGGTCGAGCAGGAAGTGGTGCGCGTCGAGGCGCAGCTTCAGGACATACTGGACCAGGGTGCAGGGTCGGATCCGATGACGGTGCTGGGTGACTACATCGACCTGCAGTTGATCTATTTCGTCGAATCTCCGACGAGGGCCCTGCTCACGACGGCCGCACTGGGGTCGCCGCCGCAGTCCGTCGCCAGGCACATCGAACGGTTCCGCGCAGACGTACACGGGCTGCTGACGGTTCTGAGCAGGCAAGGACGTCTTCGGGCCGATGTGGACGTCGAGATGCTGGCCGGTCTTGTCATCGCGGGGATCACTTCGATGACACGTCACGTGCTGGAGGAACAGGTATCGCCGACCGAGGCGCGACGCCAATTGCTGGACATACTCTTTCGAGGATCGCTTCGCTCGTGACAGTCGTCGACCCCGGCTGCTATCGTCCGTCGCGCTTGGGTTGCCATCGAGCTGCGCGCTCGCCGATCGATGCGAGCCGAGCAGTCTCGTGCACACGAGCGGCTCGGGTCTCGGGCCGCTTGGCGGTCACGATCCACTCCAGAATCCCTCGACGCGCGGACGGCGGAAACTGGTTCCAATTGTCCTCCGCATCAACGTACTCGGCGAATGCAGCCGCAAGGTCGTCGGGAACGATCAGCTCCTCGACCTCGTCGAGTACGGTCCATGCTCCATTGGCGACGGCAGCCTCGACGGCGCGCT
The DNA here is from genome assembly GCF_002259145.1 of Rhodococcus sp. 15-2388-1-1a. Taxonomy (NCBI): domain Bacteria; kingdom Bacillati; phylum Actinomycetota; class Actinomycetes; order Mycobacteriales; family Nocardiaceae; genus Rhodococcus; species Rhodococcus sp. 15-2388-1-1a. Next base: position 41,043 of record NZ_NPFP01000031.1, on the reverse strand, counting down.
CCCCCGCCGGAAGCATCAGGCCCGCTTCACGAAGGGCCTCGATGCGGATCTTGTTCGGACGGGACCATGCACTCGCGGGTTTCCGGGGCGAGAAATACAACATGGTGCGCTCGTCGTCGAGCTTGCGCGGTCGGCTGTCGACCCACCCCACGGCGAGTGCTTCCGACACTGCGTCGTCGTAGCTGATCGCCGGTCTCCCGGTGGCCTTCTTCCACGACACCAGCCACGCGGATTCCGCAGTTCCGTGATGTGCGATCAGCCATGTCCGCCACTGGGCTCGTGTCTCGGCATGCACTCTCGGTGCGTCGTCCATGACGGCCATGCGTACCCCTTCGTTCGTCGGCACCAGTACAGCGCTCGTCTCACTCGTCGGCTTCGAACACGCATCCCCCGGGTGGAAGCTCCAGGACGATGACGTCGTGGTCCTCTCCGGTGACGATCGCGGTGAAGATGACCTCCGCGCCGTCCATCGACACCCACCAATTCATGTTGGCACCGCGCAGACGCGGCACCTGCCGATACACCGCTCGGGCGTCCTCGACCACGGCCTGCGGATGCAGCCTCCGAGCGGTCTCGATGACGGTACGACGGACATGGTCGAGATCGATCAGGTCGTCGTCATCCGACAGTTGCGACGGACGAAAGTCGATGAGTGCGAATGGCATTCGGATGACGGGGAGCGTCGCCGCATGTGCCATCGATCCGTCGGAAAACTCGGGGTCACGCCACTCGAGCACACCGTCCGCGAACGTGGGAGTCAGATCGTCGAGCGCTGATCCGGCCTCGACGCTGCGGTGGACCGCTGCGATGTATTCGGTCAGGGAGTCGAACCACGGTGCGCCCCCGTCCGCCGCCTGGGCCGAGAACATCCGTATGCAGCCGCGCCGTCGACCCGGGCGTGTGTCGGTGTAGGTCAGTCCGAAGAGGCCCTCGGCGAACGGGACATAGGCGGGGAGAAACATTTCGGCCGTCTCACCTGCATCCTGAGCGCGGACGACGGCCGGCCAATCATCGCCCAAGTAATCGATGCGGTGCCGGTTCGCGAGATTGTTCCTGTGCTGACGGACAACCTCGTCGAGCGAGAGAAGATTCGCGTCCGGCAACACCGAACCGATTGGGCCGTAGTCCTCACCCTGCGGAACGTGCTGCCCGTCGTGCAGTCCGTAGAACTCGCGCAGTTCCTCGGTCCACGGCGTTGTCGCACGTTCCGCAGACTCTCGCTCGCCCGCGGTCCGCGGCGGCCGAATCGACGCAGCAGTGATGGGCGCACGTTCACGAAGCGTCGCCATGTACGCGGTCCATACCGCGGTGAGGTTCACGACTCGAACCTAATGGGTCTCGATCGGCGAGGGGGTTCGATACGGGTCTCCTTTCCGCGGAGATCACTCGATATGCTGCAGTCTCAGGCGACATTTCCTTCAGCGGTGTATCGACGGTGCGAGGCAATCGTGAGTGACAGCATTCGATTCGACGGAGTGCTCGAGCCGATGACGTGGGGCAAGAACACGTACACGATCATCCGTGTTCCGACTCGATTGGTCGAGGCAGCGGAGCGGTGGCCGACTCGCCGGATCGACGGTTCGATCGACGGGCTGAGTCTCAATCTCGGTCTCAACAAAGCAGATTCGAATGTGATGCCCGGGTCGTTCGTCTACATCGGTGCAGGCCTTCAGCGCCGATTGGGCGTCCACCCCGGTGATCTGGTGTCGTGTGAATTCGAACCGGCCGACCCCGATCTGGTACCTGTCCCGCAGGATGTCGCGGAGGCAATGGAGACGGCGCACTGCACATCCGTGTGGGAGCGGAAGCGGCCGAGCGAGCGTCGTCAGTTGTTGATGCCCATCGACAACGCTGCGCGAGAGCAGACCCGCGCAGACCGCGTAGCGCGACTGGTCGGGATGTTGACGGAAAATCCATGACCGGACAGTCGAGGTGCCCAGGCCGCCCGCCGTCACTGCACCGGAACGAGAATTCTCCACGCCCCCAACGCCAATGAGCCGACGGTCACGAGCAGGAACAGGCCGACCCAGACGATGCCGGGAAGGAAGGTCAGCCGGGCCAGTTGATCGGCGTCGGAGTCCCGAGCCCGTCCTGCGCTGCGGGATTTCTGTAGTTCGAGAACGGGGCGCGGACCGGCGATCAGCAGGAAGAACGTGATGAAGTACGCCGCGGCGACCTGTTGCTCTCCGGTGCCCCACCAGGACACCACGAACAACAGTCCACCAACGGTGACGAGGGACAGCAGTCCGTAGATGTTGCGAATCATCAACAGCATCAACGCAATCGAGATGATGCCGATCCACAACACCGCCGACGCTCGCTGTGTGCCCAGCACCAGAGCGGCACCGAGGCCGAGAAGCGACGGCCCGACGTAGCCGGCGAACGTCATCGCGATGACGCCGAGGCCGGTGGGCTTGCCCTTGGAGATGGCGACGCCGGAGGTATCGGAGTGCAGTCGCAGCCCCATCAGCTGTCGGCCGGTGATCAGCGCGACGAACAGATGCGCGCCCTCGTGCGCGATGGTCACGACGTTGCGTGCGATCCGCCACGTCTGCGGCAACACGACGATGACGAGTGCAGCCAGGGCAGCGGCTTGGACGATCCACACCGGTGGATCAGGACTCACCGCGGAAATGCGGTCCCAGAATTCGTTCACACCACACCCTATGTGAGCGGTGAGGAGTGGAGCCTGCAGGAACGACCAGCCACACTTCGGAGCAGGCTACGAAGTTCCGCTCACATCGGTCACGTCAGGACGCGCGCGACTCGGCCTTCGCACGTTCGCGGGCGAGGGAGCGGTCGCGCATCTCCTCGAACTTGGTGGCCTGCCGCTCGAGGTCTTCGAGGAACGCGGCGAGTTCTTCGCGCTTGTTCTCACCGCGTGCGGTGAAGTCGTTGCGCTCGAACACGCTCCACTTGCGCAATACCGGCCAGACGACGTCCTCGAGGTGCTGACGCAGGTCGTAGATGCCGTGCTTGGCCATCAGCACACCGTTGCGGCGGAAGTTCGGCATCCCCGCGCCCGGCATGACGAAGTTCATCACGATGTCCGAGACAGCCTGCAACGTCTGGTCGGGTGCGATGTCCATCGCCGCGCCGGTGATGTTGCGGTAGAAGATCATGTGCAGGTTCTCGTCGGCGGCGATGCGCTGGAGCATGCGGTCGGCGATCGGATCGTCGCAGACCTTGCCGGTGTTGCGGTGCGAGACGCGCGTCGCGAGTTCCTGGAAGGTCACGTACGCGACCGAGTGCAGCAGACCGACCCCCGCACCGGCGGGCGAGACGTACCCGTTGGTCATGTGGATCATCCGGGCCTCTTCGAGAGCGACGGGATCGACGCCGCGGGTGACGACGAGGTAGTCGCGCATGACGATGCCGTGCCGGTTCTCCTCGGCGGTCCAGCGACCGACCCAGGTTCCCCAGGCACCGTCCTGGGAGAAGTTCTCGGCGATCTCACGGTGGTAGGACGGCAGGTTGTCCTCGGTGAGCAGGTTGGTGATCATCGCGGCCTGTGCGACGTCGGAGAGCTTGGACTGCTCCGGGTCGTAGTCCTGGCCGCCGAGTGCGGCGAAGTTGCGACCTTCGTCCCACGGAACGTAGTCGTGAGGGTGCCACTCCCGCGCCATCGAAATGTGACGGTTCACATTGTCCTCGGCAGTGGGCACCAACTCTTGCAGAAGCTCGAGCTGTGTCAGATCCCTGGCCATCGAGATGCCTCCTCGCGTTGACGTCAGCTCGCAAGCCTAGGGCGATACGTGCGTGACGTGTGGAGCCTTGCCCGGATTCTGTTAGAGGTAGCAATCGGCGTCCGTACGGAATGGTGCGACGTCACAGCTCAGCGAGCAGCGAGAGTGGAACCCGAGGACGCGAGCGTCGCCGGACGGAAGACCCAGCCACGGAGAGCGAGGAACCGGGCGGCTCCGAAGATGCCGCCCACAGCGATGACGACCAGAACCTGGACGTATGTCGGCGCTGCCGGGAACAGGATGTGCACTGCGGCCAGTGAGGCGGTACTCAGACCCAGCCCGATCAGGGCGAGTCCCCCGGCTTCCCACTGCGTCTGGAACCAGCCCACACGACCGGCCGCATGAAAGGTGTGACGGCGGTGCAGCTCGTTGGCAAGGACGGTACTTGCGGCCACACCTGCAAGGTTGGCAGTGAACGATCCGAGAGAAGCGAGGGCGACGAACAACAGGGCGTACACACCGTTACTCGACACCCCGACGATCACGAAGCGTGTGAACTGAGCGAGCACCGACTCCCCGAGCATCCGCGACCTGATGCGAGGCGCACAGCCCGCCGACCCGGACGAAGCCGGGACTTTCAGGGAAGTGCTCACGAGGACTCCAGTTGTAGAACCGGAAGCGTCGGTCGGCGCTTCGACTCGATACAACTCCGCCCGCGAACGAATCGGTCTCGGACGTGACGGAAGTCTCAGGCCTTGGTGGAACTTTCTTCCCGAGCGCGCTTCTTGCGGTCCAGGTCGATGTTGAGACTGTCGGGCTTGATCGATGCGACGAACAACACCGCGACGAGCACGACCACTACGACGATGGTGATGACGACCACCGCGATGCCGAAAATTGCCAAGATACCGTTCATGTCCTGCCTCCCGTGTCAGGCAATACGGTACTTGTCGTAGACAGTCCGGTCGACGTGCACCCCCAGCTCACCGCTCAGCTCACCAGGCGCGCCACAGCGCGCATCGGCAACGACAGCCAGGTAGGCCGGTTGCGAGCCTCGTACAGAACTTCGTACACGGCCTTGTCCAACTCGTATGCGCGCAACAGGTCGGCCTCCTCGCGGGGATCGTGCCCGGCCACCGAGGCGTATCCGTCGAAGAAAGCCGCAATGCTGCGGGCCGCCCACTTCTCGGCCCGCTCTCGCGCCGTCCGGTCCTCGGGCAGATCGACCAGCAGGTGGTTGGCCGCATAGTCGAACGAGCGCAACATTCCGGCCACGTCACGCAGAGCGCTGTCCATCTGCCTGCGCTCGGCCAAGGTCTTTGCCGGCTCACCCTCGAAATCGATGAGCAACCACCGTTCCGGAGTGCCCAGCACCTGACCCAGATGCAGGTCACCGTGGATGCGCTGCACCGTGGTGCTGTTCGACGCCTCCGCTCGCGAGATCAGAGCGGTCGCCGCCGGGATGTACTGCGCGATCTCCGGCACCACCCGTGCCACTCCCGAGATGCGGGCGAGGATCTCCTCGACGGCGGTCGATTCCACCGACCGTTCGGCGGTACCCAGCACCGCCGCCAGGTCGTGGTGTACCTGCGCCACGGCCGCTCCGATTCGATGTGCGTCCGGGGCGAAATCGGCGGGCAGGTCTTCGATCGGCGTCTGCGGGGAATCGAAGACCTCTTGCACGCTGGCCAGTGCCGCGGTCCAGCCCTCGGCGGAGTTCGCGGCGAAATCCTGAGCCATGCCGAGGGTCGTGGGTTCACCGCCGACTTCGGCTTCGAGCCAGCCACGAAGCGGCGCGACGTTGACGCTCCCCGCCTCCGCCAGCGCGCGATGCAGTTCCACATCGGGGCTGATCCCCGGCGGCACCTGACGAAACAGCTTGAGCAACAGTAGATCACCGAGAATCACCGAGGTGTTGGACTGCTCCGCCCCCAGAACCCGACCGCGTAGACCGCTCGGCACACTCGAACCGTCGACGATCTTGAATTCGATGCTGCCCGTGGCCTTTCCGGTGGCCAGAGCATCTCCGTACAGGCCGATGATCTCGGGGTCGCGCAAACCGTCGAACACGGCCACGTCGCCCGCCACGGGCAGTGCCCACGGCCGGAGGTCGTCGGTCAGTTCGGTCCGGAACCCGAGGGGCACCTGGTAGGTCTGCGTGACGGCCGCGCCGTCCTGCGTCAGCTGCACCTCCACCAGCAGATGCTCGGCCGCGAAATGTGGCTCGTCCCGGAGCACGTCGCGCGCGACGATCCGCACCGCACTGACCGTCGAACCCTTTGCGCCGAACCACCGTTGACCTGGCAACCACGTCGCCAGAGCATCCTCGAGCTGGGGTTCGACCGTGCGTGCCACACTCGAGCTGGAACCGACCATGAGAATGTCTCGCCGCCTTCTTCGGAGTTTGCGGAGCTTGTGACCGTACGCAGCGAAACCTACCCACTCCCGGCGACGCCCACACACCGACTGCAAAGACACCCGAACGTTATGCAGGTCGTACGCCGGTGCACAGACATGCTCGTAGAGTGGTCACATGTCCGCTCCACTGACCGCCCACATCGACGTACACCGCGCCGGTGATCGATCGAAAACCCGTGTGTCCTGGCTGGACTCGAAACATTCGTTCTCCTTCGGCCAGCACTACGACCCCGACAACACCCATCACGGACTGTTGCTGGTCAACAACGACGACATCGTCACTGCCGGTCAAGGTTTCGAGACACATCCGCATCGCGACACGGAGATCGTCACCTGGGTGATGCAGGGTTCACTGGTGCATCAGGATTCCATCGGACACTCCGGAATCATCCATCCCGGCCTCGCGCAACGGATGACGGCGGGCAAGGGCATCCTGCACTCCGAGAAGAACGATTCCTGGAGCATCGACGGCAACAAGCACACCGAGCCCGTTCGCTTCGTGCAGATGTGGGTGCTTCCGGACAGTCCCGGTGCCACTCCCGGATACGAACAGCTCGAGATCGGCGACGAATTGCTGCGTGGAGGGCTGGTCACCGTCGCGTCGGGGATGGACAAGCATCGAGGTCAGGCTGCGATCGGGATTTCCCAGAAGTCGGCTGCGCTGCACGCGGCAAGGTTGTTGCCCGGAACCTCGGTGACGGTGCCCGACGCCCCGTTCGTGCACCTGTTCGTCGCGCGCGGCACCGTCACGCTCGAAGCTGTGGGCGATCTCTGGGAGGGCGACGCAGTCCGCATGAGTTCGACTGGCGGACAACGCATCACCGCTACCGAGCCGGCCGAGGTGCTGATCTGGGAGATGCATTCACGTCTCGGTGGTTGACCTATACGTTCGATGACAAGTTGATCACGGGAGCACGCGGGTCCTGTGCGCACAGGAGACACCCGCATACACTCCCAGCGTTCACGATCGCCGATTTCGGAGGTACTCAACGTGTCGAATCAGAATCCGCCGCCCGGAAACTATCCCCCTCCCGGAAACTATCCTTCACCCGGTGAGTACCCCCAGCAGGGCGGGTATCAACAACAGCCGACAGCGCCGAAGAACACCGTCGGCACGGTGGCTCTGGTCCTGGCGATTCTGGGCGTGTTGTTCTCCTGGACCATCGTGGGCGGAATCCTTCTCGGCCTGATCGCCATCGTTCTCGGCTTCGTCGGACGGTCCAGGTACAAGAAACGGACCGCCACCAACGGCACCGTGTCACTCGTCGCGATCATTCTCGGTTTCGTGGCCGCAGCACTGTCGATCGTCCTCGTCGTCGTCGGCGTCGGCTTGTTCAACGCAGTCGGTGGACAAGACTTCACCGACTGCATCAGCAACGCAGGCAGCGATACTGCAGCGCAACAGCAATGTGCCGACGAGTTCCAGCAGAACGTCGAGAACCAGTACGACGACTCGACACCGAACTGAGTCGCGGCCGAGACACTTACGTCTCGGTGCCTGACGGAGTCCGGTCGCCTCGGGGCGTCGAACCCGCCACGATCACCTGATTGCCACCCTGCTGCTTGGCTTCGTACATCGCCGCGTCGGCTCGTCGCAGCAGCAGCGTGGTGAGTTCGACGATGTCGAAGCCGATGTCCTCGGCAATCGGGTACGTGCAATGTGCGACGCCTATGCTCACCGTCAGCGGTGCGGGGTCCTCCGCGGAATGCGCGGCACACCGATACGTCTCGGCCAGTGCGAGGGCCTCGTTCTCGGCCGATTTGGTCACCACCGCGAACTCCTCACCGCCCACCCGCGCGACCAGCACACCGTCCGTCGTCAGCCGACGTGCGATCAGCTGCAGGGCCGCGTCCCCCTGGTGGTGACCGAATCTGTCGTTGATCGACTTGAATCGGTCCACGTCGACGACCATCACCGACACATCGGTCGCACCGAGGAAATACACCGGCAGTGCCTCGTCGAGCCCTCGTCGGTTGCGTACCTGAGTGAGCGGATCGAAGTTGGCCGCCTGCGCTTGGACCTGCAGTTTGAGGAGCAGGTACTGAAAGAACGTCGGGCCCATGAACGTGATGGGCACGAGCACGACGAGTTGGGCGATGGCCAGACCCTGATCGGCGTCGGGCGACGACAGGATCAGCACGAAGAACAGTGTCACGGCCGCTCCGGCCCACAGTAGATGCAGTGCCATGACTTTCGGGCTGTGGAAGAGCTGGACGTAGACGCTGTTGGCTGCGAGCATCGCGAGGGCCAGGAAGACGGTCTGAGGCGATCCGTAGGACAACAGAATCAGCGTTACCCCGATGTCCGAGTACGCGGCGAACATCAGGGACACCCGCTTCGACGGCCACGGAGCCTTCAGCCAGGCGACACCGACCAGCAGCGTCGACACGATCGCAACGACGAAGACCGTCCTACCGATCGCAGAGGTCGGCGGGGCATCGGTGAGGAACAGCAACGCGGCTGCGCCGAGTCCGTACAAGAACGTGCTCAGAGAAGCAGCGAGGCGATACGGTGCGAGCGCACCGTGCAGCTCGAGGTAGCTCACCACCGACTCGTAGCTGTGCGGCTGGTTCCACCACGTGCGCAGGAATGTCGATTGCACGTAACCTCCATGCGCGTTCGGCTCAGAGATCACGGAACCGACAGGACGCCACCAAGTCGGACCGGGCCGGACAAATCGGCCACCGCCGATGCTATCCGACCGCCGTCACCCTCGGATGCCTCTTCGTCGGAACGCTGTGAAACCTCCCATACCGACGACGATGGCGACCACGACGAGCCAGCCGATGGGCGCGAGCGCGAATGCTGCTCCCGGCAACCGCGGAACGTGAGTGAAGGGCGAGAGGTCGAGCCACGGCTGCGGCAGGCCCACCACCGACCCGACCTGGCCGAGGGCGACGAAGCCGCCGAGAACGGCCCACAGGACGGTCGCGAATCGAGGGACAGCGCCGAACAGGGCCACGCCGATGGCCGTCACCACCCACACGGCAGGCAACTGACCCAATGCGCCGAGCAGGACCGATGGCAGTTCTCCTGCAATATCGCCGGTGGCCGACCCGTACGTCAGGCCGATGGTGACGCCCACGACCAGAAGCAGCCACGCCGGGCCGAGGACTGCGAAGAGTAGATGACCTGCCAGCCACCGCAGGCGCGAGACACCGGTGGCCAGCACGATCTCGGCGAGGCCCGCCTCTTCCTCGCTGTGCAGCCGCAGTAGGGCCGAGACCGAGTAGGCCGCAACCACCACACCGACGATGCTCAGTACAGCGGCGATGAACGATTGTTCGATGGTGCTGCCACCGAACTCCTCCAGCGCATCCGTGATGGCGTTGCTGCTGCCGAGTTGCCCACCGATGCCGTGCGCAGACGAACCGATGGTGATGCCCAACAAGGCGATGCCGACGGTCCAGCCGAGAGTCGCCCCACGAGTGAGCCGCCAGGCGAGCGCAACCGGCCCGGCCAGTGACGGTGCGGCCTCGTTGCGGCCGCGGCGTTCGGCCACCAGTCCACCACCGAGATCGCGACGCTCGGCGGCGGCGAACGCGGCGGTGAGAAGCACCCCCGCGGTGGCCAGTGATATCAGCATCGGCCACCACCTCTCCTCGGCGAACGGTCGAACCTGCGCCGACCAACCGATCGGCGAGAACCACGACAGGGTGCCCGAGCCTGCGTCGCCGATCGCCCTCGCGGCGAACGCCACGGCCAGCACACCGAGGGCGTAACCGCGGGCCGCCCGCGCCCCCGACGCCACCTGTGCCGCCACCGCCCCACAGCCGACGAAGACGAGGCCGACCACCGCGACCGACGCCCCGTACGCGAGGCTCCCGGCCACCGGGAGGCCGAACGCCGCCAGCGAGATCGCCGACAATGCGCCCGTCGCCGCCACCCCGATGCCCGCCAACGCGATCGCCGCGGCCAACCCGGCGTAGCGCCCCACCGCCGTCGAGCCGATCAGCTCGGTCCGACCCGCATCCTCCTCACCTCGGGTGTGCCGGACCACGGTGAGGATCGCCGCCAGCGGAACCAGCGCCAGTACCGCACCCGAGCGCCACGACACCAGAGCCCCCAGATCGCTGCCGAAGATGGGGCCGACGAGCGCGGCCTGCGCGGGCGTCGACAGGGTGCCGAGGTAGAAGGCCTGGCGATCAGCCGCCGTCGGATACAGACCCTCGAAGCTGACCGCATACAGCAGCGGCAGCGCCCCGAGCAGAACGATCCACACCGATGCCACCAGACGATCGCGGCGCAGATACAACCGCAGCAACGCGCCCGTCCCGGTCAGGGCATTCATGCGTAGTACCTCAGGAACAGTTCCTCGAGCGTCGGAGCGGAACTGACCAGGCTGCGGACCCCGGCGTCGGCCAGTACGTGCATCGTCGCCGCAAGGGCGTCGTTCTCCACCGTGCAGGTGACGGAGGATCCCGCGACTCGGACTTCGGACACCCCCTCGAGTGCGGCGAGACCGTCGGGCATGCGTTCGAGATCGGCGGTGACCGTCGTGCGAGACAGGTGGCGCATCGAGGCCAGCGTCCCGGTGTCGACCGTCCGCCCCTCTCTGACGATGGTCACCGAACTGCACAGCGCATCCACCTCGGACAGGATGTGCGACGACAACAGCACCGTGACTCCGCGTCGGGCAGCATCTTTCACGCAGTCGCCGAAGTGCTGCTCCATCAGCGGATCGAGTCCCGAGGTGGGTTCGTCGAGGATCAGCAACTCGACGTCGGAGGCCAGAGCCGAGATCAGCGCAACCTTCTGCCGATTGCCCTTGGAGTAGGTCCGAGTGCGCTTGCCGGGGTCGAGGGAGAACCGCTCGAGCAATTCCGCGCGGCGGGCGGTGTCGATTCCGCCGCGCATCCGGCCGAGCAGATCGATCACTTCACCGCCGGTCAGCGACGGCCACAGAGTCACGTCACCCGGGACGTAGGCCAGGCGTCGATGCAGCGCCACAGGATCGGCCCACGGGTCGCCGCCGAGCAAGCGCACCTGTCCCGACGTCGCGCGGACGAGACCGAGCAGCACCCGAATCGTCGTGGATTTACCGGCCCCGTTGGGGCCGAGGAACCCGTGCACCTCACCGGTCGGTACGTGCAGGTCCAGTCCGTCGAGCGCCCGGACCGACCCGAACGTCTTCACCAGCCCGTTCACGGAGATCGCCTCGGTCATGACGTGGCCTCCAGATAGGTGTGCAAAGCCTGGGAGTCGGTGAACAATCCGTCGGTGTAGAGCTCGAGCGCAGGAAGGGTGATCTCGTCACCGAGCGCGCTCAGGGCCTCGCGGAAATCGACGTCGGGGCCGGCCATCTGCACGTACAACAGCAGTCCGCCGACGTTCTGTCGCGTCAGGAACCGGGCCCGGGCCGCGGGGTCTCGACTGGGGGTGAACCGGCCGTCGCGGACGCCGTCCTCGATGTAGCGGACGGCGTCGTCGACCATGTGCTCGAACAACTCTCGCGCCAACGTTCCGCCTGCGGCGAAGCTCCGCACGATGTAGGCGACGAGCGGCGCGTACTCGTCGATCCGGGCGAGCTGTTCCATCATTCCGGCGGGGGCGGACGATGCTGCCTTCGACTCGCGGATCACCCGCAGGACGTGCTCGTCGCACGCAGTGCGCAGGCCGTCCTTGGACCCGAAGTGGTGATTGAGCAGCCCCGGCGAGACACCTGCCGCCGTGGCGATGGACCGCACGCCTGCGGTGAAACCCTGGGATCCGAAAACGCCGATCGCGGTGTCGCGGATTCGAGCCCTGGTCGTGAGATCCTCTGATGCTGTACGCATGTACAGCACATTAAACACCCGTTCAATCAAGCACAAGAGTGTAAAGATGGACGGATGACTTCAGTAGTGAACTCGGGCATCGATCTCGGCTACCAGGACGAGAACACACGCGCGCAGGACGACCTGTTCGTGCACGTCAACGGCAAATGGCTCGAGGAGTACGCCATCCCGGCCGACCGCGCCGTCGACGGCGCATTCCGCACCTTGTACGACCGCGCCGAGGTCGACGTCCAGACCATCATCGAAGAGTCGGCCGATGCGAACCCGCCTGCGGGCAGTGACGCACAGAAGATCGGCGACCTGTTCTCGAGCTTCATGGATGCCGATCGCGCGGAGCAACTCGGCGTCACCCCGATCGCCGACGAGCTCACCGCCATCTCCGACGCAACCGACCTCGTCACCCTCGCAGGCGTTCTCGGCTCCCTGCAACGCACCGGCGTCGGCGGTGCCATCGGCCACTACGTCGACACCGACGCCAAGCAGTCCGATCGCTACCTCGTGCACTTCAGCCAGTCCGGAATCGGCCTGCCCGACGAGTCGTACTACCGCCAGGACGAGTACGCCGAGATCCGCGCGAGCTACCTCGAGCACATCTCGAAGATGTTCGCGCTCAGCGGCATCGAGTACGACGCACAGACGGTCTTCGACCTCGAGCAGAAGATCGCCGCAGGCCACTGGGACGTCGTCGCCAGGCGTGACGCCGAGAAGAGCTACAACCTCGTCGACTACGACACGTTGGTCAAGAGCGGCGCCGGATTCAACTGGGCTGCATGGATTTCCGGGCTCGGCGCAACCACCGAGCAGTTCGCCGAGATCGTGGTTCGGCAGCCTCCGTTCCTGAGCACGTTCGTCTCGCTGTGGAATTCCGAGGACATCGAAGCGTGGAAGGCGTGGCTGGCCTGGCGCGTCGTGCATTCACGGGCACCGTTTCTGACGAGTGAGATCGTCGACGAGAACTTCGCGTTCTACGGAACGACGCTGACCGGCACCGAAGAGAACCGCGAGCGCTGGAAGCGTGGCGTCTCCCTGGTGCAGGACGTGCTCGGCGAGGCCGTCGGCAAGCTCTACGTCGAACGCCACTTCCCGGCCGACTCCAAGGCGCGGATGCAGGTGCTGGTCGACAATCTCACCGAGGCCTACCGCCGTAACATCTCCGAGCTCGAATGGATGAGCCCGGAGACTCGGCAGAAGGCGTTGGACAAGCTGGGCAAGTTCACCCCCAAGATCGGCTACCCCGACCGGTGGCGCGACTACTCGGGCGTCGAGATCGTCGCCGACGACCTGCTCGGCAACTACCGCCGCGGCTACACCGCGGACTACCAGCGCGACCTCGACAAGCTCGGCGGCCCGGTAGACCGTGACGAGTGGTTCATGACGCCGCAGACCGTCAACGCCTACTACAACCCCGGCATGAACGAGATCGTCTTTCCCGCAGCCATTCTGCAGCCACCGTTCTTCGACCCCGAGGCAGACGACGCGGCCAACTACGGCGGTATCGGAGCCGTCATCGGCCACGAGATCGGTCACGGATTCGACGACCAGGGTGCCAAGTACGACGGTGACGGCAACATGGTCGACTGGTGGACCGACAGCGACCGCACCGAATTCGGCAAGCGCACCACGGCACTGATCGAGCAGTACAACGAGTTCGAGCCCAAGGCACTGCCCGGCCACAAGGTCAACGGCGAGTTCACCATCGGCGAGAACATCGGTGACCTCGGTGGACTCTCGATCGCGGTCGCCGCCTACGAGATCTCGCTCGAAGGCAAAGAAGCCCCGGTGCTCGACGGCCTGAGCGGGCTGCAGCGCGTGTTCTTCGGGTGGTCACAGGTGTGGCGTACGAAGGCGCGCGATGCCGAGGCGATCCGTCGACTCGCCGTCGATCCGCACTCGCCGCCGGAGTTCCGCTGCAACGGCGTCGTACGAAATCTCGACAGTTTTCACGAAGCCTTCGACGTACAGCCAGGAGATGCGCTGTACTTGGACCCGGGGAAGCGCGTCAGGATCTGGTAGTTCCGCGTAGGGCAATGGGGAGGGAATTCAAGGATGAGGGAATACGTACGCTGGCTTGCTGCTCACGGGGTCATTCGGTTCGCGGCCAAACGAGCAGCGGCCGCAGGCGATCCGCAGGCGATGCTGGTGGCCGATCCGGCGACGCGGGCCAATCCGACGCCGGTCTACGAGAAGCTGCGCGCCACCGCACCGCTGGTGAAGACTCGGATCTCGAACATCACCGTGCATCACCGGGTGGCGTTCGACCTGCTGCGCTCGGACGACTTCCGCGTCACTCAGCTCGGTGCGACCCTTCCCGGTCCGATGCGGTGGGTCGAGGAGCACACCAGATCCGGCGCACTGCACCCGATCCTGCCGCCCTCACTGCTCTCGGTCGAACCGCCTGACCACACCAGGTACCGCAAGCTGGTGTCCTCGGTCTTCACTGCCCGCGCGGTGAAGAAGATGCGCGATCAGGTGCAGGAAACGGCGGATGCTCTGCTCGACGAGCTGTCCGACGGCTCTCCGGTCGTCGACATCGTCGATCGCTATTGCGCGCGATTGCCGGTCGCGGTCATCGGGCGCATCCTCGGCGTTCCCGAGGAGGAGAATCAACGAGTCCTCGAGTTCGGCGAGATGGCCGCACCCAGCCTCGACATCGGATTGTCGTGGTCCCAGTTCAAGCAGGTCGAGCGTGGGCTGATCGGGTTCGACGCCTGGCTCTCGGAGCACATCGCGGAGCTACGCCGCAATCCCGGTGACGATCTGATGAGCCAGCTGATCGCCGCGAAGGACGAGGGCATCGGCCTCAACGACGAGGAGCTCAGGGCCACCGCAGGTTTGGTGTTGGCCGCAGGGTTCGAGACGACGGTCAATCTGCTCGGCAGCGGCATCCGACTGTTGCTCGACCATCCCGATCAACTGGCTGTGCTGCAGCAGGATCCGTCGCACTGGCCCACCGCAGTCGACGAGATGCTGCGGATGGAGTCTCCCGTGCAGCTCACGGCCCGCATGGCCAAGCACGACGTGGAGGTCGAGGGGGTGACGGTGCACGAGGGCAAGCTCGTCGTGCTGGTGCTGGCAGGCGCCAATCGGGATCCGCTGGTGTTCGAGGACCCCAATCGCTTCGACGTGACCCGCGCCAATGCCGGTAAGCACCTGTCGTTCTCGGGAGGGCGTCACTACTGCCTCGGTGCTGCACTCGCCAAGGCCGAATCGGAAGTGGGCCTCAAGACCTTGTTCGATCGGTTCCCTCACCTGCGGACGGCAGGCGAGGGAACCCGTCGCAACACCCGAGTCCTACACGGGTGGGCCACTCTCCCGGTGGATCTCGGCGAGCCGGCTACGACAACCGCAGGCCGGTAACGGAGTCGAAGAAGAACAGCTCGTCGAGCCGGGGCACCAGTCGAATCGTTTCGGCCAGTGCGATCGACAGCTTGCGATCGACTCGGACCGAGATTCGTCCGGATGTGGTGGTCCACCCGCCGGTCGTACTGGGTGCGGAAGCGTAGACGAACGATTCCGCGCCCAGTTCCTCGATCAGCTCGACGGTCAGTTGCAGGCCACTGCCGTCGCCCACCAGGTCCCACGATTCCGGTCGCACGCCGACAACGACGCGCTCGCCCGCCGCGGACGGGACGGGAATGCGCAACTCGCCGAGTACGGCCGCACCGTCGCGCACGGGGGCGTCGACGAGGTTCATGCCGGGTGATCCGATGAATCCCGCGACGAACGTGTTGACGGGATTGCCGTACAACTCCCGCGGAGCTGCGATCTGCTGCAATTTGCCGTCGAGCAGTACCGCGACGCGGTCACCCATGGTCATGGCCTCGACCTGATCGTGGGTGACGTACACCGTGGTGGTGCCCAATCGTCGCTGTAGACCGGCGATCTGGGCTCTGGTCGACACCCGCAACTTGGCGTCGAGGTTGGACAGCGGTTCGTCCATGCAGAACACCTTGGGCTGACGCACGATGGCGCGCCCCATGGCCACTCGCTGGCGCTGGCCGCCGGAGAGCTTGCCGGGTTTACGACCGAGCAGCGGCTCGAGCTCGAGCATCTTCGCCGCGTCGAGTACTCGTGCTGCGGTGTCGGACTTGCTCATTCCGGCATTGCGCAGCGCGAAGCCCATGTTGTCGCCGACGGTCATGTTGGGGTACAGCGCGTAGTTCTGGAACACCATCGCGACGTCCCTGGCCCGCGGTGCCAGCGAGGTGACGTCCACTCCGCCGATGTCGATGTGACCGCTTTCGACGGACTCGAGACCGGCGAGCATCCGCAGACTCGTCGACTTCCCACAGCCCGAAGGTCCGACGAGAACGATGAATTCACCGTCCGCGATGTCGAGTTCGAGGTTGTCGACAGCGAGCGAATCGGCACCCGGGTACCGGTGCGAGACACCGGCGTAGTGAACGGCGGCCATTACTTCGGCAGCTTCGGGGTGATCTGGCGGTCGATGATCTGCTGCAGTTGATCCGAAATGGACGCGAATGTCGTTGCGACATCGGCATTCTGCAGCGCGATCTGCTCGAGTCCACTACCGATGATCTTGTCCCCGCCGGGAACGAACACGCGGGCGTAATCCTGCGAGCGAGTCAGCGCCAGTTGGTCGACGGCCGTCTTCGCGTTGGGGTTCGCTTCGAGGAATGCAATCTCCGACGGGTCCTGCTGCGCGGACTTGCGGACCGGCATGTAGCCGGTGTTCTGGGAGAAGTAGGCGGTGTTGGCACCGTTGGTGACGAAGTCGATGAACTTGAGTGCGTTCACCTTTCGCTCGTCCGAGATCTTCGCCGGGATGGCGAGGCCGGCACCACCGGTGGGGCAGCCGGGGGTGCCGTCGGTAGCCGGCAGGAAGGCAGTACCGAACTCGAACGCGGCTCCGGCCTTGATGGTGGACAGGTCGCCGGTGGAGGCGATGGTGGACGCGAGGATGCCAGCGGCGAAGTCGTTGGCGATGTCGTTGGACACCGCTGCGTACTTCTTCGTGTGAATCATGTCCTGCAGGAACTTGCCTGCCGCAATGGTATTGGGGTCGTCGAACTTCAGCTCGAACTGGTCGGAGTACGACCCGCCGAACGTCCAGATCGGTCCCTCGAACGTCCATCCGAGGTAGTCGACGGCATTACCCCAGCCGTGGGCGAGCTTGCCGTCTCCGACGACGGCCTGGATGCGCGGGCCCCATTCGTCGAATTCCTGCCAGGTGGCCGGTCCGCGATCGGGCAGTCCGGCCTGCTGCCAGACGGCCTTGTTGTAGTAGAACAGCGGCGTCGAGCGCGCGTACGGCAATGCCCAGTGGCTGCCGTTCCAGTTGTAGTCGGCCAGCAGCGAATCCACGTAATCGGACTGGTCGACGCCTGCTGCGGAGAAGTGCTTGTCCAGTGGCTCGATCGCCCCGGTGAGCGCGTAGTTGAACCACCAGACGTCCGAGAGCACGACCACGTCGGGCACGTCGTTGCCGGAGAGCGCCGCGTTGAACTTCTGCGACACCTCCTCGTAGTTCTTGCCGCCGTCGATGAGATTGACCGTCAGGCCGGGGTTCTCGGCCTGGAAGCGCGAGATCAGTTCCTTCTCGAATTCCTGGGACTTGCCCGGGTGGTTCGACCAGAAGTTGATGGTGTTCGCATCGCCTTCGACAGCCTCGCCGCCCGACCCGCCCGATCCGGGGCCGCTGCACGCCGCGAGGGCTGCGGCAGCCGCAGCTGCGCCGGTGAGCGTGAGGAAGCCACGCCGATTGATGATGTGTGCCATGGTGTTCGACTCCTGATAGTGAGGTGAATCAGCCCTTGACCGCACCGGAGGTGAGGCCCTTGATCATGTGGCGTTGCAGGACGAGAAAGACGAGAAGGATCGGCAGAATGGTCAGCACCGTCGCGGCCATCACCGCGCCCCAGTTGGTGTAGCCCTCGCTGTTCTGGAGCAGCGTCAACCCGACCGGAAGCGGTGCGACCGACGAGTCGTCGGACATCAGGAACGGCCAGAGGTATTCGTTCCATTCGGTGACGATCGTGATGATGGCGAAGGCCACCATGGTCGGGCCCGACAGCGGCAGGATCACCCGGAACATCAGCCGTACCGGTCCGGCTCCGTCCATACGCGCGGCTTCGATGATCTCCGGCGGCAGCGACAGGAAGTGGTTGCGCATCAGGAAGGTACCGAAGGCGACGCCTGCCAGCGGAATGATGATGCCCTGGAACGAATTCCGCCAGCCCAACTCGGAGATGAGCGAGTAGTTGGAGATGACGGTGATCTGGTTGGGCACCATCAGCGCGGCGATGATGACGAGAAAGACGATGTTCTTGCCAGGGAAGCGCAGGAACACCAGACCGTAGGCGCTGAGGACCCCGAGAACGAACTTGATGGACGACACGGCCGTGGTGATGATGATGGAGTTGCGCAGATAGGTGAAGAACGGCACCTCCGTCGTCGCCTCGTCGTAGTTCTGCGGATGAAACACGCTGGGCCACCACGTGACCGGCTGCACGTAGATGTCCGGTCGATCCTTGAACGAGGTGATCAGGATCCAGAACAGTGGCAGCCCGATCATCAGCAGGACGGCGACCATGGCTGCGTAGCCGAGGATGTTCGCGCTTCGGCGGGTGCGCTGCGGGTCGCGACCACGCGAAACCTTTTCCGGCACTGCTGCATCGGGCTTGCTCACCAAGGTCATCGCTGATCGTCCCGATCCATGATTCGTACCTGCACGAGGGTGACGATCAACAGCACGAGGAACAGGATCGTCGCGACGGTGGCGCCGTAGCCGGCCCGGAAGTTGCGGAACGTCTCCTCGTAGACCTGGTAGACCATCGTTGTGGTGCCGGTGCCCAGCGGGCCGCCGCGCGTCATGACGTTGATGATGTCGAAGACCTGGAGCGAATTGAGCAGCACCGTGATCGACAGGAAGAACGTCGTCGGACGTAGTTGCGGCAGAAGCACTTTACGGAAGGTGGTCCAGCGACTCGCCTGATCGATCTCGGCCGCCTCCATCAGCTCCTTACGCACGCCCTGCAGGGCCGCGAGGTAGATGACGAAGGTGTAGCCCAGGTTCTTCCACAGGTACGTCACGGTGATCATGACCATCGCCCACGTGGGGTCCTGGTAGAAGTCCGGAACCGTGCCGAGACCGAAGCGTCGCATCAGGTCCTGGACCAGCCCGAAGTTGGGGTCGAAGACGAACTGGAACGCGATGCCGATCGCCGCGCCGGAGATGACGTACGGGGCGAAGACGGCGGAGCGAACGAAGTTGCGGCCCCTGAGCTTTCGATCGAGCAGCAGCGCGAGCACCAGGCCGAGAACCAGTGAGCCCACCACTGCGGCGACCGTGAACACGACGGTGTTGCCGACGATCTGCCAGGTGTCCTCGCGGGAGGCCCACTCGCGGTAGTTGTCGAAGCCGACAAACGTGGAGGTGGGCGAGGACAGGTTCCAGTCGAAGAACGAGAACTGGAAGTTTTCGACCAGCGGCCGATAGGTGAACACGCCCAGCAGAACCAGGTTGGGGCCCACCAGAATCAGGAAGAGCGCGTAATCGGTCCACGGCCGCGAGAAGAAACGCTTCTCGCGTGCCCTGGGCAGCACTCGTTCGGTTGTTGCACTCACCGCGAGGACTGTGCTCAGCCTCGGCTAACGAACGGTGAACTGAGCGTCAACGTCTCCCGTCGCGCAAACCAACCTATGTGAAGCCGCTCTAGCGGTTCCAGTCTCCGAGTCCGTCGGATCCGCTGAGGGTGCCGCCGTCGGTGTTGACGACGATGACGGGGTCGCCCTTCTGAGCGTTCTCGAAGAACCACTTGCCGTCTTCGGTGCTGACGTTGAGGCAGCCGTGCGAGGCGTTGGAGTAGCCCTGCTGTGCTTCCGACCACGGAGCCGCGTGCACGAAGATGCCGCTGTAGGAGATGCGCGTCGCGTATTCGACGTACGTGCGGTAGCCCTCCTCGGAGTCCACGGGGACGCCGTAGGTGGACGAGTCCATGTACATGTCGCGGAACCGCTCCCCGACGATGTACGTGCCGTTGGGGGTTTCGTGTCCGACCTTGCCCATCGAGGTGGGCATGGTCCTGACGACCTCACCGTTGCGGGTGACGGTGATCTGCTTGGTGTTGTCGTCGGCCGTGGTGATGATCGAGTCGCCGGTGGAGAATTCGGCTTTCGCTCCGCCCGCCTCGACGGTCACCTGGGTGTGCGCCGGGTAGAACTCGTTCGGCAGCCACCGGACCTGGGTGTCGTTGATCCAGTAGAAGTGGCCGTCGACGGACGGGTTCGTGGTGACGCGGATGGCCCTCAGTGCGGCATCACGATCGCCGATCGCCTCGTCGAAGCGGATGGCGATGGGCTGCGCAACTCCGACGACCTCGCCGCCGGACGGGCTGATGCTGGGATCGGCGAAGTTCGCCGGTGCGAGCTGCGGGACGAGCTGTTGCGGAGCGGGTGCAGCCGGATCCGAGGACCCCGGCAGGCCGGGAATGGAGATGTCGGGCCCGCCCGGCCACAGCGGAGCGGCCTGCGCCGAACCGAATGCGGCGGATGCAGCAAGGGCTGTACCTGCAAGGATCGCGCCGATACGGGCGAATCTGCGTGTGCGAACCGGTGATGCCATGTAATCCGACCATCCTTCGTGCTGCGTCGCGATGCCCACCGACAGAGCTGTGCGTGAGCAAAGCCCATTAACACATACCGCCCCGACATTTGCTAATCGGATATTTCCGAAACGGACGAAAGAAACCGCGAGTACGAGTATCTTCCCGCAACCGGTCCCGAGCGCTGTCACTGCAGGTCGGTCCACATGTGTCGGCTGCCGGGGAATGGGTATGTGCGACGGGAGCACATCCCGTCCAGACACCGGCGGTTTCCGAAACGGACTCTTCCGACGTCCGGTGTCCGAAAAGGGTGGACCGTGATCTCCGATGCTTTCCCCCGTACCCCAGTCAGCCACATCGTCGTCGTCGTACCGGCGCACAACGAGCAGGATCTGCTCGACGCCTGCCTGACCGCCCTGGCGCGAGCGCAGCGCCGCGTCATGGACGCGGCCTCGGTGTCCGTCTCGACGATCGTCGTGCTCGATGCGTGCACCGACGACTCCGCGCGCATCGCGGCACGTCACCCGTCCGTGTCGGCGATCGAGGTGATGCATCGCAACGTCGGAGCGGCCAGAGCCGCCGGATTCTCGGGCGGCTCCCGAGACGGCGGTCGACTCGACGCCACCTGGTTCGCCACCACCGATGCCGACACCCGGGTGGGTGAGGACTGGCTGCTCGGCCATCTACGGCATGCCGCCGAGGGCGCTCGAGCAGTGGCAGGAACGGTGGCAGTCGATTTCGAGGGCCACGTCGAGGACAACCTCGGGTTGCGATCCTCGTACGACGCGCACTATCGACACGAGTTCGGCCATCCCCACGTGCACGGTGCCAACCTCGGTGTCCGAGCGGCGGAGTACCTCGCCGTCGGCGGGTTCGCACCACTGGCCACCGGTGAGGACCACGATCTGGTCCGACGACTCGAGCTCGGCGGCATCGAGTGCCGTCGGGTGTGCGACATTCCGGTCACGACATCGGGTCGACTGCGCGGTAGAGCGCCCGACGGCATGGCCGGATTCCTACGTGCTCTGGAGGCCACCGCATGAGCGAAACCGATTTTCTCGAGTCCACCGGCCGCGCAGACATCGACACCGGACTGCGCAACGCGTTCTTGGCCTTCGAGGCGGACGGTCGTCTCGACCTGGCGCTGCCCGGCTCGGGATACACCGATCTGCGCTGGCAGTCGCTCGCCGCCCTGAGCCGACACAACACGGTGCTGGGCCGGTGGTCCGAAGCGCATACCGACGCGATCGCCATCCTGCACGAACTCGACGGTCCGACGCCGCAGCGCGGACAGATCTGGGGAGTGTGGGCTGCGGAACCGCCCGCGCCGATTCTCGAAGCAGTGCTGGAGGACTCGGGCTGGGTTCTCACCGGAACGAAGCCGTGGTGCTCGGGTGCGTCACTGTGCACCCATGCCCTCGTCACCGCGCGCGTGGAGGGCAGTCCGCGGCTGTTCGCCGCCGATCTGACGCATCCGGGCGCAACTCCGGTACCGAACACGTGGCATGCGGTGGGGATGAGCGAGAGCGATTCCGGCTCGGTTGCATTCGACAGCGTCCCGGCCGTTGCGGTCGGTGGACCGACCGACTACCTGACTCGGCCGGGCTTCTGGCACGGGGCCATCGGAGTGTCTGCAGCCTGGTTCGGGAGCGCGTGCGCGGTGGCGGACACGCTGCATGCCGCCGTCCGCGACAGGCCGGACCCGCACCGCGCCGCGCATCTCGGTGCCATCGCAGCGGCACTCGGTGCGGCCTCGAGCGTGCTGACCACCGCTGCCGCCGAGGTGGACGCGGATCCGTTCGACCGCTCCGGTCGAGCCCGAACCCGAGCCCGCATCGTGCGGGCAGTGGTCGAGGACGCGGCGACTCAGTGCATCGACCGCGTCGGTCGCGCTCTCGGTGCCGGCCCGCTGTGCAGCGATGCCGAGCACGCGCGACGCGTCGCAGATCTCACGGTCTATCTGAGGCAGAGCCACGCCGAACGCGATCTCGAAGCGCTCGGGCACGACATCGCCGAGGAGGACAATCCATGGTAGAGAACGCATTCGACGCCGAAGTCGATGTCGGCACTGCCGAATCGGACTGGATGTCGGCCGATTGGTCCATCCCCGGTCTGCAGTGGAAGGACGTCGTCACCATGGTCGTCGTCGCTCCGCACCCGGACGACGAGGTACTCGGCGTCGGTGGCCTGCTGTCGTTGGCGGCCGCGGCAGGTGTCGACGTGAGGGTGGTCGCGGTGACCGACGGCGACGGCTCCCATCCCGGTTCCCCCACCGTCACGGCGGAAGATCTGCGTGCGCGTCGCCCCGTCGAATCCGAGCGTGCCTTGGCCGAGTTGGGTATCGACCACTCTCCGACGCGGCTGCAGATCGCCGACGGGGCCGTCGAGCATCACGAGGGCGCGGTGGCCGATGCACTGATACCGCTGCTCGACGCCGCTCCGGGCACCTGGTGCCTGGCTCCGTGGCGCGGAGACGGACATCCCGACCACGAAGCCACTGCGCGTGCCTGTCTCACCGCAGCGAACGCCGTCGGGATCCACGTGGTGGAGTACCCGATCTGGATGTGGCACTGGGCAACTCCGAATCATCCTGCTGTGCCTTGGACGCGTGGACGCCGCATCGACCTTCCCGAGCACACCCTCGCCGCCAAGCGAGCGTCGATCGAGCAGTTCGATTCCCAGATCCATCCACTGTCCGATCACCCTGCGGACCGAGCGGTGTTGCCGCCCCACATCTTGGCCCGCTATCGGCGACCGTTCGAAGTGGTGTTCGCGTGAGCATGGATTCTCGGACGAGCCACGGTTCTCCAACCAGCCTCGGTGCCGACTACTTCCGCAATGTCTATGCGGCCGAGGACGATCCGTTCATGCTTGACAGCAAGTGGTACGAGCGGCGTAAATATGCTCTGACCCTGGCGTCGCTACCGAAGCCGCATTATCGGCGCGCGCTCGAACCCGGCTGCTCCATCGGGGTGCTCACCGAACAGTTGGCGACCCGGTGCGATCACGTGGTGTCCACCGACGTGGTGGACAGCGCCCTCGATTCCGCACGCAGGCGCGTCGGTGATACTGCTGCAGTCGAATTCGCGCTGTGGTCACTGTCCGACGACTGGTCGACCCTGCCCACACCCGAGGCGATGTTCGATCTCATCGTCATCAGCGAAGTCGGGTACTACCTCGACGCCGACGACCTGACGGCGGCGGCCACCCGCGTCGTCGAGCACCTGGAGGCCGGCGGCACCCTGGTGGCGGCGCACTGGCGTCACGACGTGGACGACTACCCGATCTCGGGTGACCGCGTACACGAGATCATCGCCGCCACAACAGGATTGGCGCTACTCAGTCGCTACCTGGACGAGGACGTCAGGATCGAGGTCTTCGTCGCGTCGGACGGCCCGGCCGTGTCGGTAGCGAGTACCGACGGCCTCGATGTGCGCTGACTGCGCCCGACCGCTGGAGACGGGGCTCAGTCGGTCGATTTCGCAGCGTCGATTACCAGCTGTTCGGCGAGATCGGCGAGTTTGACGTTGGTGTCCTGAGACAGCTTGGCCAGCAATGCGAATGCCGCTTGCGAATTCAGGTTGTAGCGCTCCATCAACATGCCCTTGGCCTGACCGATCAGATCTCGGCTCGTCAACGCGGCTCGGATCTGCTGTTCCTCGCGTGCGGTGGAGAACGCGATGGCCGCGTGCGCAGCGAACAGTGAGCCGATCGACTCGGCCTCGGCACTGAACGCGTCGGTACGGGTGGAGTGCAGGTTCAGTGCGCCGAAGTTGACTCCCTCGACGTAGAGCTGGAAGCAGATCATGCTCTTGACTCCGAGAGCGGACGCCGCGTCGGCGAACAGTGGCCAGCGGGTGTCGCTGTCCATGTCGTCGATCCTGATGGTCGTCTGTTCGATCGCCGATTCGAGGCACGGTCCCTCGCCCAGCTGTTCCTGGATCTTGTCGCAGTGGCCTGCGGGCTCTCCCGACAGCGCCGCGCTGTGTACGAACTTGCCCTGCAGCACGGTGGTGATGGACGCGAACTCTGCAGACGGCACATTGGCCACCGCCGACTCGGTGATGACGGCCAGAACACGCTCGGGATCGGAATGCTGACGCCGCAGCTTCTCCGCGACCTCGGCCAACCGTCGGCTCAGCTCGTAATCGGTGACCGGCGGGCGAGTGCCCGTCGAATCCACTGTCTGCTCGCTGATGGTCGCCACCTCGTCCTGCTACTGCACTGGTCCCGCTACTGCACAGGGCGTACCCCGCATCGGCGGCATGCCGACAACACAGGATACGCCCCGGGCCACGAAGCTCAAGAACAGTTAGCAGAGCATCAGAGTGTGCTGGGTGCGATCAGCGAGTGCACGTACCCGATTTTCTTCACGACGGTCGGCGGCAGCACGAACGGGTAGAGATCCTGGTGGCCCATCGATCGGTTGATCTGGTTCAGCGCCCACGACAACGGCAGCCACCACTCGATGATCTGATCGAAGCCGACGTCACCCGGCAGCGGGCTCTCCAGCGTCGAACCGGCCGGTGCCATGCCGAACGCAGCGGCCGTATCGAGGGTGTCGCGAATGTGGAGGTAGTGCGCGAATGTCTCGGCCCAGTCCTCGGCGGGGTGCATGGTGGCGTAGGACGAGACGTAGTCGTCCTCCCAGTTGGCCGGTGCACCCTCGCTGTAGTGGCGATCGAGCGCGGCCTGGTAATCGGAATCCGGGTCTCCGAAGAGCTCCTCGAACGCCGCGCGATTCTCGCCGTTTCCGACCAGCACCATCTGGTAGTAGTGGCCGATCTCGTGCCGGAAGTGTCCGACGAGTGTGCGGTACGGCTCGGACATCGCCACGCGCAACTGCTCGCGGTGCACGTCGTCGCCCTCGGCGAGGTCGAGAGTGATCAGGCCGTTGTCGTGGCCGGTCATCACCTGCTGATCGGCACTCGAGAGCAGATCGAAGACCAGGCCCGTGGCGTTGTCCTCGTCGCGACCCACGATCGGCAGGCCGAGTTCGGTGAGTTCGAGGACGACGCGGCGCTTGTTGGTCTCCGCGTCCGCGTACGCGGCCATCGCGTCGACGTCGTCGTCGGCGGGGCGAGTGCGGGTGAGCCGGCAGGACACGCAGAGTTCGTCGGCGTCTGCGGTGTCGACGAGCCAGTTGCAGCGGGCAGTGTTGAGGTTGGCGCACATCTTCCACGTGGCGCCGTCCACCTCTGCCTCGGCAACACCGTCGTCGGCCTTGTCGGGGAGCACCAGCAGGGCTCTGCTCGGCAGATGGAAGCCGAGTGCGCTCGAGCAGCTCAGACACAGTGAGTTCTCGAACGACAGCTTCTGTCCGCATTTGCGGCAGATGAAATCACGCATGGATGTTCCTTCGTGGCAGGGGTGAGTCGGACTTGTATTCCCGATTCTCGACGGACTAATGCCGATTACCGAATATGTCGTGCACATCTCTCCCATCACAACACCGGGCAGCTGGCCCGACAACCACACTCACCTGCGTGGAAGCAAAGCGCCGACCGTCGCGTTGGTACAGACTGCTTCACAACACTCTCGGAAGGACACAGGCCGTACGATGGCAGATCAGATCACGCCGACGAGTCGGCCCACGGCACGGTTCGTCGAACGGATCTCCCGGGCTCGCGGGGAGAAGAACAGCGAGACCCTGGCGGCGGGCTTTCTGCTCGCGGCGACGCTGATCGCCCTGATATGGGCCAACTCACCCTTCGGCGAGACCTATCAGTCGTTCTGGCACACAGAGCTGTCGATCACCGTCGGCCGGCACGGCATCTCCCTCGACCTCGCCCACTGGGTCAACGACGGGCTCATGGCGCTGTTCTTCTTCGTCGTCGGCCTCGAGGTCAAGCGCGAGTTCGCGATGGGCGAGCTCACCGATCGATCACGTGCCGCGATACCTATCGTCGCTGCCGTTGCCGGCCTGGCCGCGCCTGCGTTGCTGTTCCTCGCCTTCAATCCGTCCGGGCCCGCGGCTCAGGCGTGGGGCGTCGTCATCTCCACCGACACCGCATTCCTGCTCGGGGCGCTCGCCGTCCTCGGGCCGAAGAAGGCTGCGCGGCTCCGCATCTTCCTGCTCACCCTCGCTGTTGCGGACGATGTGGGCGCACTGGCGATCATCGCGTTCTTCTACACCGACGACCTCGATGTGGTGCCACTGATTCTGGCGTTCGTCGGGCTCGGATTGATCTTCCTGCTGCGCCGGCTCGAGGTGTGGCGCGGCGTGGGGTACTTCGTCGTCGCACTGTTCACCTGGACCGCGATGTACGAGTCCGGAGTCCACCCCACTCTTGCGGGAGTGATGATCGCGCTGATCCTTCCGGTCTACCCGCCGAGACGCACCGAGGTGGAACGTGCGTCGGACCTGACGCGCGCGTTCCGGCAATCGCCCAATCCCGAATACGCCCGCGCGGCTCGCCTCGGACTCGATCGAGCAGTCTCGGTCAACGAACGTCTCATGCGGCTCTATCAGCCGTACACGGCGTTCATCATCGTGCCGATCTTTGCGCTCGCCAACGCCGGAGTGGTGCTGAGCTCGGAGACACTGAAAGCTGCATCGACCTCGACGCTCACCTGGGGCATCATCGCCGGTCTCGTCCTCGGTAAGCTCGTCGGAATCACCGCTGCCTCCGCCGTTTTCGCAAAACTGCGACCGTCGTCCCTGGCTCCCGGACTGACACTGTCGCACATCGCCGGTGGTGCGGCCATGTCCGGAATCGGGTTCACGATCTCGCTGTTCATCATCGACCTCGCACTGGACGACGAACTGCTGGCCGACGAGGCACGCGTCGGCGTGTTGGCGGCCTCGGTCATCGCGGCGGCGCTCGGCTGGATCCTGTTCCGCATCGACGCGAAGATCCACCCGCCGAAAGCCGAAGCGTCGCTCCGCATCCTGCGTCCGGTCAGCGCCAAACGCGATCACATCCGCGGTCCGGTCGACGCACCACTGACCATCGTGGAGTACGCGGACTTCGAGTGCCCGTTCTGCAGCAAGGCAACCGGCAGCGTCGCCGAGGTACGCAAGCATTTCGGCGACGACCTGCGCTACGTCTACCGACACCTACCGCTCGACGACTATCACCCGCACGCCCGCTACGCCGCATACGCCAGCGAGGCCGCCGCAGCGCAGGGCAAGTTCTGGGAGATGGCCGACATGTTGTTCCGCAACAGTGATGCTCTCGAACCCGACGACATCGACGGCTACGCACGCGAACTCGGCCTCGACATGGACAAGTTCGAGGACGACATCCGCACCGGTGATCACGTCGTTCGCGTCGAGGACGACGAACTCGACGCCTCGTCCTCGGACGTGGACGGCACCCCGACGTTCTACCTGGGACGCGGCGACAAGAACCTGACCCGCCACATCGGACCGTACGATGCGGCAACGTTGATCCGGGAACTCGAATCCATGTGAGGGTGGGCCGGGTTGCACGGAACACGGCCGTATCGACCGAATCCCGTCGATACGGCTCCGTAGTGTGCACCCTTGCCCGGCGACTCGAAGTAGACCGAACGGTATGCTGCGGTGAGGCGTATGGCAACCGAGACGGAAGGGATCGACCGTGGACGCAGAATCCGCGCGCGCGGTAACGGGAGCGATCGCGCTGACACTGTTCGTGTTGTCGCTGACGGTATACGTGACCGCACTGGTGACCAAAGACCCGGACCAAGAACCCAATTCGCTGATCGGCATCAAAACGCGGGCAACCAAGTCCAGCAAGGAAGCCTGGGTCGCCGGCCATAGAGCCGCATATCCCTACATGATGGCGGGCGCCATCCATTGCCTCGCATCAGCGGTGTCGATCGCAGGTCTACTGGTCCTGGGCTTCGTCCCCGCCATGGCCATGCTGACGCTCTCGGTGGCCTTGGCACTCGGTGGAGCCGTCATCCTGACCATGAGTGGAATAAAGGCCGATCGCGAAGCGAAAAGACATGCGCGCGTGGGGTGATGGATATTCCGTGCAGGCAGTCGCGAAAGAGAGATCGCAACTCCGTCAGCTCTCGGTGCGATTACCCTCTGCATCCCAGTGCTCGGCAACCTTTTTCGACGGCTGCACGCGCGGCGGTTCGCCGGGCATCTTGGGGTAATCCGGCGGAAAGTTCAGCTCCCCGCCTGGCAGTGTTTCCCACAGGTGCAGAAGGGGTTCGAGGGAGTAGGCCTGCTCGTCCATATCGGCCCACGGGTCTCCGTCCGACACGTAGTCCGGCACCGTGACGAGGTTGTAGTCACGTGGATCGGTGACCTCGGCCAACTGCGACCACGTCATCGGGGTGCTCACCGTCGCGCCCGGTCGAGCGCGCAGACTCCAGGCGCTGGCGATGGTTCGGTCTCGGTTGTTCTGGTTGTAGTCGATGAAGATGCGTTCTCCGCGTTCCTCTTTCCACCAGTTGGTGGTCACCCCGTCGTCGCGCCGTTCGAGTTCTCGGCCCAGACCGATGGCCGCGTGGCGCACCTGCTCGAAGGTGTACTGCGGCTCGATGCGGACGTAGATGTGGATACCCCGATTGCCGCTGGTCTTCGGGTAGCCGCGTAAGCCCAACTCCTCCAACAGCTCTCGGGTCACGTCGGCGACGCGCAGGGCGTCGGCGAACGTGGTCCCGGGCTGCGGATCGAGGTCGAGCCGCAGCTCGTCGGGATGGTCGACGTCCGGTCGACGCACCGGCCACGGATGAAACGTCAGCGTGCCCATCTGCGCCGCCCACACCAGCGCAGCCGGTTCCGAGGGACACAACTCCTCGGCAGTGCGCTTGCTCGGGAACGCGATCTTCACCGTCTCGATCCACTCGGGCGCACCCTTGGGCAACCGCTTCTGGTAGAAGCCGTCGCCCTCCTTGTCCTGGGGGCCGAGCGCCAATCGCATACCCTCGCGATAGCCGTCGGGCCAACGCTCCATTGCGGTGGGGCGGTCACCGATGGCCCGCATCAGCGGCTCACCGACGGCCGCGAAGTACTCGCACACCTGCAACTTGGTGATCTCCGAAGTGCGTTCGGTGGCCTGAAAGATCACGCGATCGGGGCTCGACACGCGTACGTCGCGTTCGCCGGCCTGCACGAACGCCGGTGGCGTTTTCGCGGCCATGGCTATCGTCCTCCGGCAATGACGTCGGCGACGTCGTAGCGCACCGGAACCTCGAGTTGGTCGTAGGCACACGAGCGTGGATCGCGATCGGGTCGCCACCGCAGGAAGCGCGCCACGTGCCGCAGCCGTGCCCCTTCCATCTGGTCGTAGGCCACCTCGATGACCCGCTCGATGCGCACCGGAATCCAGTTGCGGTCGGTCGACGAATTCCAGCGGGTGGCTTCACCGTCGTACGTGACGTCGTCGCCGAGTCGCAGCGGTTCGAGCTCTTCGAGCAATTCCAACCGGCGTTTGTCGGTGAACGCCGACGCACCGCCGATCATCCGCAGGTCGTCACCGTCGTACAGACCGAGCAGCAAAGAACCGATACCGTTGCCGGACTTGTGGATTCGATAGCCGATCAACACGCAGTCGGCAGTGCGCGCATGCTTGATCTTGATCATCTCGCGCTTGTTGGGCAGATAGAGCCCGTCGAGCTTCTTGGCCACCACACCGTCCAGCCCGGCACCCTCGAAACGCTCGAACCAGTCCTCGGCCACTGATGCATCCTCGGTCGCCGAGGTGACGAAGCAACTCTTCGGGTGCGGGCCGACCACGTCGAGCAGTCTCGCTCGCCGCGTCGCGAACGGCTCACTCGTCAGGTCCTCGTCGCCGACGGCCAACAGGTCGAAACCGATGAACTGCGCCGGAGTCTTCTCCGCGAGCATCGTCACCCGACTCGCCGCGGGATGAATTCGTTCGGACAGCGACTCCCAGTCCAGGCGAGTGGAACCGTCCTTCTCGCGGGGTACGACGATCTCACCGTCGACGACGATCTTCTCGGGCAGCTCGGCCTTGATCGCCTCCACCAACTCCGGGAAGTACCGGGCCAGGTCCTTGCCGCCGCGTGACCCCAGCACCACCTCGTCTCCGTCGCGGAAGACGATGGCGCGAAACCCGTCCCATTTCGGCTCGTACGACCACACGGCCGGCCCGTCCTCGGGCTGCGCGGGCACCACTTTCGCGGCTTTGGCGAGCATCGGTGCGACCGGCACGGCAAGAGGAAGATCCACGCAGTTCATCCTGCCTCATGCAGCCGACGAGCGAGTCCGATATTTTCTACACGAGCACGGTCGATGAACACGGCACGCTCGAACCTACGAGGGCAGGACTCACCATGGCGTCATCCAACCGTTCGGTCCGCGCTCTCGTTCTCGCGCTGTCGTCGTGCGCGGCCCTGATACTCGGCGGGTGCGCCTCGGAGGTGTCCGGTACCGCCGTCGCCATCTCCGGTGCCACCATCGCGCCCACCACGACCACCAACCCTCCCACCACCACTCCGACCCCCGAGATGGACGACGGCGGCAGTGTCGACATCGACGTGGAGATCGGCGAGTGCGTCAACCTGGGCGGCACCGTCGACGAGGCGGCCATCGCCAACGCGACCTGCGGATCCCCGCAATCCAACTACGTCGTCTTCGCCAAGACACCGACATCGGCCGAGTGCCCCGAGGACGCCGATCAGTACTACTACGAGACCTACTTCGACATCGAACAGGGAGCCCTGTGCCTCGACATCGACTGGCAGGTCGGCGGGTGCATGGACCTGGTCGGTGAGTTCGCCCAGCGGATCGACTGCGCCACCCCCGGTGCCGACACCCGCCGCGTCGTGACCATCCTGCAGGGCACCTCGTCCGTCGACGACTGCCCCGACCCGGCGCTGTACGGATTCGAGAAGGACTCACGCAACTTCGTCGTCTGCGTCGAACGGTTGTGACCGCCACCGACATCTCGGTCTCGAGCGCTCGGGGGCGGTGGATCGTCGCAGCCACGGTGCTCGGTTCGGCTCTGGCGATGCTCGACGCCACCGTGGTCAACATCGCGTTACCTGCGATCGGTCGCGATCTCGGTGCGGGCGTCACCGGTCTGCAGTGGACACTCAGCGGTTACACCCTGACGTTGGCGTCGCTGATTCTGCTGGGCGGGTCCCTCGGTGACCGGCTGGGGCGCAGGCGGGTGTTCGTCTGGGGCACCGTCTGGTTCGCGGCCGCGTCGGTGCTGTGCGGGCTCGCCCCCAGTATCGAGGTGCTGATCGCGGCGCGACTACTTCAGGGGGTCGGCGCGGCCCTGCTGACGCCGGGTTCTCTCGCGCTGATATCTGCCTCCATCAAGGCCGAGGATCGAGGAGCTGCAATCGGTCTGTGGTCGGGACTGGGCGGCGTGGCGTCGGCGATCGGCCCGCTGCTCGGGGGCTGGTTGGTCGACGCAGTCGGCTGGCGTTCGGTGTTCCTGATCAACATTCCGCTCGCCGTCATCGTGATCTGGGTGACCGCGAAACACGTTCCGGAGAGCCGAGATCCGCACGCATCCGGCCGACTGGACATGCCGGGCGCGGTCACCGTCGCAGCGGCGCTGGGTCTGCTCACGTACGGTCTGATCGAGTCACACACTCTGGCCCTCGCTCTGGGTGTCGTCGCGGCCGGGGTGTTCGTGGTGATCGAGCGTCGCTCGCGCGATCCACTGGTACCGCCGTCGCTGTTCGCCTCACGCGTGTTCCTGGCGGCCAACCTCGTCACCTTCGCCGTGTACGCGGCGCTGGGCGGAGTGTTCTTTCTTCTGGTGTTGCAGTTGCAGTTCGCCGTGGGCTACTCACCGATCGCGGCCGGGGTCGCCACGCTGCCGATCACCGCTCTCATGCTCGTCCTGTCCGCCCGCGCGGGGAGAATCGCCGGACGCATCGGACCTCGTGTTCCGATGACCGTCGGGCCTCTGCTCTCGGCGCTGGGACTGTTGCTGATGTTGCGCATCGGGCCCGGATCCACCTATGCCACAGACGTTCTGCCCGCGGTTGTCGTCTTCGGGCTCGGACTGTCCGCTCTGGTGGCCCCGCTGACCGGAGCGGTTCTGGGTGCGGTGTCCACCGATCGCGCCGGAATCGCGTCGGGCGTCAACAATGCCGTGGCCCGCACCAGTCAATTGCTCGCCGTGGCGGCATTGCCTGCGCTGGCCGGTATCGGAGGCTCCGATTACGCTGCACCGGAGGTGTTCTCGGACGGCTTCCACACCGCGATGCTGATGTGCGCCGGTCTGCTGGTGATCGGTGCCGGCATCGCGGCGGCTCTGATCCGCGGTACCGGCGAGGACGCGTCGAACTGCCCGCCACACTGCGACATCGGCTCACCACCACCTGCCTCGCGTCGGAGCGCGTGACTCACCGCACGATCAGCACCGAGCAGTCGGCGTGGTGGACGAGGTTCTGACTGACCGATCCCAGAATCGTTCCGAGGAAGGCACCCCGGCCTCGGCACCCGACCACGAGCATAGACGCCGACGCGGACATCGCACGCAGGCCTCGCGTCGGGCTCGACTGCGCGCTCACAGTGCTCAGCGCAACATCCGGGTACTTCTCGCGCATGGTCTCCACATGCGTTTCGAGCCAATGCTTTTCGTGTTCGCGAATGCTCACCCAATCGACGTTCTCGAATCCTGTTCCCAGACCTGCCTGAACGGCGAATCCCCAGTAGTTCACCGCGACCACCGGCGTTCCGAGGGTGTGAGCGATCTCGAGAGCAGCACCGAGCGCCCGATCCGACTGCTCACTTCCGTCGACCCCGACCACGATCGGACGCCCGACGTCGGCGCTGTCGCCTGCGTCGCGCATGAGCAGCACCGGGCACGGTGCATGCGTCACGACTCGGAGAGTGTTGCTGCCGAGAGTCAGGTCTCGCAGCGCGCTCGACTTCCTCGATCCAAGCACCACCAGCTCCGCGTCGGCCTTCGACACGTACGAGGCGATGGTTCCATCGGCGGTGAACGTCTCGACGGACACCGCCGGTGCTACGTCGTGAATCGCTGCCTCGGCGCGGGCGAGATGCTTGCGCCCGATCGCACGCAGATCCCTTTCCAGCGCACCGCCGTCGACGAACGCCGCCGATCCGTACCAATCCCCCTCGGGGACTGCATGAATCAAGCGCACGGGTGCGCGCACCTTCGCCGCATAGGCGGCCGCCCACCGCGCTGCGGCGTCGGCCTCGCTCGAGCCGTCGATACCTACCAGGATGGGACGCACGCGGTCGGTGGAATTACTCATGATTCTTCCTCGTCTCGTCGTCGACCGTCGATGCAGTCGAATAGAATCGAACGTAGATCTGCAGTCGCCCCAACATTCAGAGCACTTGGTCCATCATCGAGGTGGCCGAGGTCCCTCATGCCGAATCTCCCTTCGTCCGACCACGTTCGGTCTCGAACTTCAGCCAGTCGCGGTCCCACTGGCGCATCCGCGCTCGCCGGTCGAAGTACCGCGTCGCCTCGAGAGAGGTGGCGACAACGACCGTGCCCACCACCCAGAAGCCGACGGCTGCAGCGATTCCCAACAGCACGTTCGACGTCGCGGACGACGGTTCCGCAACTCGCCTGCCCTCGGCATCGACTCTCGTCGGAACGGTGCCGCCCCGTTCGGTGCCGTCCGGTACGCGAATCTCGTCACTGTGTAGCTGACCCGGCGGCCATTCCCAAGCGACAGTCGCGTAGTGATCGATGACGTCGACGGTGCCACTCGGTTGCGACCGCAGCGTGGGCTCAGTCGTCACCACGGCATCGATCTGTTGAGTGGTAGCGCTCGTTCGGACCGACTCGGCATCGAGATCGGCGTAGGTGAGCGATCCGACCAGCGCGGCGAAGGGAACGAGTCCCAGAATCACCGCCATCGCGCAGGCGAAGGCGAGAGCCGCGGTTCGATCACGTCCCCGCATCAGGGGATTGGTACTCCACGGTGCCAGGCGCCACCAGCGAGCGAAGTCGTATCCGAACACCGCAACCGCCCACTCTCCCTGATCGTGTGTCTGCCCAAATTTTCCGCCGCACACGGGCCCTGCACCAGGGCACAATGTCACGATCACAGCAGGTCACGATCACAGCAGGTCACGATCACAGCAGGTCACGATCCACACCCGAGGTCCGCTGGGCGACCTATGTCCTCGAACCCGGTGACCTAGGTCCGGTGTGGGTGGGCAGCGGTTCTCGTAACGTGTGCCGACGACGGATCCCATCCGACTCGACGACAGCATCGGCGATGCACCACATCGACGTTCGTCGGACCACTCTTCGCCCGGAGGACACCGATGGCCGATCTCGATCAGCGAACGCACCCCACGACGACTACCGGCCCCGATCACGGCTCCGGATGCGTGACCGTCCACGAAACCCACTCCGCCTACGTGATGCTGCTCGGTTCCGTCGCGTACAAGATGAAGAAGGCCGTGCAGAACGACTTCCTGGACTTCTCCACCGTCGACTCACGTTGGCGCGCACTCGATCGCGAATACACGCTCAATGCCCGGTTCGCGCCGGATGTGTATCTGGGTATCGCCGAACTGACCGACCCCGAGGGCGCGCCGCCGGAGCCGTTGTTGAAGATGCGCAGGCTCCCCGAGTCACGAAAGCTGTCCGCGCTGGCACGAAGTGGGGCCGATGTCACCGAGGAACTGGTCGCGATCGCGCGGATCGTGGCCCGAGTGCACAAATTCAGCGCACACGAAAACACGATCGATCGTGCAGGAACCCGTGAGGCTCTCCGTGGGCGATGGGCCGCGAACATCCGCGAACTGCGTGCGCTCCCGCGCCCCATAATCGACCCCGCGGTGATCGACGAGATCGACGAGCGATCGGCCCGCTACCTTGCAGGCAGAGGCTCCCTGTTCGACCTCCGAGTGGCGCAGGAACGCACGGTCGACGGCCACGGCGATCTGCTCGCAGACGACATCTTCTGCATGCCCGACGGACCGCGCATCCTGGATTGCCTCGATTTCGACGACGACCTTCGATACCTGGACGGTCTCGACGACATATGTTGCTTGGCAATGGACCTCGAGTACCTCGGCAGACTCGACGCAGCGCGGTTCGTCGTCGACACCTACCTCGAGGCTGCCTGCGACGCACCACCCAGGTCGCTGGTGGACCACTACATCGCCTACCGAGCCACGGTTCGCGCCAAGGTCGCATGCATTCGCGCTCTCCAGGGCTGCGCGACGTCGACTGCAGATGCCGTCGCGCATGCCCGACTGGCACTGATGCACCTCGAAGCGGCGACGGTGACGACGACTCTTGTCGGAGGGCTTCCCGGAACCGGAAAGTCCACGGTGGCAGCCGAGTACGCTGCTCGAACAGGGGCCCTGGTTCTGTCCAGCGATGTGGTGCGCAAGGAGCTGGCCGGTCTCGATCCGTCCGAGCCACGGCATTCGGGGGTGGGCGAAGGGCTGTACAGCGCGAGCGTCACCGACCATACCTACGCGGAATTGCTCCGTCGCGCACGGGGACTCGTGGCAGCGGGCCGTTCGGTCGTCATCGACGCGACGTGGACCGACCCCAGTATGCGAGAGCGCGCACGCTTGCTGTCCACCCTCGCGCATTCGACCTCGATCGAGATCGAATGCGTCGTGCCGGCCTCGACGTCGTTGCAGCGCATCGCCACTCGCCGTTCGTCGGTGTCCGACGCCACCAGGCAGGTCTACGAGGCGATGACGCGCAGCCGGGCCCCGTGGCCGACGGCACAGAAGGTGTCGTGCGCGGGGACCGTGTCCGAATCGGTGGAGGCTGCACTGGCCGTTCGCTCCGCGGCAGTGCGGCGTTCGGGTGACAGTCGCCGGTGACGAGGCCGGGAGCGGTCAGCGGAACAGGGCAGACACCGCTTCGAGATCGGCGTCGGATCGGTGACCGCTCGAGTCCAGTTCGACGTAGAAGCTCTCGTAGCCACGCGGGTCGGCACCGCGGTCACCGGTACTGCGACGCTCGAACACTCGTGCATCCGGCCACAGGTCCGACACGGCCGTTGCGAGAACATGCCCGTCCGGAGAGACTCCACCGATCGGTCCGTACTCCGCGATCATCACCGCATGGACCACGCCCCCGATCGCGGCTGTGGTCACCGGGAAGACTCTCGGTCCCGTGGCCGTCGGTATGTCGACGGTGATGGACTCGGACCCCAGCACCACCGCCCCCGGCGCCTCGGCTGCGTCGTCGTCGGTCGTCGTTGTGGTCCTCCGCGGTACGTCGTTCGATTTCGGATGGCTACTGCGGTCGGGGCATGTCAGTTCGACGCCCGAGACCGACGTCGGAGCCACTTCGACCAGCCGGTGCATCGGCGGTTCCTCCGAATGCGGCCGCGGCAGAGCCTGTTCGAGGACATCTCGTCGCACGTCCAGGACGGGACGCGCGATACCGTGGACGACAACGGTGGACACTGTTGCGCGAGAGGGATTCTCGTCGTCGAATTCCAGCACGACCGACGAGTCGAGAATGCTACGCCCCAACTGCGACCGCCCCTCGGCGTAGAAGTACACCCGACTCCCGATCCAGATGCAGGGCACGACGTCGACGGTGGGGCCGAAGTGATCGTGGCCGATCAACCGAGCCCGTGTTGCGCTGTGTGCGAGCCGGTTCGCGGTGCTCGCGTCGAGTATGCGACGGCGTTCCTCGTGGTGGCGCGAACGATTCGGCACCGTCCGGTTGGTCATCGGTCCCTGCAGATCATCACCGGGCAGTGGGCATGCCGGGTGAGGTTGTTGCTGGTCGATCCGAACAGGGCACTGGCGACGATTCCTCGCCCGTGACTGCCGACCACCACGATGCCTGCCCGTTTGGACTGCTCTATCAGCAGGTGAGCCGGGTTGCCTTGCTGTACGACATGTTCCACGGTGACGTCCGGATATTTCTCGCTCCACCCGGCAAGGCACTCGGACAGCAACAGCTGCTGTTCACGCTCGATCTCGCTGTCGTCGGGTGATCCGGGGAGGGACAGAGCGGCACCCTGGGACAACGAGCTCCAGGCATGTGCGGCGATCATCGGCACGTCGAACCTCGAAGCCAGATCGAAGGCCTGCTCGACCGCCGCTTCACTCGTCGCGCTGCCGTCGATACCGACGAGGATCGGCGCGTCGGCGGCGTCGATTCCCTCGCGCCACACGATCACCGGGCACCACGCCGTCGTCGATGTCCTCTGTGCTGTGCTCCCGAACAACGCCGACACGATCGGCCCCGAACCGGGGTTGCCGACGACGAGCATGCGCGCGGTGCGCGAGAGTTCGACCATCATGGAGCACGCTGGCATCTCGTCCACGGACGTGGTCACGGCGCTGTGCGGATGCCGGGCCAGCACCGAGGTGGCAACGTCGGTGACGATGCGTTCTGCGGCGCGACGCTGCTCGTCCCAGATGTCGAGGGGAACGACCGATGCGGACTCGCCGAGGTAGAACGCGGGATGCTGCACCGCCCCGGCGATGTGCAGCGGGGCCTTCAGTCGCTCGGCCAGGGTTGCCGCCCAGAGTGCAGCGGAGATGCTGGTCGGCGAACCATCGACGCCCACAACGATTTTCTGATGATGTGCCAGAACCATGGCCATCTCCTGTCCTCGGTCTGGGCGGACCACACGGCCGGGCCCGTCGACGGTCATCCGTTCTCGGATACTCGTGTCCCATTGGACAGCTCGACAGCGAGCGCACCACAGAGCATTTGGTCCCCAGTTTCCGGTCCGTGATACCCGGTCACAGCGGCGTGGTTCTGCGCGAACCCCGAGCCGCACTGCGAGCGGCCACCGACAGCACCGACGACACCGTTCGCCGCGGGGTCGGAGCGAGAGGCGAGCCGATCATCGGCGCACCGATCCGAACGAGCACCTGCGGCACACCCCGGCCGGGGGCCAAGGACTCGACCAGGCGGCGACTGCCAGATTGCTCGGTCATATGTGTGAGAGGGCAAGTAGCGAGTCCATCGGCGGTTGCGGCCAGCAGGAAGGCGGACATGGCCCGCCCGCACTGCAACCAGTCCAGGCGATCGTCGGACGCAGTACCGAGAAGCACCACCGTGGACTCGTCGGTCACCGGCTCTCGTGTTTCCGTTCCACCGACTCGGTGCGGCTCGGGAAAGTCACGGCCCACCTGCACCCTCGATGCCTCTGCGCGATCGGTGAGGGCCTCGGGCGGAATTCCTCCCGATCGGAACGAGTGTCCGGCCCACCACCTGATCTCGGCCTGATACGACGCGTCGTACTTTCGAATGCTTGCGCTCAGCCGCGATGCCGTGGCCAGCGTTTCCTTGGATTCGGCCGACAGGAACGTCGTCCGGATGTCGTCGGCTCCGTCGACCCGCCCCAAGTACCGCGTCGGAATGCGGTTGTCCGGCACCGGACCGAACGCCCGACGATCCGAATGGCGTCGATTGATGGCCGCCAACAGGTCGAACTCGTGCGATCGAGGGTGCGCGTCGTGGGTCAATCGAATACGCGCGAGATGGTCCGGCGCACCGGCCGTCGGCATCGTCTCGACGTCGGCCGTCCACCGAAAAGCCGCGGCTGCGGTACACAGATGGTCCAGCGCTGCCCCACAGCTGAGCACCATCTGCCGCTCGGTCGGGTCGATCGCCCCCAGCAGTCGCGTCCGATCGGTGAACAGGTCGAGTCCGTGTTCGGAGAGAACCCACCTCCACGGCTGACTGTTGTGCACCGACGGAGCGCGACACGCGAGCTCCACCAACATCTCCACCACGGCAGAATCCGGCTGATCGTTCATCATCTCTCCTCGACCTTCCACCGCGAGGCGATGGCTGCCCACCACTGTCGACCCACGCGGGCAGTGCACGACAGGGCCATTGGTCACTGCGGGAGGGGAACTTGCGGTGAAGAAATCCGACCGAGGACTCACCTCGACCACCACTCCTCGTGATGCGCCGAACCCACGGGTTTAGGGTTGACGGTGAATGCGACCTCAGGAGCGGAACCTCCAGGACGCGACCGAGGATCCATATTCGCCGACCGCTCAGGAGTGTCATGACGACCCCGCAGAATCCCCAAGAAGGCATCGACGTCAAGCCGCGCAGTCGCGACGTCACCGACGGACTGGAGAAGACCGCTGCCCGCGGCATGCTCCGCGCCGTCGGAATGGGCGACGAAGACTGGGGCAAATCCCAGATCGGCGTCGCGTCCTCGTGGAACGAGATCACCCCGTGCAACCTCTCGCTCGAACGTCTGGCGAAGGCCGTCAAGAAGGGCGTCCACGCCGCCGGCGGCTACCCGCTGGAATTCGGCACCATTTCGGTGTCCGACGGCATCTCGATGGGTCACGAGGGCATGCACTTCTCGTTGGTCTCACGTGAGGTGATCGCCGACAGCGTCGAAACCGTCATCAGCGCAGAACGTCTCGACGGTTCCGTCCTGCTCGCCGGTTGCGACAAGTCGCTGCCCGGAATGCTCATGGCCGCAGCACGTCTGGACCTGGCCAGCGTCTTCCTCTACGCCGGCTCCACCTTGCCCGGATTCGCGACCCTGTCCGACGGCAGCGAGCACCAGGTGACGATCATCGACGCCTTCGAGGCCGTCGGTGCCTGTTCGCGCGGATTGATGTCACGCGCCGACGTCGACACCATCGAACGCGCCATCTGCCCCGGCGAAGGTGCCTGCGGCGGAATGTACACCGCGAACACGATGGCCAGCGCAGCCGAAGCGATGGGAATGTCGCTGCCCGGCAGCGCATCTCCCCCCGCTCCCGATCGCCGACGCGACGGATTCGCACATGCCAGCGGCGAGGCCGTCGTCGACCTCTTGCGACGCGGCATCCGCACCAGCGACATCCTCACCAAGGAAGCATTCGAGAACGCCATCGCCGTCGTCATGGCCTTCGGCGGCTCGACCAACGCGGTGCTGCACCTGCTCGCCATCGCACACGAGGCGCAGGTGGATCTGACCCTCGCCGACTTCACCCGCGTCGGCGCGAAGGTTCCGCACCTGGCCGATGTCAAGCCCTTCGGCAAGCACGTGATGACCGACGTCGACGCGATCGGCGGAGTTCCGGTGGTCATGAAGGCTCTGCTCGACGCCGGCCTGATGCACGGCGACTGCATGACGGTCACCGGAAAGACCGTGGCGGAGAACCTCGCTCACATCGCACCCCCGGATCCCGACGGCAAGGTGCTGCGCGCACTCGACAAGCCGATCCACCCGACGGGCGGCATCACCATCCTCGAAGGCTCACTCGCCCCCGGTGGGGCCGTGGTCAAGTCCGCGGGCTTCGACTCCGACGTCTTCGTCGGCACCGCACGCGTTTTCGAGCGTGAACGCGCGGCCATGGACGCCCTCGAAGACGGCACCATCGCAGCGGGCGACGTCGTGGTCATCCGCTACGAGGGACCCAAGGGCGGACCGGGGATGCGCGAGATGCTCGCGATCACCGGAGCCATCAAGGGTGCGGGACTCGGCAAGGACGTCCTGCTGCTCACCGACGGCCGATTCTCCGGCGGCACCACCGGCCTCTGCGTCGGACACGTGGCACCCGAAGCAGTCGACGGCGGCCCCATCGCCTTCGTCCGCGACGGTGACCAGATCCGACTCGACGTCGGCAAGGGCACCCTCGACCTACTCGTCGACGCAGCCGAACTGGACTCCCGCGCACAGGGCTGGGCACCACTGCCGCCGCGCTACACCCGAGGAGTGCTGGCCAAATACTCCAAGCTGGTCGGATCGGCGTCGAACGGCGCGGTACTGATCTAGCC
>NZ_NPFP01000053.1:0-198295 GCF_002259145.1 Rhodococcus sp. 15-2388-1-1a | reverse complement strand
TGTCCCAAGGACCCCGCAGGCGGGTGCATCAGCAGGGGAGGGCATGTTTCCGGGGCCGTGTTGATCGGTGTGGCAGCTCGACGGGTCAGGGTCCTTCGAAACCGAAGGGCGGGGCTCGGTATCGGCCGAGCCCCGCCCTTCGAGTTGATAGTTCCCAGCGTTGAGAGTTACTGGGCGAGCAGGCTTTCCATTGTGGAGATTTCGCTCTGCTGCGCATCGATGATTGTGGAGGCAAGCTCCTTGGCATCAGCATTGGAGCCGTCGGCCAACTCGACCTGAGCCATCTCGATTGCCCCCTTGTGGTGCTCGATCATCATGGTGAGCCACATGGAGTCGAACTCCGCTCCGTTGGCGGCCGCCAACATGTCCATGTCTTCCTGGCTCATCATGCCGGTCATGCCGCCGCTCCCCATGTCCATTCCGCCCATGTCCATTCCGCCCATGTCGGCGGATGCTGCGGGCTGTCCCCATGCGGTGAGCAGAGCATTCATCTGCTCCATCTCCGGTGCTTGAGCTGCTTCGATGGCCTGGGCCAGCTCGATGACCTGAGCATTCTCGGTTCGGCCGTCGACAAGTGAGGCCATCTCCACCGCTTGTGCATGGTGGGGGTACATCCCTTCGACGAACGTGACATCGGCATCGTTGAATTCGGCCGATGCTTCGGCGGAATTCTGAGAGGACGACGAGGCCGGTGTATCGCTGCTCGACATGCCGGGCATGTTCATTTCGCCGTCGTTACTGCTGCAGCCAGCGAGAATTGCGGCGGCGACAGCGGAAGCCGCCGTTATCGCGATCGTGAAGCGGGTAGGTCGATTCGAACGCATAACAAACTCCTGAAATTATGGTGGGGTGGTTCGGATCGACAGGCGCACTGACCCGTCGATATCTGTGTCTCACACAACGGTGAGTCACCTGTCAGATCCGAAGCACAGACAACTCGGAGAGAGTGAAAATGGTCCAGGGCGGCGGGTGCCCGGTTCGATGACGAACTGCTGTCAGTCGCGCAGCGTGGACGAGAGAACCGGCGAAGCCCACAACGATTGCCCGTAAGACGGCCAACGCCGCGACAGCACCGATGATAGCCAGACACAGATGCATGACCGAGCTGTGATCGCCACAGCCGTTCCCGCAGTGTGCTGCGGAACCACTCTCCGATGCTGTCGCAGATGATGCTCCCGAATGCTCGTCGACGGCAGGTGGAGCGCTCACCGCCGAGGTCATCGAGTGTTCGCCGATACCCGTCGCCGTTGCGAACGACATCGGCGCAGAATGCATGAGAAGGACCCCGAACAGCACTACCGAAGCGCAAACAGCACCTAGGAGCCACTTCTGGTTCATAGGTTCCGTGGCTGAAGTCCTCACCGGTTCGATCTTACCGGTCCGCCACACGGGGCATCCGGCCTCCTCGCGGTCGCGGCGTCCGGACCGTGGACATCGAATCAGGTGGCGATGGGCCGGTTGATTGCCGTCACTTCATCCCAGGGAACGGGCGCGACTTTGACGACGTCGCCGCCGGTGGGGGCGTTGACGTATTTCCCGTCGCCGATGTAGATCCCGATGTGTCCGATCGGTGAGTAGAGAGAGATGAAGTCACCCGGTTGCACTGATTCGCGGGAGACAGGTGTGCCCGCTCGTGCTTGGTCTGCGGCCACGCGTGGAACGGTCAGTCCCAGTTGTTTGTAGGCGAAGTAGATCAGTCCGGAGCAATCGAAGGACCCCGGCCCGGTAGCTCCCCAGGAATAGGGTTTGCCGAGTTGGTCGAGGGCGATGCGCATCGCCTCCGCTGATGTTCCACTCGCAGCCGAGACGGCGGCGGGTAGCTCGGAAGGATTCGTGGTGCCGGGGCTGACGATGGCAGCTCGATCCGCATCGGTGAGGGCGGCGAATCGGTCGGTGATTTTGGCGATCTGATCGGCCAGGTCGGTCTGGCGTTGCTCGAGGTCGCGTTGTGTACGTGCGGCGTCCGCCTCGGCTACCGCAGCGGACGCCTGTGCTTGCCGGGCTTGTTC
This sequence comes from Rhodococcus sp. 15-2388-1-1a, assembly GCF_002259145.1. Taxonomy (NCBI): domain Bacteria; kingdom Bacillati; phylum Actinomycetota; class Actinomycetes; order Mycobacteriales; family Nocardiaceae; genus Rhodococcus; species Rhodococcus sp. 15-2388-1-1a. Next base: position 196,286 of record NZ_NPFP01000053.1, on the reverse strand, counting down.
GAGCTGGTCTCGCGCTTCGTCGTCGATCTGTGTCGAGTCGGCGAGTGCAGCGGCTCGATCGGCGAGGATCCGGTCCAACAACACCATCTGATCGAGTAGTTGCTGTGGGCTGTCCGCGACCAGAACGGCCCCGAGAGGGGATTGCGGTACACCTTTGTACGCGGCGTCGACAGCTGTGGCCAGTGCTCGACGGTTGGCAGATGCGGCCACTTCGGCTTCCCGAGCCGCCGCCGAGGTCTCGTGGGCGAATCGAACTGCGGTACTCAGTTCGCCGCGGCGACGATCGAGGGTGTCCTGCGCGGCGTACATGCTCTCGGTGAGAGTGAAGGCGGTCGCATTGAGTTCAGCGAGTTGTCGTACGGCTTCGGATGCGTTCACCGGGGGTGCAGCAGGGTCCGCCGAAGCTGGAGCATTTGCCGAAAATGCCGCGGCAACAACGATGATCGAGGCGATCAGGGTAGCGCGGACACGCCGCGTCGGGCCTGAAAAAGAATGCACAGAAGAAATCCTCTGGGGTCGGTGTGGGTTCCCTGCGTCACCAGCGAAGGAAACGGAGCGCGGCGAGAGCCGCATGGGACTGTGTCCGGCCTCGCCGGTCACCATTGTCGGGTATCGGCAGTCGTAGACGGTTCCTCACGGTCGACTGAGGCTCGCGTCGACGCTCGACGCCTGTGCCGTATGGGCGGCGAGTCGGCGTCGATTGACGCCGACTCACCGCACCTGCAAACTACTATCATTCATAGTAGATGGTGGGGTGGTATCCGCTGACCGGGAGAGGGATGACGACTGTGACGATGCGTGACTGGCCGGCGCGCCGTTGGGTGGCCGCGTTACTGGGCGCGACGGTGGCCGCGCTGGTCGTGGCGATCCCCACCGGGATCATCCACACTGCGTTCTACGTTCGAATGACCCCGGTGTTGTGGTGGAACTATCCGGTGTGGATTGCCACCGCAGTTCTCAGTGGCCTCATTCTTGCGACATACGTGAGCACTGGGCTGGCGTCGTCGGTTTCTTCCCGTGTAGGGGTCAGTGCGAATGCGTTGTCGTTGTTGGCGGTCGGATGTCCGATATGCAACAAACTGGTAGTGGTGGCGGTCGGGGTGAGCGGTGCTCTGGATCTATGGGCACCCGTGCAGCCCGTGATCGGAGTGATGTCGGTGGGGGTGATGGTGTGGGCTCTTCGACTGCGAATCCACGGGGAACGCGCGTGCCCTACTTCTCGCGTAGGTCAGGAGTTCGGCAACTCCGCTGGCTTTGGCGGTGCAGGCGCAGCAAAATTGTAGGATTTCTCGCCACGTCCTATCCGCGGTCCGGCAGCAACAGACGACGAAGGCGACCGCTTCTCGATGCACCATCTGCGGTGTTGGGCTGTGCCTGCGACACCGGCAGGCGGGCGTCGGCCAGCAATCCTGCCACCCCGGCGGCCACGCAGACCGACGTCACCACTATCAATGCCGGACTCGTTCGCCCGGTCAAAGCGTCCCCGAACAGCACCGCGGCGATCGTACCGGGCAGAATCCCCACGACAGTGGCCGTCGTGTAGGGCAGCAGGCGCACCGCGGAGAGTCCGGAGCAGTAGTTGACCAGGGCGAACGGTGCCGGGGCAATGAGCCGCAAGGACCCGACGGCCAGCCACCCCCGCCGAGCCAACCGGGCATCGATGGACTTGACCGCAGGATTCGTCAGCCGCTCCTGCACCGCGGTGCGCCCGAGCGCGCGCACCAGCAGCAACGCCAGCACAGCGCTGACAGTTGTGGCGGCGATCGTGACGGCGACCCCGGTGGCGGGACCGAACAACAGTCCGGCGCTGAGGGTGAACACCGTGCGCGGTACCGGGGCAATCGTCAACACCGCCTGGGTCAGAAAGAACACCACCACGAACGACGGGCCCATCGACTCCGCCCACTCGCGCACCACAATGATCGACGGGCGGGGTACGAGGGCGGCAGCCACTGCCAGTATTGCCAGCGCTGCCACGGTGGCGAGGACTCGGCGATCGCGCAGAATCGCCGATACGGTTTCGGTCATGACGGTCTCTGCCTGCGCCGCCTCGCCGAGGTTTCCGACAAGCACGCGGGAGTGGACGGCGAGGAATGGCTTCGCACTGCCGGTGCTCAGGAGCGGACGAGCCGTGAGATCGCGTCGGTGGCCTCTTTGATCTTCGCGTCGGCTTGGGGACCGCCGGCGATGGCGGCGTCGACCACGCAGTGGCTGATGTGAGCCTCGAGCAGGCCCATGGCCACCGCCTGCAAGGCTTTGGTCATCGCCGAGACCTGGGTGAGGATGTCGATGCAGTACTTGTCTTCCTCGACCATGCGCTGCAGTCCTCGGGCCTGGCCTTCGATGCGCTTGAGGCGTTTGAGGTAGGCGTCCTTTTCGGTGATGTAGCCATGCGCGGCGTGATCATGGCCGTCGGTCTCGGCGGGTGCCTGCGCGGCCGCGGGAGTGGCCATGGTGTCCTCCTGGAATCCGAGTGTCATGCCGAGCATCCTCGATTATGCCCGCCCGGGGTATGGCGCGAGAGGGTCGGTCCGTCGAGTCGTCGCTGGGCCGCCGCCGCAGCGCACATCACCGCGCAGCGGGCCACCGCTCGGGTCGCCGGGTGCCGGGTGATCTGCACCAAGGTCGTTGTCACGAAGGACATGGCCCTCTCCTTTCGTAGGCTGCATCGGGGTTGTAGCGGTGGGGTGGGGTGGCGCGCCTGCATGCCACGCCCACCCCAGCCTTTTGGGTGCTTGTTCTACCCGCGCGGTTATCCGGTGAGGGACTTGAACCGGCGCAACCGCAAGCTGTTGCTGACCACGAACACCGACGAGAACGCCATCGCTGCACCGGCCAGCATCGGATTGAGCAGCCCGGCCGCAGCCAAGGGGAGGGCAGCCACGTTGTAGGCGAACGCCCAGAACAAGTTGCCCTTGATGGTGCCCAACGTTCGGCGGGACAGGCGGATAGCATCCGCTGCTGCGCGCAGATCACCGCGCACCAACGTCAGATCGCTGGCTTCGATCGCAACGTCGGTACCGGTGCCCATCGCCAGACCGAGGTCGGCCTGCGCCAACGCGGCGGCGTCGTTCACGCCGTCGCCGACCATCGCCACTACCTTGCCCTGCTCCTGCAGCCTTTTGACGACGTCCACCTTGTCTGCGGGCAGCACCTCCGCGATCACTTCGTGGATGCCGACCTGGTCGGCGATGGCACGCGCGGCGGCTGCGTTGTCGCCGGTGAGCATGATCGGCGTCAAACCCAGGCCCCGCAGCTGCTCGATCGCCTCGGCGGAGGTGGGTTTGACCGCGTCGGCGACGACCAGTACTCCGCGAGCCCGACCGTCCCAACCGACTGCGACGGCGGTCTTGCCCTCGGATTCGGCTGCACGCATCGCACTTGCGAGTTCGTCCGGCAGCTGCTGCGCCCGGTCGGCGAGGAGGCGGGCCCGTCCGACGATCATTGCGTGGTCGTCGACTATGCCCTGCACCCCGAGGCCTTCGATATTTATAAACTGCTCCACCGGTGGCAGGGCTCCGACCTTCTCGCGGGCACCTTTGGCGATGGCCTGGGCGATGGGGTGCTCGGACGAATCTTCGAGTGCACCGGCCAGGCGCAGCACCTGCGCGGTGTCCTCGCCGTCGGCGGTGATCACGTCGAGCAGAGTCATCTTGCCGGTGGTGACGGTGCCGGTCTTGTCGAGTACCACGGTGTCGACACGGCGGGTCGATTCGAGCACTTCGGGACCCTTGATCAGGATGCCGAGCTGAGCGCCGCGGCCGGTGCCGACCATCAGCGCGGTCGGGGTGGCCAGGCCGAGGGCACACGGGCAGGCGATGATCAGGACGGCGACGGCTGCGGTGAACGCGGCCGCGATCCCACCGCCGGTGCCGATCCAGAAGCCGAGTGTCGCCGCGGCAAGGGCGATCACGATCGGGACGAAGACTCCGGAGATCTTGTCGGCCAGACGCTGAGCTTGGGCTTTACCGGTCTGAGCGTCTTCGACGAGTTTCGCCATCTGTGCGAGCTGGGTGTCCGAGCCGATGCGGGTCGCCCGGACCACGATTCGGCCACCGACGTTGACCGTCGCGCCGACGACCAGATCATCGGGTCCTACCTCGACGGGCACGGATTCGCCGGTCAACATCGAATTGTCGACCGCGGAAGAGCCGTCGGCGACCACGCCGTCGGTGGCGATCTTCTCCCCGGGGCGGACGACGAACTCGTCACCGACGATGAGTTGATCGGTGGGGATGCGCTGTTCGACACCCTCGCGCAGGACGGAGACTTCCTTGGCACCGAGCTCGAGCAGGGCACGCAGGGCGGCACCGGCGCGTCGCTTGGAGCGTGCTTCGAAGTAGCGGCCGGCGAGGATGAAGGTGGTGACTCCGGCTGCGGCCTCGAGGTAGATGTTGCCGGCCCCGTCGGAGCGGGAGATGGTCAGCTCGAACGGGTGTGTCATGCCGGCCGTTCCGGCGGTGCCCCAGAACAGGGCATACAACGACCACCCCAGTGCTGCGATGGTGCCCATCGAGATCAGGGTGTCCATCGTTGAGGTGGCGTGCCGCAGATTGGTGAAGGCGGCCTTGTGGAACGGCCATGCCCCCCACACCACCACGGGTGCGGCGAGGGTCAAGGAAAGCCACTGCCAGTTGGTGAACTGCAGTGCCGGAACCATGGCCATCGCGATCACCGGCACGCTGAGCACCAGCGATATGAGCAGGCGTTGGCGCAGCGAGGCGGTGGGGTCGATCTCGGCTGGCCCGGCCGCGTCGGGGTCGGTGGAGGAGGCGGCGGGCGCGGGGACCGTGGCGGTGTAACCGGCTTGTTCGACGGTGGCCACGAGATCCTCGGTCGAGACATCACCGACGTAGTCGACGCGTGCCTTTTCGGTGGCGTAGTTCACCGTCGCGGTGACACCGTCGAGCTTGTTGAGCTTTTTCTCGATCCTGTTCGCGCAGGAGGCGCAGGTCATACCACCGATGTCGAGTTCGACCCGGCCGTCGGCGGTGGGGTGATGCGTGACGGGATTCATCGTTGCTCCTCTCGGGACGTGATGGTGTGTCCGTGTCCGTGCCCGGCGGGCATCGGCTCCGAGGCGGCGGGCACGCCCGCAGTGGACGCCGGGGCGGCGTCGTGAGTCGAGGTGTCGTGTGTGTCGGGTGGTGCGGCACCTTCGGGGCTGAAGGCGTCCCCGGCCCCGAAGGCGAGCCCGAAGACCGCGGCCAGGGCGATGGTGAATCCGACGAACTTCGATGATGCGTTCATCGTGCGAATCTCCTGTCCGGGTCTGGTGTCGATCAGGAGGCGAGCTGGTAGCCGGCCTCGTCGACTGCGTGGGCGATGGCCGTCTGCTCGATCGTGGTGTCCGAGTCGATATCGACTCGGCCGCTCGCGAGGTCGACATTCACGGCGGTCACACCGGGGATGCCGCTGATCTCCTCGCGGACCGAGGAGACGCAGTGCCCGCAGGTCATTCCGGTGACGGTGACGGTGGTGTTCATCGATGCCCTTCTTTCTTCGATTCGGAATGTGATCGAGGTCGTCGCGACCCACCTATAGATTTACCATACCCCCCTACGGTATGCAATGAGATGTGCCGCACCGGTGCTACGGCATGACCCTGGGCACTGACCGGAACACCGCCCTCGGATGCGGGAGCGGCACCCAGAATCGAACGTCGCACCAGAGCCTGCGTCGGCGGGCGTCCTCGACTCCGGCTACTACGAACGCGGATTGCGCGCGCGCAGAGACGCCCACGATCTTCTCGATGATGTCGCTTCCGTCCTTGCCGACGTCGAATCTCGTGCGGACAGAGTGTCGAAGGATCTTCTCGAGATCCTCGAATCGGAGACAGGCGGTGCGTCGACCGCGTCGTCATCGAGCAACCAGCAGCTTCCGCGGCGGTTCTAGCTCGACGAAAAAGAATGCGCGGTAGCCGACGGGCACATGACGAGCATCGAGGACACCCCTGCGGCGGTACACCGTCGCCAGGAATGCGCATCCCCGACCTACGACGCCCAGTAGTACCCATCGGTGTAGCAGGGCCGGTAGCGCTACCCTCGACAGATGTCGGTGTCGACCAGCCTCACGCGGCGGGTGCTCGTGCTGTTGGTCGTCGTGGTCGTCACCGTGTGTGCACTGGCCTCCCAACGCTCACTGGGAACGTCGGCGGCCGCCGACACCGTGGCGGCCACTCCTGTGGAGATGCGCCAGATGGGCTCGACCGATGCGGTACTCACCCGGCCGACGGTCATGGACACCGAAGCGCGAACGGTTACCGGCGAGGTCCACGGGGGCATGGACTGCGGCGGGATCGTCGGTGGCTCCGCGCACGCGTGCGTGGAGGCGGTGACGGCACTCGGTGCGTCGACGGCTCTTGCCCTCGGGGTGCGCATGGATGGTAAGTACCAGCAGAGGGGGCGGCACCCCACGCGTGGGCACCTTGTGTCGTATGAGTGGAGTTCGCCGCCGTGGACAGTGCTGTCGTTGGCGAAGCTCTCGGTGAGCAGGGTCTGACAGGTCGCTCGGGACACAATCCTGAGCCCCTGTCCTTCGGTGGGCTCGCGCCGCACGGATGGCCGTTTCGGTCGCTGTCATGCGGGCCCCGTGCACCACTCATCGCTCCATCACCCCGACTACTCCGCGCGCAGTGGCGGGGCCTCCCCTCCCGACGAAAAGGCACAGCATGAACATGGACATGACGATGGGCTCGACCCTGCCCACCTGGTTGACCCCACTGGCGTGGGTAGTGGTTACCTTCGCCCTCATCTCGTCGGCGGTGATAGCCGACGATATCTACCGCCGTGGGCACCGCCACCGCACCGTCGCCACCGAGGTGGTGTGGATCGGCTCCGGCCTCTATCTCGGCCCCTTCGCCCTGCTCGCCTACCGCCGTCACGGCCGCAGCAGCGTCACCCCCGTTTCGAGTACGACCGTGCAGGCCTCGCCCCATGGTGTCGCCTCAGGACTGCCGGGAGGTACAGCCTCTGCCGCCGCGCACCTCATCGGGGTGCCGCTGGTGATCGCCTCCGGACTCACCATCGCCGGCATAGACCTCTGGGTGATGATCATCGTCATCGCGATATTGGCCACGATCATGCTCTTCGTATACGAGCGCTCGGCCATCACACCGGTAGTCGGTACGCAGGCAATCCATCGGCGTTCTGTCGTGGCTGCGCTCGGCGTCGCCGCGTTGACCGTCCTGGCTTTCGACCTCGGGATGGGTGGCTGGATGCTGCTGCTGCACTACACCGAGACCATGCCACCGGCCACCGACGCTGCGTTCTGGATGCTCATGCAAATCGGTATCGTCCTCGGGGTGGTCACGGGTTACCCCGTCGTCCGTCGCCTCCAACGTCACCGCAGTACCCCCGACTGAGGCGTGGGTGGCCCGCATTCGTGTGAATGCGGGCCGCCGGTCGGTCGATAGTCGTGAACGGTGCCGCGTCGACACCTTCGTGTTCGGCAATCATCGTCGAGGTCTTGGGTGTGGGCAATGCAGGCCATTTCTCGGCGTGCACTGCCGCTAGCTGGTGGCCGGTACCTCGCCGCTTTCGGTCACCGTGGTCTCGGTGGGGGGTGGGGTGAGCCGGTCGGATCGATCGAGCGCATAGAGAGCGGCCACAGATGCCGCCCCGACCAGGGTCAGTATCGCCCAGATCAGTGCACCCAGATGCGCGTCGCTGAGAAGCCCGAAGACGGCACCGGTGCCCAGATTACCGAGCAAGATGCCGACCCCGACGATGGTGTTGTAGAACCCGTAATGGGTGGCCACGAGCTTCCCGCCCGACAGGGTCACCACCGTGTCCATCTCGAACGGAAACACCGCGGCGGTGCCGACCGCCAGCAGTGCGGCGGTGAGCACCAGGGCGCCGGCGGCGGCCCACCCGCCCAGCGCGGCCGGGCTCGGCAGCACGATCAGCGGGAGGAACGCCAGCGCCATGATTGCCATACCGACCACCACGCTTCGCCCCGAACCCCACCTGCGGGACAACCAGGACGTGATCCGGAACTGCCCGGCGATCGCGACCACGCCGGAGACCACGAACAACGAGGTCACCAGAGCGGTGTCGGACCTGCCGTCACCGACTACTACCGCCGCCTGCAGCGGCAGCGCAAGATAGATCTGGAACGAAAGCACGTAGGACCCGATCATCGCCAGCGCGAACAGCACGAAAGGCCGGTTGGCCATCACCACCCGCCAGTCCTCGAGTACCGATGTCTTGGCGACGGCCGTTTCGGCCCGGTGCGCGGGGAGCGTCCAGATCTGCACGATCGTCAGAACAGCAAAAATCGCGGCCGCGGCCAGTGAGGTGACTCGGAAGTCGAGGGTGGTCAGAGCGAGACCGATCAACGGGCCCAGCAGAATCCCGGCCTGATAGAACACGTTGAACACCGCGAACGCCTCGACCCGCCGTGGCCCTGCGTCGGCGGCCAGGTACGCCCGTACGGCCGGGTTGAACAGCGCACCGGCGAACCCGGTCGCGGCCGAGGCGAGCAGGATCGCCGGCAGCGATTCCGCGGCCGCGAGCAGTACGAAACCGGCGACCCGCAGCAGGCAGCCGGCGATGATCAAGGGTTTGTATCCGAGGCGGTCGGCGAGGGTGCCGCCGAGCAGGAACATCCCTTGCTGGGAGAAGTTGCGCATACCCAGCACCAGCCCGACCGCCCACGCCGCCAGGCCCAGGGGACCGGCCAGATACCCGGCCAGGTACGGCATCAGCATGTAGAAACCGACGTTGATGGAGAACTGGTTGACCATCAACACCTGGCTGGGCCGGTCGAAGCTACGGAACTGAGTCAGAAGGGTTTTCATCGAACGCTTTCGGTGGGATCGACGACGGTGGGATCGACGACGGTGGGATCGACGACGGTGGGATCGACGACGGTGGGATCGACGACGGTGGCGCACCGCGTCCACGACGTCACGGTCTCATCGGTGGGGTGGGCGATGGTCGTCGGCTCGGTCGGCGGGTCAACGTCGAGCAGGCCATGTTCGGTGCAGTAGTCGTCGTTGTAGATGGTGTCGAAGTAGCGCTGCGGTCCGTCGGGGAAGACCGCCGCGACCCGGGTCTCCGGCGGGCTGGTGCGAGCGATCCAGCCGGCCGCGAGGGCCACGGCCCCGACGCTCCAGCCGCCGCTGGCGTGGTGCGTCGCCGCCAGGGTGCGGCACGACCACACCGCTTCGTGCGGGGCCACCCAGTGCACCTCGTCGAAGGCGGGATAGTCGATATTGTCGGGATAGATGCTCGAACCCAGTCCGCGCATGAGCCGAGCGCTTGCGGGTTGCCCGAAGATCGTCGATCCGATGGTGTCGACACCGACCAGTTTCAGGTCGGGGCAGAACTGCCGGAGCACCCGGGCCACCCCGGCGGAGTGCCCTCCGGTACCCACCGAGCAGACCAAGGTGTCGACGCGTCCGAGCTGGGCGATGAGTTCGTGAGCGAGCGACTCGTACGCCTCGACGTTGTCCGGGTTGGTGTACTGATCCGGGCACCACGACCCTGGATGTGCGTCGAGGAGCTCACGGACCTTCTCACGCCGGGCCTGCTGCCAGCCGCCGTCGGGGTGCGGTGTGGTGACCAGTTCGACGCGGGCGCCGTACGCGGCGAGCATCCGGTGCACGATCGGTTCCAGTCCCGGGTCGGCGACGAGGGTGACGGGGTGGTGATGGGTGATCCCGGCCAGGGCCAGACCCAGGCCGAGGGTTCCGCTGGTGGATTCGATGATCATCGCGCCGGGAGCGAGGTCGCCGCGGGCCTTGGCTTTTTCGACCATGTGCAGCGCGGGGCGGTCTTTCATCCCACCGGGATTGCTGCCTTCGAGTTTCGCCCAGAAGCCGCGGCCGGAGTCCGCGAACGGTTCACCGATCCACAGAACGGGCGTGTTGCCGACCATTGTGCTCGGTTCCGGGCAGTTCTTGGCGGTCGCCAACATGTGGCCGGCGGAGGACGGTGGCACGAGTGTGGAGCGAACAGCACTGTTCATGATGAGTAGTCCCTGTATGTGATCTGCGAGGAGCGCAGTAAGTGAGTGATGGGCAGCACGAACTGGGCCATGAGAGGAGAAGTCCTCGGATGGCCCGCGGGCTGCTGATCAGCACCTGTTGATACAGAGTTCGTTCAAGACGGTTCGGCCGTGCCGGATCGGAATGGGTAGATCCGGTGGGGCTCGCGAAATGCGCGGGGCAGACATCGCCACCAACACCACAGCGAAGGCCATCGCTGCGACCGCGGCGATGGTCGATGGGCGGGGCGGGTTGTCGGATCGGGGCATTGCGATGACGGTGTTCGTATCGTGCGCCATGTGGGGCGATCCGTCGTCGATGTGCGCGTGGTTGGGGGAGAGTTCCGCGGCGGCCTGAGACGAGGACGAAACGATGTGTACGCCGTCGCTGTGATGGTCCTGTTCCCAGGCGATGCCGCATTGAGCGATGGTGTGAGCCAACGAATACAGGACAGCGGCGACTGCGATAACCGTCCGCAGGCGCGGCGGGCCCAGCGCAGAGATTCTCACAACGCCACGACGGTAGCAGCCGGAAACTGGGTTGGCCCAAACCCATTCAGGGTGCCCCTGATGTGGCGCCGCCGAATCGGGCGGTCACACCGCCCGCCCGCAGGCACCACATGTTTCTGGTCACGTCGAACACGGCCAGGGCGATCGGGGCGGTGATCATGATGGCCGCCAGAGCAGATGCACCCGCATATGTCGGCGTGCTGCGGCGCGGTAGAAGCCAGTCTCCATCCCGGGGTCCAGCACGCATCTTGTGAGCCGAGGGTGGTCCGTGCACCGGTCGATGCCCGGCCACGAAGGGCACAGCGAAAGTGCGCGGTCGATATTCCGGGCATGGCCCGGGGTATGCATCGACGTCGCAGAGCCGCGGTGTCGGCGGGGGAGCCGGTCCGGGCTCACCGCTGTTACTACTATCGTGCATAGTAGCAACCGAGGGTGGTCAGGTGGCGCTATGCCGTACACGAGAAAAGAGCCATGCAGGCATGCTCGAGATCGACTCCGCTGCAACAACAGTGAACCGTCACCGACGAACCCGGCGTCGCCGTGTGTTCACCGCGATAGCAGGCAGGTCATCGTGTGCGGTATCTGCTGGTGTGCTGTTGTACGCGGGCTTCCCACCTCGGTCACTGTGGTTCCTCGCGCCGTTGGGTGTCGGGGTTCTTGTTCTCGTCATCCGCGGCCGTTCCATCCGGGCGGCGTTCTTCTACGGGTATCTGTCGGGATTGGCGTTCTTTCTGCCTCTGCTGCCCTGGGTGGGTGTCTACGTCGGTGCCCCGCCGTGGCTGGCGCTCGCGGCGATCCAAGCGATAGCAGTGGCACTGTTCTCCGCTGCAGCGGCCGCAGTGTCCGGGTTGCGCTTCGAACCGCTGTGGATCGCCGCGATCTGGACCGCCACCGAAGGTCTGCGCGCACGGATTCCGTTCGGGGGATTTCCGTGGGGGAAACTAGCTTTCGCCCAAGCAGACGGCCCTCTGCTCTCGCTTGCCGCGTTCGCCGGTGCGCCCGGTGTATCTTTTGCAGTCGCAGTGATCGGCGCGGCACTGGCCAGTGTGGTCCGCCAGGTACGCCCGCCGACGCCGCGATTCGCAGTCGGGTCGGTGGCCACTGTGGTGATCGTGCCGGCTCTGGCTTTCGCGCTCACTCCCGCTGACGATGCAGGCGCAGCGCGTGCGACGGTCGCCGTTGTTCAAGGCAACGTTCCGCGGTCGGGTCTGGACTTCAACTCGCAACGTCGAGCAGTTCTCGACAATCACATCGAGCGAACAATGCAGCTCGGGGACGACATCACCGCCGGCAGGGTGCCCGCTCCCGACCTGGTGATCTGGCCGGAGAATGCATCCGATATCGACCCACTGCGCAACGCCGACGCCACTGCCGGGATCGACGCTGCAGCGCGGTCGGTCGGGGTGCCGATTCTGGTCGGAGCTGTGCTCGGTAACGACGACGGCACCTCGATGAATACCTCGATCGTGTGGGATCCGGTACTCGGACCGGGGGAGCGGCACGACAAACGCAGACTTGTTCCTTTCGGAGAGTATCTCCCGATGCGATCTGTGATGACGAGGTTGTCCTCCTACGCCTCGCAGGCCGGTAACTTCGTTCCCGGCTCGGGCGACGGTGTCGTCGACCTCGCCGGAATCCCGACGGCCGTCGCCACCTGTTACGAGGTCGCATTCGACGAGCTGGTCACCGACTCCGTGCGGTCGGGAGCGCAACTGATCACGGTCCCCACCAACAATGCGACGTTCGGGCGCACCGATATGACCTACCAGCAGTTGGCGATGTCGCGGCTGCGGGCGGTCGAGCACAACAGGACTGTTCTCGTTGCGGCGACCAGTGGGGTCAGTGCCGTCATCGACCCACAGGGGAAGGTCGCAGATCGTTCGGGCTTGTTCACTGCGCAGACGTTGGTGGCTGATGTTGCGCTGGAAACGGAATCGACGTGGGCGACAAGGCTGGGAGTGCTTCCGGAGTACGCCGCGGTCGTTCTTGCTGTCGTGGGGTGTGCTCTGGCGTGGAGAAGGCAGCGGTCGCCGGCCGATGGTCTCCGACCGTCGACGTCCGGTGCTACCGCGCCGTGAGGTACGAAACCACTGCGGGGGACATCGAACTACTAACCATGATAGTAATTACCCCACTCGTCGTGTATCTTTTCGTTATCGCGTCGTGATCCGTTCGATACATCAGTGAGGTGCGCACGTCGATGATTACGCCTCGCTCCATTCGATTACCGAGGACTCTGCTGTGGCACAACACCGTATGACCCGCATGACCGACCGACGTCGACAGTTGTCGGACTGTGACGTGCCGGGAGTGGCGGTGACGCCGAGAGGGCGGCATCGCGCTCGATCGCGCGCCACCGAGCGCCGCGGCAGCGTCGCTGTCGGTATTGCGGTGGCGGCGGGTGCCCTGGTCACGGCGGGTGCCCAATATGCGAGTCCCGCCCAGGCGCAGGCAGTCCCCGTGCACGAAGCGACACCGATGCAGGACCCGGTGGCCGAATACTTGCCTCAGATCCTCGCCATACCGGAGATCTCCAATATCAACGATGCGATCGAGCAGTTGGCGAAGGGGCAACGAAGGGCAGAGGAGAGCGCTGCGCGTGATGCAGCGGCGCTGCGACCACTGTTCGTTCGTCCGGTCGCCGGGACCCTGACCTCGGATTTCGGTCCACGATGGGGGACTACGCACACCGGACTCGACATCGCCAACGCCATCGGAACTCCCGTCTACGCGGCAGCGGAGGGCACGGTGCTCGATTCCGGCCCCGCGGACGGTTTCGGCCTCTGGGTACGTCTTCAGCATGACGATGGAACGACAACGGTCTACGGGCACATCGACCAAACCTTGGTGACCGTGGGGCAACGAGTGCAAGCCGGTGAGCAGATCGCCACTGTCGGCAATCGCGGCCAATCGACCGGACCTCACCTGCATTTCGAGGTCGTCGACGCGGCGGGGAGCAAGGTCGATCCCCAGGAGTGGCTCGCCTCTCGGGGTGTCGCGCTGTCCGACGCGGCCGTTCGGTCGTAGTAGGCCCCCGCTTCACCTCTCGGGCTCGCAGTAGGTACGGCGAACTTACCGGAATGCGGGCGATCGCACTGCGCGCCCGCCGAACATGTCGAGGCACTTAGCGTTCAGGTCCGATGGTGAAAACGAGACCACTGAGACGCATCCGAAGCCGGTGCAACAGTGCGGAATTCGTTCCCATCGGCGGGCCGGTGCGGTCGATCCTGGGCTACGAGTCACGATCGGAACCGGTGATGGTGGCTCCGCGTTCCGCGAGCCAAAGTCTGGGGTCGACCTTGTTGCCGGCGGGTGTGTCGACCTCGAAGTGCAGATGTGGACCGTTGGAGACACCCCGGTTTCCTACCGTCGCAATTTCTTCGCCCGCCGCGACGCGTTGACCTACGGTCACGAGGTTGTCGTTGTTGTGCCCGTAGGTCGTTACGGTGCCGTCATCGTGGCGTATGCGCACCCAGAGTCCGAAGCCCTGGGCCGGTCCTGCGCTGATCACGTCGCCGTCCGCGACGGCGACGATCGGTGTACCGGTGGAGTTGGCGATGTCGATGCCTTGATGGGCGCGGCCGTCGCCGAAGGTCGAGGTCAACGTTCCTGTTGTCGGCGCACGATACTTTCCGGTGCTCGACCCTGTTGTGTCGGTGGGGGATTGCGGGGCGGCCGACGAATGATCGCCCGTCTCGGGTGTCGTGGTTTCGGGTGTCGTTGTTTCAGATGACGTGCCGGGTGCCGACGTTTCGGGCACAGTGGCGTCGGGTTCGAGCGCGGGCAGTTCGGGCGTCGATGGGTCGGCGGCCGACTCGGGGTCCTGGGTGTCCTGGGTGCCTTGGGCGGTCGGTTGTTCGGTCGAGGGCTCGGCGTTCGACCTGCCGGGTGGGACCGCCGCATGTGCGCGCGACGAGGTGTGCGGGGTGGCCGGATCGTGGGGAGTCTCGGCGGCCGCGAGTGTGGATGCAAGTGTGGCGACGTCCATCGACGACACCAGTCGGGGGAGAACTGTGGGGTCGATGTCGTCGATCGGCGCGAGACAGGGGATCAGTCGCGAAAGGGCTCCCGTTGGTCCGTCAGCTGTATCGGTGGCTCCGATCGTGCCCACGAGGCAGGAGACGATGCGGCTCTGTGGGCCGGCCAGGTCGTCGAGAGCACCGTTGGCGCGAATCTCGCGTAGTGCGCCGACGACGAGATCGAGGACCTCCTGTTGGACGTGCGGGTCCGATTGGGCCTGCGCGGGGAAGGCAGGCGGCGGCGCAGCCGGATCGGCGTCCGGGGCTGCAGACGCCGTGGGTGCCAGCGCGAGGATGCCTCCCACGAACGCGGTACCGACGAGGATGCGAGTACCCCACCGAGTTCGGTGCGCCATGTACGAGGACGAGGGCAGAGGTCTCATGTCGGTGGTCCTCCTGGACGGCAACTGCATACCTGGCAGTAATTCAGGTCGCCTTCGAGTCAAGGCGACACGCCGCATCACTATTACACCCTTTCCGCACAAGCACCATCAGTCACAGTGAATTACATCGGTAACATTCGCACCCTGCGACCCATTTCGATCGTCGGGTTGTTTCTCGGGAGCCGAAGTTCATGTACGTAATATCTTCTGCGCCAGAAGGACTCGGCGTCGCTGGACGGCCTTCATCGTGCGCCTCGATGGGGACGGTCGTCTTCGGCGAACGGCCGGAGAGCTGTGTGCTGGCACTGTGAGGCCCGAGGGTGAAGGGGCCGCGAAAGCGTTGACGGCGTGCAGGATCCACGTTGCTACTATCGAAGATAGTAGATCGTGTAGTATGACGCTGACAGACCGGAAGACATCGTCGAGGTGAACGAGACAGAGGTGCAGGGTGCAGCGGGTGACGACACGCTGGTCCCTACTTGCGATCATCGTCATCGTGACAGTTGTTGGAGCGCTGGCATTGTGGTCTCGAGATCCCTCGACCCAGTCGGTGGGGTCCGCAGGATCGGCACCTCACGTCGAGGACGAGGATCTCCCGTCGGCAGTGATCGCTACCCGTGCTGCCCTCGAGCCGTGCCCGACCTCGTCGCCGGTTCCGTCCCCCGTAACTGGCGAGCTCGTCGGTACGTCCGCACGATGCTTGGGAACGTCGGACTTATCCGATCTGGGGACCTCCCTGGCTGGGCAACCCACATTGCTCAATGTCTGGGCGTCGTGGTGCGGTCCGTGTAGACAGGAGATTCCGGTTCTGGCCCAGTACGCCGCAGAACCGGATGCGGTTCGGGTCGTCGGTCTCAACGTCCAAGACGATGCCGATGCGGCATTGAGCCTGCTCACCGAGCTGGGAGTGCACTATCCCTCGTTCGATCAGGCCGACGCGGCGTTGCAGACACTTGACGCGCCCCCTGTCCTGCCCCTGAGTTTCTTGGTCCAGAGCGATGGAACGATCGAGCGCATCACCTCGACGCCGGTGTTCTACGACCCGAGTCAGGTGCGGGAGGCGGTAACAGCGCTTGTGCGCTGATCTCAGCACGAGCACGAGCACGAGCACCAGCACCAGCAACGCGGCGAGGATCGAACGCCCGCCGGCGGACGGACTTCTACAGAATTGGGAGATGTGTATGACCGGGCAGCGGGCAGGTGCGTTCTCGCTCACGCGCCGCAACTTTCTCGCGCTGAGCGCGGCCGGAACGAGTGCCGTCGTGTTGGGGGCATGCGGCAATGGCTCGTCCGCAACAGCAGTCGTCGGACCGGACTCCGATGTGGTGGGACAGGCCGAGGACGCGCGCCGCTCGGCTACCGGCAGACAAGTCGATATTTCCTTGAGTGCTCAGCCCAGCACGGTCGACCTCGGCGGAGTGCAGGTACAGACCTGGACTTTCGGCGACAGACTCCCCGGTGCCGAGATTCGCCTGAGCCGAGGTGATGTGTTGCGCGCACAGCTCGACAACCGCCTCGAGCAGGAGACGACGATCCATTGGCACGGAATCGCCTTGCGCAACGACATGGACGGAGTGCCGGGCCTGACTCAGCCGGCTGTGGCTTCCGGTGACTCGTTCGGCTACGACTTCACCGTGCCCGACGCGGGCACGTACTTCTTTCACCCTCACGTCGGTACCCAACTCGACAGAGGACTGTATGCACCGCTGATCGTCGAGGACCCCGCCGACGGCTCGGACTACGACCTCGAAGCCGTCCTGGTCCTCGACGACTGGCTCGACGGGGTAGCCGGCGACCCCGATCGAGAACTCGAACGGCTGCGCAGCGAGGGCATGTCGATGGGCGGCATGTCGATGAGCGCGCCCACCGCCCAGTCGCCTCTCGGTGGCGACACCGGCGACGTGAGCTACCCGTACTACCTGATCAATGGCAAGATCGGGGCCGATCCCATCGTGCTCGGCGGACGGCCGGGCCAGCGGCTGCGCCTGCGCATCATCAACGCAGCTGCCGACACGGCCTTCCGTTTCGCAGTGGGGGGGCATCCTCTCACTGTTACTCACAGCGACGGATTTCCGGTTCAGCCCGAGCAGGCGCAATGCTTGTTGATAGGGATGGGAGAGCGTTACGACGCAATCATCACCTTGCAGGACGGGGCGTTTCCGATTGTCGCCGCCGCGGAAGGTAAGGACGGGAGCGGGTTCGCTGTGTTGCGTACCGGGCCAGGCGCCGCGCCGCAGTCCTCAGTCCGGCCTGCCGAACTCTCTGCAGCCCCGGTGATGGCTGATCGACTGAGGTCGCTCGATACGGTCCGCTTGTCCGCACGCGAGCCGGATCGCACGTACGACATCGCTCTCGGGATGGAGATGGGCGGGTACACCTGGACGCTCAACGGTGAGACGTACGAGCAGCACACCCCCCTCGACGTTCGCGAAGGCGAAAGAGTACGACTTCGCTTCGTCAACGCCACCACGATGTTTCATCCCATGCATCTGCACGGACACACCTTCGAGGTTGTCAACGGTGCCGGATCAGGCCCCCGGAAGGACACCTCGCTGGTCTTGCCGAACCAAACTGTCGAAGTCGACTTCGACACCGACAATCCCGGCCAGTGGCTTCTGCACTGCCACAACCTCTATCACGGGGAAGCGGGAATGATGACATCGGTGTCCTACCTGGCGTGAGCCTACGGCCGCATTCGTATTCGAGGCATGCAAACCTCTCGGACCAGGGTGCTCGCTACCGAAGGATCACGTAGCTGGCTCGTTCGACGGGATAGAGTGAACACGCGCCTAGGAGGCACTCATGCAGGGTTTGGGAGAGCTCGAAGCTCTGGTGATGGACGTGGTGTGGAATACCAGCGCCGCAGTCCGGGTTCGTGATGTCATCGATCAACTCGAGGACGGTCGAGAACCGGCGTACACCACGATTCAGACGGTGCTCGACAATTTGCACCGTAAAGGCTGGGTACACCGACAACGCAACGGACGGGCATATTGGTACGAAGCCACCCGAAGCAGGGAAGAAGCCGCCTCCGACGCCTTGCGAATACTTCTCGAATCGACCGGCGACCCGACGAGCGTGCTGCTGCACTTCGCCCGCGGCGCTTCCGATGACGAATCGAAGGTGCTCACCCGCGGTCTGAAAGAGCGTAAGAGGTGACTGCCGTACTCCTGTGGGCCCTCGGTGGGCTGTTGGTTGCGGCTGCCGCGCCATTGCTGATGAGGTCGATGATCGACAGAGGTATCGATGCGCACGTCACGCTCTTGACGTGGTCGGCGCTCGTTGTGGGCACCTTGGTCAGCATTGCGGTACCGGTCGTGCTCAGTGCGATCCCCAGTCATGGGGGCGTGACGACCCTGGTCGACATCGCACACCAATGCTGGCTCGCCCTTCAGGGCGACATACCTGCCCGCGTCGAGGCCATCGTCGGGGTTGTCGGGATTGCGATGTTGGGCTGCGGCGCAGTCCGCTGGATCATTCACCTGAGGCGCGCAGTGTGTGAGCGACGGCGAGTGTACGAGCGGCACATCGATCTGCTGCGCATCATCGCTGGAGGCGTCGGGTTTTCCGGTTCGAATCAACCCGCGTCGACCTTGTGGCTTCCGTTGGACAGTCCTCTCGCGTACAGCGTCGCGGGACGACCGGCGATGGTCGTGGCCAGCGAGGGGCTGCGTACGCAGTTGACGCCTGCTGAAGTCGAGGCGGTCCTCGCACACGAACGTGCACACATCGATGGCCGGCATCATCTGCTCGTAGGCATTGCCGAGTCGGTGGCCTATGCGTTTCCGTGGCTACCGATCATGCGAGCGTCACCTTCGCTCGTGCGCGCTCTGGTCGAACTCGACGCGGACGCCCGCGCAGCCCGCTCGCACGGACGAGACCCCGTGCGGCGCGCTCTGACTTCGCTGCGCCCGCACCCTGTTCCTCTGCCCGCCCTCGGTATGGTTTCCGATGCCACCGTTGTGCGGCTCGATCGTCTCGCCGTGGACCGAGTGATCCCGCATGCTCCCCTCCGGTGGGCGCGGGCGTTCGTAGCGTGCACCGCCGTTGCCCTGCCTGCGTTACCAGTAGTGGCCCTGCTGGGGGCCATGACGTTGGCATCCTGCGCGGTGGGATGAAATGCCCCGCGCGGCACTACAGATCACGGGAGCGAGTCCGCAATACTCGCCCCTCGGCTTTCGGGTGCGGGAAGCGATCATCATGAGACCGACGAGCGCGAGGACCATCGCCATCGGATAGCCGACCGCGAGATCCTGCCATCCGGCGCTCGGAAGAAACCGAAGCTGCCCGAGATGAATTACGACGTGGGTCGCACCGATCACGACACCCGCCATCAG
Source organism: Rhodococcus sp. 15-2388-1-1a (assembly GCF_002259145.1). Taxonomy (NCBI): domain Bacteria; kingdom Bacillati; phylum Actinomycetota; class Actinomycetes; order Mycobacteriales; family Nocardiaceae; genus Rhodococcus; species Rhodococcus sp. 15-2388-1-1a. Next base: position 177,047 of record NZ_NPFP01000053.1, on the reverse strand, counting down.
GACCACCCAACCCCGACCTTGACGGCGGCGCTCACGCTTGTACGCCTCGGTGTAGAGCGCCCGCGTCCTCCGGCGGCCGCCGTCTCGTTTTTGGCCTGTCATCGCGCGCCTGCACGTCCACACGCTATTGCTCGTGAGCGAGTTGGCCGACGGAGCCGAAGCACCGCCGAGAAGGCATTCCGCAAGCGGCGGCATCCCTGCGCTGGTAGCGCTGAGCGGGACAGCATGCGCGAGAGGTTCTGATTCGGCGGTACGGGGAGGGGGCCCGTTCGACTCCGTTGCGCCCGGTGGCAAACCGATATCGACTACTTCCCGGCAGCAGCGGGAACCATCGGCGAATTGTCCGGTCCCGACCTGGTGAACCCCGAACAAGACGATCTCGGCATCCGATTTCATCGGACACGTTCTGGTGATCAACCTCCGGGGTCGGCACTGCGGAAGGTGATTGATCATTCTTCGATGGTTCGTCCGGTGTGTCGCCACGCGAGCATGCCGCCTTGTAGTTCGACGACATCGGTATAGCCGAGAGCGGCCAGGTCTTTCGCCGCGGTGGCGCTCATTGTCCCGGTACGGCAGTAGATCGCCAGCGGTGTGGTCCGGTCGGGCGGCAACGTCGCGGCCTGTTGTCGGATCTGGTCGAAGGGAAGACTCGAATCGGTTCCAGGGAGCTGGCCCTCGTTGGGGGTATGGACGTTGATCGTGACTCGGCCGGGATCGGCAATCGCGGCGGCGAAGTCAGCGGGATCGAGCAGTTCTGCCCGCGTAGCGACGGGCATCGACGCACTGGGCTCAGTGGCCTCGCCGCCGGTACATCCAGCGAGTGCAAGGACGAGGACAGTCAGTATCGATGCCGGACTACGGAGCGTCGATCGGGACACCGAATGCGGTGCCATCGCATCGAGGTGATCACCGAAAGGCACACGCATAAAAATACGTTCGGTGATCACGAGAGCACCTGCGACGCTGCGAGGACGCCGATGAGGACCGCGCAGCAGATGAGCGAGACAGTGAGTCGGCCTCGACGAGTGTGCGCGTCCACTCGAAACAGAAACAGGCCTTGCCGGACCAATGTGTATGCGGCAATACTCCCCAGGAAGACCAGCCCTCCGACGGGAAGGTCGACCTGAAGTACCGCGGCGAGCGCAACTCCCGCGATCAACAGGGCTGCAGCGGCCTCGTAGAGCTGAACCGGAATCCTCCTCGTCGCCAGGGTGCGATCGGACGAAAACAGGCCCCACCGAGATCGAGTCGGACGCCCCGAACAGCAGCCCGCCAAGAAGCATCCCGGACGACCGATCGCCATGCCGAGAAACAATCCCGGGGTGGTTGCATCCAGGACTGCGCCGACGTCCATACCCCCGAGTGCTCCGCCGATGACCAAGGTGCCGAGCGAAACGAGGAGGAAGCCTTGTATGCACGCTCCTGCGCGGATGAAAGTAGATATCGGTCGACGGTGCAAGATCAAGTACCAAACCTTGGCACCGATATATCCCAGAATGCAACTCAGAGCTGAAATTGCAACAGCAGCAGCAACATTGGCATCCATGCGTGAGAGCAGGAATCCCTGAACAATCAATGCAACCACCGCTCCCGCGGCTACCAACGCCGGCCAACTCCACACCCGCACAGCGGGACCGTATGTCAGTAGCGCAGTGCGCGCGGTGAGCACAGAGTTCTGCTGCCGTTCGCTACTGTCTGCGCCCCCGTCGATGCGTCGCGCACTCACCTCCCACTCCCCGCTGGCAATGCCCTGAATACGGGTGGTCGCGGCGAACCGGCCTCCAGCGGCTGGACGTGATTTCACGACCAGAGTCCGATCGAAACCGACCTTCTCGGTCGATGCATGGCCCTCGACTTCCACCCGCGATCCAGTGAAGCGAATCGCCACGTCGTGGCTGGGCTCGGCATCGGCCCCGCCGACACCCCAGTACGTCACCGCAAGCCCCAGCGGCTCGACCTGGGAAATCTCATCGGTACAACTGGTGGCTGGTGAGCGCTTGGGTGCGTAACTCTGCGGTGCGGGCGCAACAGCTTCAGGCGTGCGGGCACGTGGGCGCTCCGGCGGCGCTGCAGTATCGATCGTCGGATCTGCGGCCTGGGCCGACGCTCGCGGTGGGGTAGTGGAGGCCGGCGCGAAAGCCCGGGCGACAGTGGGATGGAGTGCACCGCTGCCGGGCGAGTGGCCCCTGCTTCGAAGATAATCGGCGGCGGCGACGCTGACCGCAGAATGTGGGGCCACCGCTGAGAGGGGATGCCTTGGCTGGGGCTCAGTACGTATGGCACCGGGGTGGGGAGCCGGTGGGCCGCCCCCGGATCGTGTCGCCGTGGTTCGTCGTTTGTGCGCTTTCGATCGCGACTTGCTGGATTTCTTTCCCACAGGTTGCCTCCATCATCGCCTGTCCGGGCGACGGCGTCTCGACAGCAGTCAACTACTATGCTCGATAGTAGCTGAACTACTAAGCGTTATAGTAGGAGCTGCGGGATGACCACACTCCGCAGGTCAGCAGGTGGCTGGTGCGAGAGTGAGGAGCAGCAATGATGAATATGGGCACCATGAGTGGCGGATGGACGATGATGGCAGGAATGGCCGCGTTCTGGCTGGTCGTGATCGCTCTGTTGATCTGGGGTGCGGTTCGGCTGATGTCCGCTCGCCCGCAATCGGGGGAGGACGCGCAGGAAATCCTCGATCGTAGATTCGCGGCCGGGGAGATAGATCGAGATTTCTATCGCGCAGCGGTCGCAGAATTGGCGACCGCTGCGCTGCGCAAGCGTGCCGACACTCGGTAAAGAGCAACTGCGGTGTGACGGGCAGGCATTTTCACCGCATGTGACCGAGTTTGCGGACTGGATATGTCGGTGCGCGCCGGCTGGCCGGTAGGGCAGGGCTCGCCCGGGGCCGGTGAGCGGCAACTGTCGGCGCGTTCGAAGGCGCACCGAAACGATCAGATCGAAAGTGGAACCGAACGTGAGTGATACACCCATCTACGACTTACTCAACGCTACATCGGCGTCGCCGCAGCCCCATGGTGAACGAGACAGTATCGCTCCACCGTCCGATCTGCGGCGTCAGCGATCGACCGAACGAGCAGTTCCGCGATCTTCGAGAGTCGACACGCGGGCTCGCCATGCGCGCCGTGACACGGCGTAATTCGCCCTGCCCTGCCTCCAGTCGGTGAGAAGACTCGTAACGGAAATCGCAGCGAACGCCGATGATCCACGCGCGTGTGCAGGTACGCCCGTCGCTGTAAGGCTCAGCTGTGCCGCGGATGCATGCGCCCCTTGACCGAATCGGTATCGACATCCATGCCCGTCCGTGAGCATGACAGCGACCGCGGGTGCACCTGGTGGCCAGCCGACTGGCGCTCACGCGTTGACAACACCCTGACGGTTCTTCCCAATGAGATCAGGAAGGGGTATGGTTCGACTTGATCGACATATACCCCTATGGGGTATATGTTGTCCGAGATGTCGAAAGCTACGCATGATCATCACGCACTGTCAGTTACGCCGGTATCGATGTACGGCCACTGTGAGTCGTCGGTCCGCAACGACGTCAACGCCGTGATCGGAATGGACACTGTCGCGTTATCGGCGGCGGCAGGGACATTCACGGTCACCAGTACAGCCACGCTCGTCCAGGCGCAGATCATTGTCGCCCTCGACGCCGAATACACAGCCGAACCAGAACCCACGAGTTCATGGGATGAATGGATATCGAACTCGATGGATGAGAGGACAGCACGATGAACGATCACACACACTCCGACGTCGACTCCGCGCGGACGGATCCGCCGAACAGACTGCAGCACAGCGGGCATGAAGAAGGACCCGAAATGCACACGGACGTGGCAGAGAAGGCGACTCCGCAGTCGGACCACGACACCGGCGGGCACAACGCAGAGCACGGCGGGCACAACGCAGAGCACGGCGGGCACACCGGTCACGGTGGTCATGCCGGTCACGGGGATCACGTCGGTATGTTTCGTCGCCTGTTCTGGGTCATGCTGGTCCTCGCCGTTCCGGTGATCGTTGCCTCGAACATGTTCGCGATGCTCCTCGGATACTCACTGCCCGACTCATCGTGGATCGCCTGGGTCTCCCCGGTGCTGGGCACCGTGATGTACGCCTGGGGCGGGTCCCCGTTCCTCACCGGCGCAGTCAGCGAAATCCGTTCCCGTGCACCGGGAATGATGCTGCTCATCGCCCTCGCGATCACCGTCGCATTCATTGCGTCGATGGGAGCGAGCCTCGGCCTGCTCGATCATCAGCTCGACTTCTGGTGGGAACTGGCGCTGCTGATCGTGATCATGCTGCTCGGGCACTGGATCGAAATGCGATCCCTCGCGCAGACCACCTCCGCTCTGGACTCGTTGGCGGCGCTGCTCCCGGACACCGCCGAACGCGTCGACGGCGACGATGTGGTGCCGGTGTCCCCGGCCGAGCTGCAGCTCGGTGATGTCGTCGTCGTCCGCCCCGGCGGCCGAGTACCGGCGGACGGCACCATCGTCTCCGGATCGGCGAGCATGGACGAATCGATGATCACCGGCGAATCACGCACCGTCCGCCGCAGCGACGGCGACCACGTCGTCGCCGGCACGGTAGCCACCGACTCCGGTCTGCGCGTCCAGGTCACCGCAGTAGGGGAGGACACCGCCCTCGCCGGCATCGGCCGCTTGGTCGCCGACGCCCAGAACTCGACCTCGCGCGCTCAGCGCATCGCCGACACGGCCGCCGGTTGGCTGTTCTGGTTCGCTCTCGGTGCCGCGATCATCACCGCCGCTGTGTGGACTCTGGTCGGGATGCCCGACGACGCCGTCATCCGCACCATTACCGTGCTGGTCATCGCCTGCCCGCACGCACTCGGACTGGCGATTCCGCTGGTGGTCTCCATCGCCACCGAACGCGCCGCCCGCGGCGGTGTCCTGGTCAAGGACCGGCTCGCACTCGAAACCATGCGCACGGTGGACACCGTGCTCTTCGACAAGACCGGGACCCTCACCAAGGGTGAACCCACCGTCACCGCAATCGAGGTGACAGACGGGCGCACCGCCGACAACGTCCTCGCGCTGGCCGCTGCCGCAGAAGCCGACTCAGAACATCCCCTGGCTCGCGCCATCGTTGCGGCCGCACGCGCGCGGAACCTGACCGTCCCGGCTGCAGCAGACTTCCAGTCGTCTCCCGCCGTCGGGGTCTCTGCGGACGTCGACGGCACCCGGGTCCAGGTCGGCGGGCCCGCGCTGCTCGAGCAGGAGCGCGGATCCGAACTCGCTGTCGCCGACCGGTGGCGGGGCGACGGGGCGATCATCCTGCACGTCCTCGCCGACGGGGCCGTGATCGGTGCCCTCGCGCTGGCAGACGAGATCCGCCTCGAATCACGCACCGCAGTCGATGCGCTCCACGCTCGGGGTATCGCGGTGGTGATGATCACCGGTGATGCCGATGCCGTCGCGCAGTCCGTCGCGACCGAGCTCGGTGTGGACCGCTACTTCGCGGGGGTGAAACCGGAAGACAAGTCCCACAACGTTGCTGAACTTCAACAGGAAGGGCGCACGGTGGCGATGGTCGGTGACGGAGTCAACGACGCACCGGCTCTGGCGCAGGCCGATGTCGGTATCGCTATCGGCGCGGGTACCGACGTTGCTATCGCGTCGGCCGGAGTGATCCTCGCCAGCGACGACCCGAGGTCGGTGTTGTCGGTGATCGAACTCTCGCGCGCCTCGTACCGGAAGATGAAGCAAAACCTCTGGTGGGCAGCGGGATACAACCTCATCTCAGTTCCGCTCGCGGCAGGAGTGCTCGCGCCGGTCGGGTTCGTGCTGCCCATGTCGATCGGCGCGATCCTGATGTCGCTGTCGACGATCATCGTCGCCGCGAACGCGCAGCTGCTTCGGCGACTCGACCTCACGCCCGACACCATCACCGGAGCGGTGAACGAGGGGAGTTCCAATTCTCCGTCGCAGCGCACACCGTCACTGTGAGAGCTGATCTCGTACCGGAAACGCAGCCCTGACGACTGCGAAGCGCTGATGGCCGCACCCTCTCCGCCGGAGAGGATGCGGCCATCGTTGTGTATAGCGGACCAGGTCAGCCGAGCAGCCGCTGCATGGTCTCGATTTCCTGCTGCTGGGTGGCGACGATGGTGCGGGCCATCTCCAGGGCGTCAGGGTTGGAACCGTCTGCGATTTCGGTGTTCGCCATCTCGATGGCACCGGTGTGGTGGGCGATCATCATCGTCAACCACTGGCGGTCGAATTCGGGTCCCGACGCTGCCATCAACGCGTCCATGTCCTGAGCGGTCATCATGCCGCTGTCGGAGCTGTGGTCCATCCCGCCCATCTGACTCATGTCAGCCGAGGGCGCGGGCTTACCCCACTCGGTGAGCCAGGTGGTCATCTGGTCCATCTCGGGCTGCTGTGCGCCGGCGATCGCCGATGCCAGCGACAGCACGTCCGGGTTGTCGGTGCGGCCTTCGGCCATGTCGGCCATCTCGACTGCTTGGGCGTGGTGCGGGTACATCATCTGCGCGAACATCACGTCGGCATCGTTGAACTGCGCCGTCGAGCTCGCCGGCGCGGACGATGCCGAGGTAGAGGACATCGATCCCATCGAATGGCCATCCATCGACGAATCGGCCCCGTTGTCGCTACAGCCGACGACGAGGAACGCGCTCGCAGCAGCAGCAGCGATCGAGGCAATGACTTTGGTACGCATGAGGAAACTCCTTGCAAGAGTGAGTAGTACAGAGAATGGCCGTGTATCGATCCGCCGACAGACATGCGTCTGTCGGGCTCCCCGTCACACTCGCAAGGTCACCGATCTGTCCAACTCCCATAACGTCCACGGCGGCGCACGTTCGAGCGTGCAGTCAGTGCATCCGACGATCCGGTTCACCGACGTCGGCACCAGGTCGACGGCAGTGCTCAGCGCCGGGACCGTCAGCGCGGGCCACGACGCCGGCGTGCCCACACACGGATGCATCATCTGGTGTGCAGACGGGCAGTCGTGTTCCCCGGCCATCACCGGAATCGACACCGAGTCGTCCATGCGGGACGGTGCTGCGATCGAGGCATGGCCGCCGCTCATCGACCGAGACATCGAGGACATCGACATCGAGGAGACGGAATGCATCAGCAGCACACCGAACACCACCGTTGCAATCAGCAAGCCAGTCACCGAGGCGGTGCCCCGGTGACTGTGCCCGATCTCTGAATGCATGCCTTCGACCGTAGCAGGCATACCCCCTAAGGGTAGCGCCCGAACCGGGTGATCGCTTTACCTCCGCTACTGTCAGACGGAGGCATGATCTTGGGCAGATGCGACTGCATCCAGCAATCTGTGCACACGACTTCTGAACTAATGCAGCTCACTTCTGAAACTGACAATTCGATTGTCAATTTCAGAAGACGGCTGCACTCTTTGCAGGTGTTTCGAGGGTGAGTGCAGTGGTCTTCTGACATCCTGATGTCAGAAGTGCGGTGCACGGTCGCACGTTCGGCTCTCGGTGACAGGGAGGCTTGTGATGGACCCTGACAAGCTCGACGTCGTGGAGACCGGTGTGCTGACCGCGTCGGGGGAGCGGTGGTCCCAGGCCGAGACCCGTTTCGCTGTCCTGGCTCCCTTGCTGGAGATGCATCCGGTGCGTTTGGAAGCGGTCGACGATGCCGCGCAGCGGTTGGGGTTGTCCAGGCGGCAGGTCTACACGTTGGTCGGCAGGCTCAGGAACGGGACGGGGACAGTCACCGATCTTCTGACGAAGGTCTCGTCGGGTGGGCGTGGCCGCAGCCGAGTAACGGCCGAGGTCGAGGACGTGATCGGCGATCATCTCACCCGATATTTTCTTCACCGTCAGAAGCTCAGTGTCGCTGCGCTGCATCGACGTATCGCGTTGGCGTGCCACCGCGCGGGTCTGCCTGTGCCGGCCAGAAATACCGTCACCGCGCGTATCGCCGCGCTCCATCCGGCATCGGTGGCCAGGTCACGCGGAGGACCCGATGCCGCCCGCCCACGTCAGTCCGCCGGCGACAGTCCACCGACGGTGTCGGGGATTCTCGATCAGGTCCAGATCGACCACACCGTCGTCGATCTGATGGTCGTTGACGAGTACGAGCGGCAACCGATCGGCCGCCCCTACCTGACGATCGCCATCGATGTCTTCAGCCGTTCCGTACTTGGGTTCGTCGTCACTCTGGAGCCGCCGTCGTCGATATCGGTCGGGTTGTGCCTGGGCCGCGTGTGCTGCGAGAAACAGACATGGCTGGAGGCATGCGAGTTCGCGGAGCAGGTGCACTGGCCGATGGCAGGGAAGCCGAAACAGTTGTATCTCGACAACGCCTCCGAGTTCAAAAGCGAAGCGCTGCGTCGCGGATGCGCCCAGCACGCGATCACACTCGAATACCGTCCTCCGGGCCGACCGCACTACGGCGGGATCGTCGAACGCATCATCGGAACGGCGATGACGGCGGTGCACGAGCTGCCTGGGACCACCTTCTCGAACCCCGCGGACCGAGGAAGTTACGACTCGGACAAGCACGCGGCGTTGACATTGCGTGAGTTGGAGCGCTGGCTGGTCCTGGCCATAGCCTCGTATCACGCGAGCGTTCACACAGGGATCGGGAACACTCCGGCCGCCGTGTGGGCCGGCGCGGTCGCCGCAGTTGGTCATGCCCCTCGTGTGGTGCTCGGCGAAACCGCGTTCCTGGTGGACTTTCTTCCCGTCATCCGGCGACGTCTGACGCGCACGGGCTTCGTTCTCGATCACGTGCACTACTTCTCGAACGCGCTCAAACCGTGGGTTGCGCGGCGAGAGGATTTGGGGCGGTTCGTGATACGACGTGACCCACGCGATTTGAGCAGAATCTGGGTCCTCGAACCAGAGGGTGCCGGCTATGTCGAGGTGCCGTATCGGACGATGTCACATCCCGCGGTGACACTGTGGGAGCACAGAGCTGCTATCACTCGTCTCCGCGAACAAGGTCGGTCGAACGTCGATGAGAGCGCACTGTTTTCGATGATCGAGCAGATGCGCGAGGTCACCGACCGCTCGCAGAAAGCTACCCGCAAAGCCCGGCGCAACCGTGCCCGCCGTATGCATCTCACCGGCGTCGCGTCTGCACCGATCCCGGCGATTCACCCGCCGGAGGAGCCTCGAGCGGACGGCGGCACCGCAACGCCGGTCTTCAGCGACATCGAGGAATGGTGAGGCGATGACCGCATCGATGGGAAGCAGCGACGAACCCACCGAGTCGTCCGGCGAGGGTTTGGGGCACCTGCGGGAGTCGGTTCGACCGCTCACCGTACTCGACGATGCGGAGCGGATCCGGTTGATCCGGTCGGAGAGGTGGATCGGGTATCCGCAGGCTCGTACGGTCATCGACCATCTGGAGACGTTGCTGTCGTGGCCGGACCGGCAGCGTATGCCGAACCTACTGTTGCTCGGTCCGACGAACAACGGCAAGTCGATGATCATCGAAAAGTTCCGGCGCACTCATCCGCCGATCAGCTTGTCCGACCGCGAGCAGATACCGGTGTTGTGCATGCAGATGCCCCCGGACCCGTCACCTGGCCGGTTCTACCTCGCACTGCTCACAGCGTTGGGAACACCGACCCGACCACGCAATCGGGTCCACGAACTCGAACAGCAAGCATTGATGCTGCTCCGCGCCACCGGCGTACGGATGTTGATCATCGACGAGCTCCACAATGTTCTCGCCGGCCGCGACAACGTCCGCCGCGAATTCTTGAACGTGCTGCGATTCCTGGGCAACGAACTACGCATTCCTCTTGTCGCCGTCGGAACCCGCGACGCCTACCTCGCCATCCGGACCGATCCTCAGCTGGAGAACCGATTCCACCCCATGACTTTGCCGGTCTGGACCAACACGGCCGACGCCAGATCACTGCTGGCCAGCTTCACCACGAGCTTCCCCCTCCGCAAACCCTCGCACCTGACATCACCGGAGATGACCGACTACCTCCTCACTCGCTCCGAGGGCACCATCGGTGAACTGACAACGCTGCTCACTGCCGCAGCAGTGACCGCCGTCGACAGCGGAGAGGAAGCGATCACCTCATCGGTGCTCACGCGCACTCCGTACGTCGGCCCCACGGAGCGCCGCCGCCAGTTCGAGCGCCACCTCGCATGAACGCGCGGCTCGCACCTATGCCCGATGATGCGTACGTTCGCCCGTGGCCGCTGCACCCGCAGCCACTGCCAGGTGAGGCCCTCTCGTCCTGGTTGGCCCGGATATGCGAGCTGTATCCGCACATCAGGCCTTCTGACCTGCTCGCAGACGTCGATATCGATTGTGCTGTCGAGGATCTCGACCGCTACACACCGGAGCCGATACTTGCCGAGCTGGCTGTTCGCGGCGCAGTTCCGGTAGAGAGGGTACGGATGATGACGTTGGCGGGGTGGACACCGTGGCTGCTCGACAGCACCGACCCCGCCGACTGCGACTTCGACACCTACGTCCACCAATTTTCGATCCTGCTACCGGCCGACCTCGCGAGGGAGGATCGACGACGCCGCACACCCACGAGCGAGGCATGGTTGCCGTGGGCTAGCACTCCGCGCAGTCGGGCATGCCCGGCATGTGTCGACAGCCTCGAATCCACTGCTGATATCAACATGACTCTGCTGCGTCAATATCCGGTGCTGAGCAGCTGCCTCGACCACCGTTGTCGACTCGAACCCTGCTCTGCTTTCCCTGGTCATGCGATCTTCTGGGATCAGGTCCGGTTCGGTTCGGACGAACGGGTCTCGCCCGTTCCGGTTTCTTCAGCGGTCACGGACCTCGATCGGCGCAGCACCGAGGCTCTGACGACGGGATGGGTGGAACTCGGCTCAGGCCGGGTACATGCCGCAGTGTGGTTCCGGCTTCTGCGCACCGTCGTCGACGAAGTGTCCTCGCCACTGGTTCGCACCGGACGGTGGGCGACGAGACTCGTTGCGATATGGAGGGCCGCCGGTCGTTCTCGCCCGTTGCGGACCGCGTGGGTTCCGTTCGAGGACCTGCACTGGGACGAGCAGGCGAAAGTCCTCGAGGCCGCAGCGATCGGCATCGCGATGGTCGAGAGCGGTGAGATCAATGCCGGCGGTGCGCACGCATCTCTGCTGCGCCCACGACCCTATGAGCCGGTCGATCCCGGGACACCTCCGACGCGCTCGTCCTATCCCGCACCCGAGCGCGATTTATGGGCTGACGCGCACGCTGCAGCCGAGGCCGCCATCGAGGCAGCGCGCGTCGATCCCGCATCCGCCAGTTCGTTGTACAACTTCCTGCGCTGGGGGTGCCGCACCGCAGCGGAGCTGGATGAGACGGTGCGACTGTTCGTCGACCACGGGATCCCGCTGCAACATCCGCCGACGTAGTTCTCGCCCGATGGAGCGGGGTCGTCCGCGACGCACACGCGGCGATGGCCGACAAGGCCCGTTTTGGCGGCGGTGTCACAGTCACCAACGTTATTTGTGCGGTGACCGACGAGAATTTTCCTTCCCGCACCGTCTTCGTCTAAATCCCTGCTCAGCGCGTTTCAACTCGAAAGAGCTGTCGGGGGTGCTCGCTACAGTCCCTGTCATGGCAGATCGGCAGCTAGGTGAGGTCCTGGACACGGATTCAGTCGTCCCGGTGAGGAGTGCGGAGGTGTTTCCGGACCTGTCGGGCGAGGTCGCCGCTCGGATCGAACGGTCGATGGCGTCGGCACGGTCCGGTGCTACCCGCCGCGCCTACGATTCGGCGTGGCGACGCTTCGAGACCTGGTGCACCGTCGCCGGGCACCACGCGTTGCCGGCGCATCCCGCTACGGTGGCGGCCTATCTCGTTGCGGCTGCCGACACGCTCACCGTCGACGGGACGCGGGCGTATGCGCCGTCGACGTTCGGCAAATGGATCGCGGCGGTCGCGGACCGCCACCGCGCTACCGGCTACGACAACCCGTGCGGGCACGAGATGGTGCGCGCCACTCTCTCGGGTATTCGGCGGGATTACGCGTCTGCGGGGGAGCGGCCCCGTAACCCGCGCGCACCGCTGCTGACCTCCGACATCACTACGATCGTCGATTACGCGCGTCGAGGTGGGGCCGGGTGGGCGTCGGAGGTCCTCGAACGCCGCGACACTGCGCTGCTCCTGATGGGCTACACCGGCGCATTCCGCCGCAGCGAACTCGTAGCGCTCGAATGCCGCGATGTCCACCGCGACCGCCTCGACGGCGCGCACGTACGTATCCGCAAATCGAAGACCGACCAGGACGGCACCGGAACCGTGAAAGCACTCCCGTTCACCGACCGCCACGAGTCATGTCCGGTCTGCGCGTGGGTGCGATGGCTGCAGATCGTCGCAGCGTTCGACACCGGCGGCAGAGTTGCTGTCATCCGAATACTTTCCCGCGCAGTGGAATTCGACTCCCATATCTGCCGCGGCACCCTTCCTGTAGTCGAGAAACGGTCCCCTCTGTTTCGGTCCGTCCGCAAGAACGGCAACCTCTCCGACACAGCCCTGTCCGGAGCCGCGGTGCACGCGGCGATCCGCCGCCGCGCTACTCGAGCTGGATACGGCCCCGACACCGTCGCCCAGCTCGGCGGGCATTCCCTCCGTTCCGGCTTCGTCACGCAGGCCTTCCGCAACGGTGCCGACGCGCATGCGATCATGCGCCAAACCGGGCACACCACACCCGCAATGGTCGAAACATACGCTCACGAGAATGCGCCACTGGTCGGCAACGCCGTCACCGAGCTCGGCCTATGACCAGGCACCCGACCGAACCAGTGAGCGGCGACGGGACGACAGGGGTAGATGCTGACCACGACGACCGCCCTTGTCCGATACGTGCATCGGACATCACGAACACGTCGATACCGAGGCGGGATCGGCACACGTGGTCACTGTTCGAGGACTGGTGCACCGCCCATGGCGAACCCCCATTGGCGGCCTCTCCTGAGTCACTTGCTCGGTTCCTGTATGCGCACCCCGCCGCGCCGACGACCCAACGCCGCCGGATCGCGGTGATCGACTCCGCTCATCATCGGCATCTATTACCTCCTCCAGGGCGCGCTGAGACCGTCCGGGCTGCGCTGGATGGGGCCCGCACGTCGCGCCTGCAGGAGGTGGCAGCCGTGATCGGCGGAATCATCGCCCGACTCCCCGAATACGGTTGGCCGTCAGCGTTGTTCGCGCGCAGAGACGCGCTGATCCTCACGCTCGCTACGACAGGTCTGCCGTACACGCAGATCGCGGCCCTGCGGGCATGCGATGTCACCGCCGATGCGGGTCTCGACGCCCTTCGCATCGAGACAGGCCGCGGCGTTCATACCCTCACCTCCCTCGCGCTGGCGGGGACGGGCATTTCTCCGCGCACGGTGTACCAGCGCTGGTGTGAGGTGCTCGGCCATCAGGCCCGGTATCCGAGCACCCGAATGCTCGCCGACGCTTTCGATGCCGTGGACGGCACCGGGCTCGGCGGATACGACCGGTATTTCGACCCGGCCGGTCAACATCCGCTGTCGACTGCGATCGACCGGTGGGGCCACACCCCGTTGGCTGCGACCCCGCTGACCGCCCGTGCGGTAGCGGGCATCGTGCGAATGCACTGGGACGGAAGGGCACCCACCCACCTGCAGCCCACTGCGCGGTCACAACATCCGGAGCAGATCGCGGCACCGGATCCAGTACCGCGGGTTCTACTCGACCCCGGCTACTACGAACGCGGAACGCTTGCGCGTAGACACGCCCACGGTCTTCTCGACGACGTGGACTCTGTCCTGGCCGATGTCGAAACCCGCGCGGACAGCCTGTTGGAAGCTCTCGTCGACTTTCTCGAATCGGAGACCGCACGCGTGCCGGCCGACACCGTCGAGTGACTAGTGGTTGGTACTCGGGTTTGCACACACTCTTCTTCTCACGGCAGGGAGGCGGTGACGTCTCAGAAATCTCCGAGATGAAGATCGATCAGGCCGCGAACGAACGAGGCATCGATCTCGACCCCGTTCTGCGGGGTCTACGTCGAATCCGGGTCGTCTGAGAGTCGGGGATTTCGGAAATCTTTCGGAGAGCGTCCGGTCCAGCGTTTGAAGGCGTGAGAGAAGTTGGCGAGGTCGCTGTATCCGAGTTCGGTAGCGATCTCGCTGACCGAAACCGATCGGTCGAGGAGCCGTAGCATCGCGCGCTCGTACAGCAGCGAGTGGCGCACCTTGCTATAGGTGGTTCCTTCTTCGGCAAGCCGCCGTTTCAACGTGCTACTCGACATCGACAATGCTTGTGCAACATCATGGTTGGTTCGCTGTCCGAGGTCCTTTTCCAACTGTTGCCTCACCTTCTCGGCGGATGACATGGACCCACTCCGCTGGGCGAGTGTTCGCTGCAGATCAGCGATAGCGAGACGATATGCGAGGGGGTCCGAGAAGCGACAAGCCTTGTTGAGGGTCTCCTCGGGTACGTGGACGAAGGAAATCGGAGCGTCGAAGAACCGGCGATTCGCCCCCGGACCTTCGTCGTGGCTCACCTCGGCCGGCTCCGGCCAGCTCAGATGGAGTGTCACCGGCGATATGTCACCGGCGAGCATGTCCAGCAGTCGTAGTAACGCCGACCCACCGTAGGTGATGACCAAGCAGTCCAGTGCGGAATCGCCTGTGTGCGCAGTGAGCCCGACGATCAGACCGTAGTCGCCGGTGTGGAACTGCGACTTCAACGCCGTGGAGATCAATGGTAGGTATGTCAGGAGATCGACGATCTCGGCGACCGAACCAGCGCTGATCAAAGGTGAACTCAGAGGCCCGAACGATGTCAACTGGGCCTGCTCGGCAAACGCAAATCCGAGTCGAGTGGCCTGGGCGATATCGAGTTCGGGATAGACCTCCCGAAACCACCGTATCGGTGCCTGAACGTCATGCTGAATGAGCGTCGCTTCACTGGTTCCTTCGCGGTGCATGATCACACGAAGCCGCGCGGCGGCGTCAGGGTCGAGTGCGCGGCGTTCGAGCAACTGAACGAACGCAAGCGGTGGCACGCCCTCGTCGCTCAGCTTCACGGTGACCCCTTTGACCCGAATTCACAAGTTTATGACTCCACCGAACATAGCCGTCACCCGCGTTTGCGACGACACTTTCGTCAATCACGCCGGAAAACGAGGAGTTGACATGGCAGCTGTAATTTTCGTCGCCCACGATGGTGAGAAGCACGAGGCGGCTCTGGTCGAAGGTCGCTCGCTGATGCAGATTGCAACCGACAATGCTGTGCCGGGGATCGATGGAGACTGTGGGGGCGAAACGGCCTGTGGCACCTGCCATGTGATCGTCGACCCGCAGTGGTCAGGAGAGGTGGGTCTGTCCGGCGCCGACGAGGAGGAGATGCTGGCGATGAACCCCGAGCGTGAACCCACGTCTCGGTTGTCGTGCCAGATGGTGGCCTCGGAAGCGTGGGATGGCCTGATCGTTCGAACACCTGAATTCCAATTGTGATGTGCGAAAGGCAGGCACGACAGCATGAAAGTTTCTGAGTCGATCGCCGACAAGGTCCAGTCGACCATCCCGATAGGGCTGCAGATCCAGGGCGCTCATTTGTACGACAAGACCCGACGGTGGGTGACTGGCACGAATGGCAAGAAGATCTTCGTCGAAAGTCCCATCCCACCGGTCGAGGATGTCGAGCTCGCCGACATCGACCTCAGTAACCCCTTTCTTTACAGACAAGGGCGGTGGCAGTCGTACTTCGAGCGCGTGCGGAACGAGGCACCGGTGCACTACCAACCCAATAGTCCGTTCGGCCCGTTCTGGTCGGTCACGCGCCATGCCGATATCGTGGCCGTCGACAAGAATCACGCTGTGTTCTCGGCCGAACCGTTCATCGTCATCGGCGTTCCGCCCCGGTTTCTCGATATCGAGATGTTCATCGCGATGGACCCACCACACCACGACAAGCAGCGCGCTGCCGTCCAGGGGGTTGTCGCACCGAAGAACCTCCGGGAGATGGAGGGACTGATCCGATCGCGCGTACGGGAGGTATTGGACGACCTCCCCTTGAACGAGCCGTTCGACTGGGTGCAGAATGTCTCGATCGAGTTGACAGCTCGGATGCTCGCAACTCTTCTGGATTTCCCCTACGAACAACGCCGCAAACTCGTCTACTGGTCCGATTTGGCAACCTCGATGGAGCAAGCCAACGGTGGGCCCTCGGACAACGACGAGGTGTTCGAAGGCATGCGTGACATGGCCCGTGGCCTCAGCGCTCTCTGGCATGACAAAGCAGCCAGGAGGTCTGCAGGGGAAGAGTCCGGTTTCGATCTGATCACCATGTTGCAGAGCAACGAGGACACCAAGGATCTGATCGATCGTCCGATGGAATTTCTGGGCAACCTCGTCCTGCTGATCGTCGGTGGCAACGACACCACGCGAAACTCGATGAGCGGTGGCGTTCTTGCGTTGAACCAATTCCCCGACCAGTTCGAGAAATTGAAGGCCAATCCCGATTTGATCCCCAACATGAACTCGGAAATCATCCGATGGCAAACACCCTTGGCGTACATGCGCCGAATCGCCAAAGCCGACACCGTTCTGAACGGACAATTCATCCGCAAGGGTGACAAATTGGTGATGTGGTATGCCTCGGGTAACCGCGACGAACGCGTTTTCGAGAATCCTGATGATTTCATCATCGATCGTGCCAATGCGCGCAATCACATCGCGTTCGGATTCGGTGTGCACCGGTGTATGGGCAATCGGCTGGCCGAAATGCAGCTGCGGATTCTGTGGGAGGAGTTGCTTCCCCGCTTCGAGAACATCGAGGTCGTCGGCGACCCCGAGTATGTTCAGTCGAATTTCGTGCGGGGCATCAGCAAGATGATGGTGCGCCTGACGCCTACTTCCAGCGTATGACATCGCAACGGGCGATCATCGTCGGCGCAAGCCATGCTGGGGCACAACTGGCAGCTAGTTTGCGCCAAGAAGGTTGGACAGGCGACATCGTCCTCATCGGTAACGAGTCTGCCGCTCCCTATCAACGCCCCCCGCTGTCGAAGGCATACCTGGCGGGCAAATGCGTACTCGACGATATCGCCATTCGCAGCACGGACTTCTACTCCAAGCAAGGTATTCAGCTCCTGAACGCGCAGGTGGAGACCATCGTTCGGTCGGAAGGCAACGTCGTTCTCGACACCGGGGAGAAGCTGGCCTACGACAAGCTCGCGCTGTGCACGGGAGCCCGCCCTCGTCGGCTCACCGTTCCCGGGGCCGATCTCCACGGGGTCTACTACCTGCGCACCGCAGCGGACGTCGAGAGGATACGTATGGCCACCGGCCCTGGCCAGCGGGTGGTGATCGTCGGAGGCGGCTACATCGGACTCGAGACAGCGGCATCGCTGCGCGCACTGGGCGTACAGGTCACAGTCCTCGAGGCAACTGGGCGTGTGCTCGAGCGGGTCACTGCTCCCGAGGTATCGACGTTCTTCGAGCGGATACATCGCGAACAGGGAGTCGACATCAGAACGAACGCGATGGTTCAGGGCCTGTCCGGTGACCGTGAGGTTCGTGAAATCACCTTGGCCAGCGGAGAATCGATCCCCGCAGATCTGGTCATCGTCGGTGTCGGCGTCGAGCCGAACACCGACCTCGCCGCCGATGCGGGTCTTGTCATCGACAACGGCATCGTGATCGACGATCACACTCGGACCAACGACCCCGACATCATGGCGGCGGGGGACTGCGCGAGCCACGACATGGCCCGTTACGGCCGTCGACTACGGTTGGAGTCCGTCTCGAGCGCAGGAGAGCAGGCCAAAGTCGCTGCGTCGACCGCCTGCGGGAAGTCCAGAAAAATCGAAGCGTTGCCGTGGTTCTGGTCGGATCAGTATCACTTCAAGCTGCAGATCGCCGGCCTCAACACTGGATACGACGAAGTGGTTCTCAGCGGTGACCCCACCCGCGACAGTGATTTCAGTTGCTTCTATCTCCAGGCCGGTGAGCTCATTGCCGCCGACTGCATAGGTCGCCCGCGCGAGTTCATGTACAGCAAACGGGTGATCGCCCAGCGACTCCCCGTCCAACGCGAAGACCTGATGCTCGGCGGACTCGCGCGCAACTGACCGATCCTTCGGTCGTTGTGCACACAACAGCAACCGGTTTGCTCAGAGAAGGGAACATCAGCGATGACCATGACAGACCGCCCGCCCGGAGCACATACTACGCAGCCACCACACGCATACCTGGGAGCAACGGACTTCCTCGACATCGAGCACGAATCCGTGCGGGCGTTCACCGCCGCGGCAATCGGAGATGCGAGCAGCGACCGTGACAAGGCCAGACGCCTCTTCGCCGCCGTCCGCGACCGAATCTGGTACGACCCATACACCGTGTCGGACGATCCGGCCCACTATCGAGCGAGCTTCGTCCTCGAGGCCGGGCGCGCTTACTGCGTCCCGAAGGCGGTGCTGTTGACCGCAGTGTGCCGGGCGGCGGGTATCCCAGCACTGCTCGGCTTCGCCGACGTCCGAAATCACCTGCAGACCGAGACGTTGCGCACGCTGATGGGCGGCACCGACCTGTTCGTCTACCACGGCTACAGTCGCCTCTACATCGAGGGCCGGTGGTTGAAGGCCACGCCGGCATTCAATGTCGAGTTGTGCGCTCGTTTCGGCGTGCCGCCAGTGGAATTCGACGGCGATCGCGATGCTCTCATGCATGCCTTCACCGCAGACGGAGCCCAGCACATGGAGTATGTCCGCGAGCGAGGAGTCTTCGACGACCTACCCTTGAACGCGATCTTGACGGTGCTTCGGCACGCCTACGGCCCCACGATCTTCACGGGCGCTCACCCACTCGATGATGTTTTCACCGGCCGCACCCGGCCGGACGAAACTCCCGGGGATCGAAACCTTCCGCGGGAGTCTCGATGAACACAAGCGGTGAGAACATACGCGCCGAACCCCGTATCGCGGCCGACTGCCGATCGGTCGGAGCTCTCTCCGCGAACAATCGCGATCGTGAACACTCGGACCGCCTCGGACACCTTCGAATCGGGTGAGCCGATACCTGCTGGCAGAGCTGTGCCACATGACTGTCTCGTCGC
Organism: Rhodococcus sp. 15-2388-1-1a; assembly: GCF_002259145.1. NCBI lineage: Bacteria > Bacillati > Actinomycetota > Actinomycetes > Mycobacteriales > Nocardiaceae > Rhodococcus > Rhodococcus sp. 15-2388-1-1a. The sequence goes on along the minus strand of NZ_NPFP01000053.1, from coordinate 157,995 downwards.
CGCGGCCGTGGTAAGGCCGACACCGGAAGTTGCACCGAACAGACGAGACTCGCTCTGCCGCTGGAATTGCGGCTGCGGGCGATGAACGACCGATCCGAACGCCTCCCCGGGCACGAGACGACGCGCGATACCCATATCCCTCTCCCGTGTGCGCAGCCGCTACCGCGAGAGCGGGCCGACAGGCGTCTACCGATGTCTCTCATCTATGCAAGGAGCGCAGCAGATGACAAACAACGCACCTCACACCCCCGCCAGGACCGTGGCGATCACAGGTGGAGCTCGCGGCATCGGCTATCAGACAGCGAAGGAGTTGATTCGACGAGGCCACCGGGTCGCCATCGGCGACATCGACGAGGCACGTGCGAAGGAGGCCGCCGCCGAACTCGGGGTGAAGGTCGTCACCCGACTCGACGTCACCGAACCTGACTCGTTCACAACGTTTCTGGACCTGGTCGAACGTGAACTCGGACCCCTCGACATCCTGATCAACAACGCGGGCATCATGCCTACCGGCCACGCCCACGAAGAGGACGATGCAGTAACCCGGCGTCAAGTCGAGATCAACGTCCTGGGTGTCATCTTCGGGACCAAACTGGCTCTTCAGCGCATGCTGCCGCGCCGCACCGGACACATCATCAACACTGCGTCATTGGCCGGCGAGCTCGCGGTACCTGGTTTGGCGACCTACTGCGCTACCAAGTTCGCAGTCATCGGATTCACAGAGGCCGCACGACTGGAGTACCGCAAGTCAGGGGTTCGACTGTCCACAGTCCGCCCGACGTTCACCAACACCGAACTCGTCGCCGGAACCGCCGGCGCAAAGGGATTACGCAACGCCGAGCCGGAGGAAATCGCCCGCGCGACAGCAGATCTGATCGAGAATCCACGCCCCTTCGTCCGCGTCACCCGTCTCGCAGGCGCAATGGTCGCGGCGGTGAAATTCGTCCCCCGGCGGCTGGCGACCGGACTGGGTGCGGCCCTGAACACAGATTCGGTGTTCCTCGCGGACGTCGACATGACTGCTCGCCGAACGTATCTCGACAGAATCCAGAACAGCTGAGCATGCCGACACGCGCGCTCGACCAACCACCCGAAAGGCAGCCACAGTGACCCCCACGACTCTGATCGAGAACTATCCCCACCGGATGGGAGGGCACTGCGGGTCAGGTGCAATGCGAGACCTTCTCCAGTGGCACGGTCTGGGATGGGACGGACCACCCGACGAGGGGTTGGTGTTCGCACTGGGTGGTGATCTCGGTTTGTCCTACCTGCGATCGGACGACCTGGTCCCACCGATGTACCTGGTCGGCCGCGGTGCCGACTTCGAGATCGACTTACCGCGCAGGCTCGGCGGACAAGTCGAGGTTCTCACGACCGACGATCCCGGTGAGGGATGGTCATGGGTTCGCGACGACATCGATGCGGGAAGACCCAGTCTGGTCTGGGCCGATATCGCTGAGCTGCCCTACTTACGGGTGAAACTGCAGATGAGTCGCCACGACATCGTGGTGATCGGCTACGACGAGATCGGGGGGACTGCCTCGGTCGTCGACAACGATCGGGCCGACGTGCAGAAGATCCCGCTCGACGCGCTGGCTCGGGCGCGATCTTCCACCTCGTTCCCGCAACCGACACGTCACTGCACGTACCGAATCACGTGGCCGCAGACACTGCCGCCCGTGTCGACTGCCGCGGCCGCGGCCTTCGCCCGATCCGCCGCCAGCATGCACGCCCCATCGACACCGGGAATAGCCGACCACATACCAGCAGCCGGTGCCGACGGTTTGGCCGCGGTCGACCAGCTGGCAACCGACGTCAAGAGCTGGGTCGACCTTCCGCCCGATGACCTCGAGACGCTGCTGTTCAGTCTCGGTATCTTCATCGAAAAGGCCGGAACCGGAGGCGGGCTCTTTCGTCGGCTTCTCGCCGACGGCTGTACCGAGATTGCACGTCTGACCGGTGATCCCGCTACCGCAGACCTCGCGGTGGCCGCCGATCACTGCGCCCAGGCCTGGACCGAAACTGCCCGCGCCGGAACACAACGCGGTCTCGATGTACGAACACGCGCAGCTGCGGTGGCCGTGTCGGCTGCCAGACTGTCGGAACTCGAGCTGATCCTGGTGGAGTCCCTGGAGTCTGCTTCACGCTCGCTGTCCGCCATCACGAGATGATGCCCACCGTCGTTCGATGGCGCGCGGTACACGGGGCGCATCGCACTGTGCTGCAGCTGTCGTCGCCGACACCGTACGCCCTGGCGACCTCACTGATCGGCTTGGAAGAGTCGATGACCTCTCGGCACAGTTCGTCTTTGAACTCGGTGCTGAAAGATCGACGCGATCTGCTCATGCTTGTAGATCCCTATTCCAAGCGGGTCTAGTGTCCGAATCCCTGGGCCGATCAGATCACGACGCCAGCCACTGGGCTGCGGGGTGGATGACCCTCATCTGCAACCTCGCCGACGTTTTCAACGCGCGGTTCACTTCTGACATAGTGCAGTTTATCTATCGAAACTAACAGCGGTGCAGGCCGAGCGCACGATGACGCGACAGACTCGGCACAATTTTTTTTCACGACAGAGAGGTCCGACCATGAAAAGAGTTCCGGACGAGGTCAGCGGGTCGGCCGGCCCGGCTGTCGAGAACTGGGCGCGCTCGTTCTGGAGCACGAGTTTCGACTCGCCTGATCTACCGCCCCACCACCCCGACTGTCTTGGTTGTGGGCCGCAGAACCCGCACGGCCACGCCCTGTCGGTCCAGCGTGACGAGAACGGCGTGGTGGCTCACCATGTGTTCGATCAACGTCATGTCGGGGCACCCGGGATAGCACACGGAGGCGCGGTGGCGACCGTTCTCGACGATCTGTTCGGCTTCCTGCTCTACACAGTGGGTGAGCTCGCCGTGACGCGGCGTCTCGAGCTCGACTACCTGGCGCCGGTTCTGCTCGGCACTCCATACGTATTGCGTGCTGCCGTTCGGTCTCGTGATGGGCGCAAACTGGATCTCACGGCCACGATGGACGATGCGCAGGGCCGCTCGGTAGCCACCGCTACTGCCCTGTTCGTGGTGGTCGAGGTCGAACACTTCATGCAGTCCCAAGCCCGAGCCCAACTCCGGGCCACGGACACGAATCACACCGAAGAATAGACACCCTGGCCGACCTTCACCGACGTCCATCACCCGCGGTGGCTGTCGTACGGCTGCGTCTACCTGGCGCAAAGACGGCGAGGACGAGTGCCCCAGCGGCGGTCAGCGCCGCCAACGACAGTGTCGCCTGACCACTTCCGTGTACGAATGCGGCTCTGGCGAACTCGGCCAGCGGCTGACCAGCTGGTCCTGCGCGGTCGGCGACCTGTAACGCGGCGGCCAGAGAATCGGCCACCGGACCACGGGCAGGCTCGGGTAGCTGGGGCAGAGCCGGCTGAATGTGCTGAACGTAACCGGCCGCGAGCACGCTACCGGCTACCGCAATCCCAATCGCGGCACCGATTTCGCGAGCTGCGTCGTTGACCGCGGCAGCCACCCCGTGCTTGGCCTCAGGAGTGTCCGAGACGATGGCGAAAGTCGCAGGGGCGGTACACAACCCCAAACCCGCACTCATGATGAGCAAGGGCCACAGCAGGTCAGGGTAAGTCGCCGCGACGGTCAGTCTGCTCACCATCACCAGTCCCGCCGCGATGGTGAGCAGACCTACAGTGGTCATCACCCGCAGCCCAACAATGTTCGACAGCCAGGGTGCAATCACCGAGATCACGATGAGCGGCACGACCATAGGGGTCAACGCCAACGCGGCGGTGAGCGGTCCATAACCGAGAATCAACTGCAGATACTGCACCAACAGCAAGAACACCCCGAAGGTCACCAGAAATTGGATACAGACAGACAGCGCGCCGGCACCGAAACCACGGCGGGCGAACAACCGGACATCGAGTAGGGGTGCCGAGGAACGTAGTTCTACGACGACGAACACCGCAACCGCAAACAAGCCCACCGCAGTGCTGATGGCGACGAGCGAATCCGACCAGCCACGGGCCGGAACCTCGATCACAGCGAAGACGATCGCCCCGACCGCGACAACTACGGTCACCGCGCCCACCCAATCGACCGGTGGATGCTCCTGCTGGCGGGACTCCGCGATACTGCATGCCAACCCGGCCAGAACCGCTCCGGCGACGGTCAACCCGACGAACACCGAGGTCCACGACCACTGCTCGAGCAGCACACCAGCCCCGAGGATGCCCAGGACCGCCCCGGATCCAGCAACCCCGGCCCACACACCTACAGCGCGGCCGCGATGCGCCGGTGGAAATCCCGCGGTCAGTATCGACAGCGTCGAGGGCATGACCAGCGCCGCACCCGCCCCAGCCAACGCGCGAGCAGCGATCAGCCACGCCGGGTCGGCGAGAAACAAGGGCAATGCCGACGCGAAAGCGAACAACGCCAACCCCGCCACGAGCACCCCCCGGCGACCGTACCGGTCACCGATCGCACCGGCAGGCAGAACGAAGCACGCCAAAACCAACGTATAACCGTCGACTATCCAGGTCAGTTGGGCTTGCGTCGCCCCTGTCGCGACCGCGATCTGGGGCAACGCTGAATACAATGCTGCCATTGCGGCCACCACCAACGCGACTGCCATGCACGACACAATCAACATCCACCACTGGGCACCGCTCCATCGAGCGACGCTGGCAGAGTCGGATCTACGTTCGTTCAACGGCCAGCCTCCCAGTTCGAGACTGATCGTCTCGGTTCGAGACTATTAGTATCACAACTCTGCGGGTGTGACAGAATGATCAATCGAGGACATGTCTTGTCAGTCAAATGGAGCGGAGCCCGTTCATGGTCGACCCTCTCGTTGCAACCGAGGGCTCGGCCGACCCCCGGCTGGCGCGCTCACGTAACCGGTTACTCGAAGCGGCCGGTCAGCTGCTGTCCACCGGCGGTGTGGAGGCGGTCACCGTGGAGGCGGTCACCCGCATGTCGAAGGTTGCACGTGCCACTCTGTACCGACATTTCGGAAGTACCACTGACCTGCTCGCTGCAACCTTCGAGCGACTATTACCCCCAGTCGACACCGATATCGATACCGGTCCGCTACGTGAACGTCTGATTTCGTTGCTCACCACCCAAGCCGACCTCATCGACCAAGCTCCGGTGCAGATGACCACGCTGGCCTGGCTGGCAATGGGGCCCGTCAACAGCGGCGACGCCAGCCGGCGCGATCTCGATCCTGGCGCGGTGGTCTCGCTTCGGGCCCGTGTCATAGAGCAATACCGCAGGTCCCTGGATCAGATCCTGACGGCGCCTGACGCTCGCGCTGTGCTCGGCGAGATCGACACCACCTTCGCCCTCATTCAGCTCCTCGGACCGATAGTGTTCGCTCGCCTCACAGGACTGCGCCACATCCACGCCGACGACTGCATCCAAATCGTCGACAACTTTCTCGCCGCCCATGCCGCAAGTGTCCGATCGAGCACTTCGCGCGACAACAGCCGTCCATGGCCGGCCGCGGCGCTAGACCCGCAGCTCACCGACGGCCAGTAAAACTTGATGGGAAATTTCACCATCAATGCGCTATCCAGTCAGGGATCGCAGCGCTCACTGGATAAGGCCGGACGTGTGCTCGAGAACTCGGAGTTGCACTGCAGTGCACTTCTGACATCGTGCAGCCGTCTTCTGAAACTGACAGTCACGCCACAGTTCGAGTCCGCGAAATGACTCGATCCTCTCGAGACGACGGCGCTGTTGTGACAGCACTGCGTCGGCGCGGACCTCGACGACTGCCAACACAAGTGCGCGCTTTCCGGCGAAGTGCTGGTAGAGCTGTGACTTCGAGGTTTCGCTCGTGGCCCGGACGTCGGCCAGGGTCGTGGAAGCAACACCGCGCTCGTACATCAACTGATCGGCCGCATCGACGATTCGTGCCTTCGTTGCGGCACCGCGCGTGGTCAAGCGGCGCGGGCGAGAGCCGCTAACGCTGTCGGTCATCTCCCCAGGCTAACTACACCGGTGTCGAGATCAGGGCTTCGCGGCCGGGCCGGGCCGAAAGATGGCCCGCGCCCGACCGGACGACCGCTACGCTCCCGCGCCCGACGAACTCCGATCAGGCAGCACCCAACCATCGCGGGGGAAGTGGCAGGTGTAGCCGTTCGGATATTTCTGCAGGTAATCCTGATGCTCGGGCTCAGCCTCCCAGAAAGGGCCGATCGGCTCGATCGTGGTGACCGCCTTACCTGGCCACAAACCCGACGCGTCCACATCGGCGATCGTGTCGCGGGCGATCCGCTCCTGTTCCGGTGTGACGGGGAAGATCGCGGACCGGTAGCTGGTGCCGCGGTCGCCTCGCTGTCGGTTCAGCGTGGTGGGATCGTGGATCTGGAAGAAGAGCGCCAGGATGTCGCGATAGGTCGTCTCTGAGGGGGCGAACACGATCTCGATGGCTTCGGCGTGGCCCGGGTGGTTGCGATACGTCGGATGCTCGTTATGTCCGCCGGTGTATCCGACGCGGGTCCCGAGTACCCCGGGATGACGGCGGATCAGGTCCTGCATCCCCCAGAAGCACCCGCCGGCCAGGACGGCCGTTTCCGCTGTCGCGCCGCTCGTGATCGTCTCGGTGTTGTTGATCTCGTTGGTCATGAGGCCGCTCCGTTCGAGGAATTTTGGTCGGTGTCGAACAACGTGGCGAAGTCGCCGTACCCTTCTTCGACCAGCCTGGAAGCGGGTACGAAGCGCATTGCGGCCGAGTTCATGCAGTACCTCTGGCCGCCGGGTTTCGGTCCGTCAGGGAACACGTGCCCGAGGTGGCTGTCGGCACCTGCCGAGCGCACCTCTGTGCGGCTCATCCCGTATGTCCGATCCACCTCGGTCGTAACGGCGGCGGCGTCGATGGGGGCGGTGAAACTGGGCCATCCTGTGCCGCTGTCGTATTTGGCGGTGGACGAGAACAGCGGCTGACCCGAGACGATGTCGACGTAGATGCCCGGTTCGTGGTGGTCCCAGTACTCGTTGCGGAACGCCGGCTCGGTCCCGCCCTGCTGCGTCACCCGAAGTTGCATGTCGTTGAGGCGGCTGACCGACTCAGGAGTCTTGCGGTAGTCGTTCGTCATCACGTGGGCTCCTCCTTGCGAATGGCGCGGCGGCCGCGCCATCGTATCGTTTAACGGACCTATGGGTCCAGATATTCCTGGCTATCTGCCGTAAGCTCCAGGCTGGATCGAAAGTGAGAAACCCGTTGGAAAAGCAATATTCGCCGCGAAAGTCCTAGGTTTTCCGATATATTCCAGTCACAAAACTGGACCCCAAAGTCCATATTTGGGTACTTAAACAGGAAGGGGACCGTGAGCTGCGCGAGGACCCGCGCCGAGGGCGTTCGCCGAGGAGCTCAACCGTTCCCCGACACGGCTGTCGGAGCACGACTCCAGACTTCCGGTCCAACTCGACGCTCGGTGATATGAAACAGTTTTCGGTTCCGTTCGCGTAGGCCGCGGTAGTGAATGCCCGAGGAAAGGTGCAGTCGTGGGAGTTATCAACAGTGGTTTCGGAAATCAGCGAAGGTCCACCGACGCTCGACTGCCCCCCGGGCAGACCCTCGCCCACGACTGGCCGGTGCTCTCGATAGAACCGACGCCGGCAATCGACGAGAGCCAATGGAGCTTTACGATCACGACCGAGGACAAAGTCGCACACCGGTGGAACTGGCATGAGCTGCAGAAGGTGGGCGTCGAGAACATCGTCACCGATATTCACTGCGTCACTCACTGGACCAAGCTGGACATGGCCTGGCGGGGTGTTTCGTTGGACCTGTTGTTCGACGATGTCGAGACCAGCTGCGACTACGTGATGGTTCATAGCTCCGGCGGTTACACCACGAACCTGCCGCTCGAAGATCTCCTCGATGGGCAGGCCTGGATAGCCACCGAGGCGGAAGGAGAACCACTCACACCCGAACATGGCGGTCCGGCCCGACTCCTGGTGCCCCACCTCTACTTCTGGAAGAGCGCGAAGTGGGTTCTCGGAATGGAGATGTTGCCCTCGGACGAACCGGGGTTCTGGGAACAGAACGGCTACCACCTTCGGGGCGACCCATGGCGGGAAGAGCGCTACTCGTGACAACCTCGAGCGGCGTCCAGTGGCATCTCGGGCGGGTGATCAGTCGGCGTTTCGAGAATCCATCGGCCGTGCGCCTCGAATTGGATGTGCCGACGTGGCCCGGTAACGACGCCGGAGCTCATGTGGATGTCCGGCTCACGGCACCGGACGGATACCAGGCGTCTCGGTCCTACTCTCTTGCGTCCTCGGGTGAGTCAACTCGCGTGGTTCTGATGGTCCAGGAACTGCCCACGGGCGAGGTGTCACCGTTTCTCGTACGTCACCTCGCGGAGGGTGAGGATGTCGAGGTGCAAGGACCTCTCGGACGCTTTTTCGTCTGGTCCCGCTCCGATACCGACCGCTCTCCTATCCAGCTCATCGCGGGCGGATCCGGAGTCGTGCCGTTGTTCGCGATTGCGTCCGCACGCGAACGCGAGGCGGACAGCTCCGACTGTCGGTTGTTGTACTCGGTCCGCAGTCCGCGAGACGAGATGTTCGCCGACGAGCTCGTAGGGTTGACACGAACTACCGTCGACATCGTGCACACCCGACAGTCCGCACCTGGATTCCAGGAGGGCGGGCGGTTGACCCGGAATACGATCGCCGAGCGGACGTTCGCCGCATCACGGTCTCCGCGCGTATTCGTTTGCGGGCCATCGCCGTTCGTGGAAGCCGTCACCGGGTGGCTTGTCGACCTCGGCCACGATGCAGCGCGGATCCGTACCGAACGATTCGGCGGCAGTTCGTGACTCGAGTCGATGCAAACAGGCACGTCGCCGGGTCGTCGGTATCGGCCTCCTGCCTCAGTTCACCGGAGCGCTGCATTCGCTGCAGACCGTCGGAGAAGTGGCGCTGCCACGCGTCGAAGCCGTCGGCCAGATCCTGCCGGGCCGTCTCCGGAGGGACCGGCGGCTCGTTGGCCATTGATCCGGAAGGGCAACTGTCCGTCTCCTATTTGCAGTCATCACCTTCACAAGTGCGTTCAGGCTCGACCGAAGCATGTAAGGCTCGATCTCGTTCCCATTGTTCGAGGGCGGTGGTGACCGCGGAACCGATCGAGTGCAGGTCGGCCTCGGTGTTCTGTGAAATCACGAAGGTCTCGATGTCTCGCGCGCGGTCACGATCGGACTCGCGGCGTTGAGAAAGCAGGATCAGCGGTCCTTGCAAGGCAGCAATGATCGCCAGAACCGTTCCCAGATAGTCGAGCATGGCTGACGACTCCGGATCGAAGATCGGCCGGATGGCGTTGATCACGAACCACGCAAAGATGGACAGCAACATGATCAGCAGGAAGGGCCAGGATCCGGCGACGCCGGCCACCCACGCCGCAGCCTTGTCTCCGGGGCTGGACCGCGACTCCCTGAACATGCTGAGTTGGTGCCCGCAGTGCGGACACGCGAACATCTCTCGGCCGACGGCATGACCGGAGTGCCCGGACATCTCGTGGCCGTGAATACCGGCAGTCTCAGCGGGGGTGACGGTTTCCGGTGACCGTCGGCCTGTTTCCTCTGGCCGCTCATCGCTCATCGTTGCAGTCCTTCCGGTGCGCTCTCGTCCGCAGTGAACGACTCTTCGACTGCCTGCACGCGGAAGCTACTGTGCCAGCTTTTTGTGGACCGTCAAGTCCAAATTCTGTTATGTTCGGCTTCGTGGCACCAAGTTTCTGTACTGTCTGCATCGCCTCGAAGATCTGCGGGCCGGAAGCCGGTAGGTCACTGCGCGGCGGCGTAACCTCATGACATTGCCCAGCGACCCTTGCCCGCGATCGCACGGTTGCCGCACTGAGCCGGGCAGGAAGCTGGCCTTCGATTCGACCTGTTAGGACGACATGAAGAACCCGGCTACGCCACCTTTTCCTGAGCCTCGACCAGTTGCGGATAGGGGCCCCGACGCCTTGAACGCCCAGATCCTCGGCGTCGAGCACTGGAGCCTTCTCGCCGCTCGGGGGGCACTCTGGCAGGAAATCTTCAGTCGCACGGGAACGTTCCTGGCGATTGTCTCGGCATCCGTCGTTGCCCTTTCGTTGATGGTCCAGGCAACTGGATTCGGGCAGAATTTCAGAGTCATTGCCTCGCTCGTTCTACCGCTGGTTTTGTTAGTTGGGTTGTCGACGTACACGAGGTTGCTAGAAGCTGACCTCGAAGATCTTTGGTTAGTCATTGGTATGAACCGTCTGCGGCACGCGTACCTAGATCTGTTGCCTGGCCTCGAGCCGTACTTCGTCACCGGGTATCACGATGATTGGGCCAGTCTCCTCCAGACATACGGTTTCGGACGGCGCATCGGAGTCCTTCATCTGTTCGGCGGATCCGCCGTCATCGTCGGAGTCGTGAACTCCATGATCAGTGGCGTGATTGCAGTGGTGATTGCGACCATTTGTGGTGCCGCGGATTGGCTGCAGATCGTCACCGGTGTCATGGTCGCCGTCTTTGTTGCGTTTATTCTCATCTCGACATTTGTGAAGAGGCTGCGCCGATTCCGGCGGGAGTTTGTTCCCAGGTTCCCCAAGCCCGCGGCTGACTGATCGGTGAACTTCACCTCGTTTCGTCTGCTGGCATTCAAGCGGGGGTCTGCAGGAGCGGGGCCCGCAAATGACGGCGTATCCGTAGTTGCGAAGGAAGGAAGGCTCGAACATGACAACGCTCGGTGGTGTGCAAGTACAGCCTGTCGATCGACGGTCAGGCCGGATACACCGTCGAGTTCGCGCGGTGATCCTGAAGTAATGATCAGTGTGCAGCGTTGAATGCGTCTTCGATAGCAGCGGGAATGCGGCCGCGATCGCTGATCTCGTAACCGTTGTCTGCGGCCCACTGCCGGACAGCTCTGGTCTGAGCCGGATTACGTGTGGCCCCGCTGTTCGAGGGTGCAGCAGATGGAGCCGTGGAGGTGGGGGAGTGCCGACGCTTACGCCCGCCGACGCGGGTCGCGTGCTCGATGTAGTAGCCGATCTTGCGGTGAAACTCGCTGGCGTTCTTTGCCTTCAGGTCTACGAGGTAGTCGACGCCGTTGACGGAGAATTCGATTGTCTCGCCTGATTCGTCGTCGATGACCGAGCCGTCGATATTGTCGACCAATTGGGTGAATATTTTTTTCGCCACGGTTCTATGCGGCCTCTCTCGAATGGAAACACATTGCTGTCGACTGCCACTCTAACCAGACCGAACCCGCAGGCAGATGCACCAGATGAGGAAATGCGTAATAGGCACTTCCTCCCGTGTCGACCACGCCACCGCTACTCGACCTTATTTCGTCTAGTCGACTTGACTAGAAAATGTCCAATCGACTAGACTAAAGTCATGGTTACCGAGCAGCCCACGCGGAAAGTGGTCAAGGCCCTCAAAGCGGCCGGGTTCACCTCGGTCCGCACGGTCGGATCGCACAGCACGTGGGTCTCGGCCGACGGCGCAGTCAAAGTGACTGTGCCCGATGGGCACCGGACGATCTCGCCCGGTGTCTACCGCAAGATCCTCGCAGCCATGAAGGAGGCACAGCAGTGAGCAAAACTTACACGGTGTCGGTGACCCGAGACGGCAAGTGGTGGATGATCGCCGTCCCCGAACTCGACGCCCTCACTCAAGCCCGTCGCATCGACGATGTCCACACCGCAGCGAAAGAACTCATCGCCCTCGAAACCGGAGTCGCCCTCGCCGATGTCGAGATCGAGCAGCACATCCAGCTCGAACCCGGGGGAGAGGATCTCGCGGTCCACATCGCCGAGATCGCGACACAGCGAGCACGTCTGGCCGAGGACGAAGCCCGCGTCAAAGCCAGCACCGAGGCCTTCGCGAAGAAGCTCGCCACCGCTCAGGTACCCGTCCGAGATATCGGATCGCTTCTCGGCGTGACATTTCAGCGAGCCAGCCAACTCGTCAACAATTGACCTGAGCATCGAATGTTCGGTCCCTCGCAACTGCATCGGTTTCACGGTTGTGAACGACTAGAGTCGGTGCCATGCCAACTCTGCCAGAGGGCCAATCCCTGCTCATCCGTACGTACTTCGGCGATGACGGTGCCTGGGCGCAGGTTGCGCGAGATGCCCAGGCGTCGCACGTGCAAGACAGTGGTTATGAGGCTCAAGCCTTTCTGACGACGGTCGACGACCCGGAGTTTGCCGACATGTCGGTGTCACGCATTGTCGGCTTGGTGGAATCTCCGCCGCCGGACTATCTCTTCGTAGTCGACCAGCGGGCATGTGACGAGCCGGAACATCCAGTGCTCGTTGTGGATACAAGTGCCGATCCGGACGATGAGGCAGCTACTTTTCGGGTTGTACCGAGCAGGCTTGCGGTAATCGAGAACAACTTGTCTATCGCAAATCTGAGCTTCGACGACCTCCGTTCCGGCGCGGACCTGGATGGGGTGTACCGCGGTGCCGGAGCAGTGCAAACTATAGAAAAGCCGCAGGTCCGAAGCGAGGATTTGATCGCCGCAGCAGACAACGCAGACGACTCGCCGACGGTCCAGCAACTGCGAGAGGATCTGAGAAAAAGGTCAGTACCGGTTTGGCCGGCGATGGTCGTCACCGATCTGCGGGACAGGTACGACGCGATTGCAGGAGGGACCTACAACTCGGAACTGACCATCGGATACGACGAGACCCTTCAGGTTCTTGCTCGGGGCGGCTCGGGGTTGGGAATCCACTTCGCGCTCGTCGACAGCTACTGGTCCATCTACCTGGACTCGGACAGTCTGAGCTTGCTGGCCGCCATGAAAGTGATCTATCCGTCGTGACCGCCGCCCGCACGGGATTTTATGAGCGGCCATAAAGACACCAGGGGCGCGCCGGTCCCTGAATCTAGCCAGGGACCGGCTCGCCACGGCGAGCAGGATCAGGAAATGGTGAACTCGCGCGCCTCCGTTACGACGGCTCTGACGACCTGATCTACGACACGGGAACCGCGCCCGGCGCTGCTGCGTCGAACTAGACATGGACCCAGACGAACGCGCCGCCATCATCGACGAGGGCTACGACCCCGACGACCCGGCCGTGCGCGCGGACCTCGATCACGTCAGGCGTCTGCTCGCCGAACATCGCCACCTGACGGCCGACCCCGAACTCTCCCTCGACCACCTCGCGAACGCCGCTAGGGTTCGCGAACCAGGGCCAGCTTCGGGCACACGCAGGTAGTTCGACATCGAACGTATGTTCGCATAGATTGAGGGCACTGATCCGTTCGGCGAAAGGTCGCACTCATGGCCGGTATCGCCGACACGATTCCCGACCTGACCAGCCTGGACAAGGCTGCACAGCTCGCCGCTCTTCGCCGCAGCATGGCCGCGATCCCCGGACGCCGCGACCACGCACCCACCGACTCCGACGACTCGCCCGCATTCGCCCCCTCGCAGCCGAACGCGCAGGCCGCCGCGACCGACGGCGATGAACGGGCACTGAGCGGCCCCGTGCGCTCACGAACCCTCAAAACCCTGCCGGTGCCCATGCCGCTGTCGGAACTGCTGCCACGCGGCGCGCTGGCCCGCGGAACGGCCCTGTCGATCACCGGTGCCGGATCGATTCTCGTCGGACTCGTCGCCACCGCCACCGCGGCCGGCCACCACGTCGCACTGATCGGTCAACCCAAGTTCGGGCTCCTCGCCGTCCACGAACACGGCGGGGACTTGTCGAAGATCGCCCTGATCGACCCCGGTCAAGCAGACCCTCTCGACGCCGCCAATATCTGCATCGATGGGATCGATCTGGTCATCAGCACCGTCCACGGTCGCGACGTACCGCCGACCCGCGCACGTGCCCTGCTGGCCCGAAACCGAACTCACGCAGGGGTATTCGCAATCACGGACGGTCGAATGCCTGGTCTCGATCTGACGATTTTCTCTCGCCCCGTCGGCTACGGCGGCATCGAGCAAGGCAGGGGCCGCATCGGCTCGATCACCCTCGAGACCACCGTCCACGGACGCGGAATCACCCAGCGCACAGGCCGCTACACCCTCACCGCACCGATGTTCGGCGAACACGGCTTGCGCTGGGCCCCCGCGGTCACCGACGCAGTCGCCGAACATGGGCCGCACCGATTGGCGGTCGCACAATGACCCCCGACCTGTACGAGAACTGGCCCGTGAGCTTCGATCCCCCCACGCGCCGCATCGTCGATCCACCTCGGAGAGTCCTGGTCAACATATTGTAGACGGGGTTTGCCTCTGACCACTGTGCATCCGATTAGTCTCCCGCTGTTTCGGGCCATCACCAACGAGGTTCGATACCTGCCCGAATCAGGCTCGGACCATGAGCTGCCGCTGTAGCGGAGCCAACGCGGATGAGGATTTGGCCCGTCGACAGCCAAGACAGGCTAAAACGTCAGTGCAGTTCGGGAATAAGTCATACACCCCCGAACTGCACTGGTGGGACGTGAAGATCAGCTTCCGGTCCAGTCGACTGAAGTCACACACACCTACCTTGGTGGCACTGGCGGTTCGGAGCTGACGGGCTCCGATTCGCGGTTCGGATCGAACGGAATCTCGTTGTCGATGGCATCTCGCATTGTTGCGACCGGCGCTGGCTCATCGGTTGATCGCCGCGCAGTTCCATCGCTGACGGCAGCAACTTCCTCTGCTGACAACGTCACTTTGCCCGCGCGTGGAGCGACCGTGTACCAGTTTTCGGACGGCAAGAAGCCAGCCGACATAAGGTATGTTGCTCCCGGCTCGATCAGTGGGTCATCGTCCAGTAAGTACAACGTACCGTCGGTGCCATACCCGCCTTGCTGATTGACGAGTATTTGGCCCGCGACGTCACCCTTTAGGGTCTGAAGCACCTCAACAGAAAACTGCGTCTCGGGAAACGGCCCAACTGCCTTCGTACCGACTTGCTCAATCACTGTTCCGACGAAGACCGCGTCGGCCCAACCGGCAAGCTGCTGAGGGTCTGTCACATCGAAAGCCGAGTCCATTTCCACTGCTTGTGTGCGCGTAGTCACGCTGGCAGTCGCGCCAGCATCTCCAGGTTGCGTGCCTGCCGAAGTGCTGCAGCCAACTAATACAATGCAGGCGAATAAGCTCGCAACGCCCACCCTGCCGTACTTTGATCCTAAACTTCTGACCTTCATCATGTCATCCCCAGAGTTGACGGTAGGCGGCTTGATCCATGAACTGCGGCGCAAAAACCGATGAGTTTGAAATCGGATCCATCAGCTGACTTTTGCAGTTGTGCGCCAAACCGAGCGCATGACCCATCTCGTGTGTCATAACGTTCCGTTGATTACTGGCGTTACCGAGCTTCGCTGTATTCATTTGAATAGTGTCCACCCCAAAGTCGGTGTTGCTGTATAGCCCGGCCCATGTGACGTCCGGACGGTTGGCGTCGGAAATTTCCACATTAGTGAGCGTCGGGTTCACAGGGTCATAGGGGGTAACCTGGACGCTCCCAAGTGCATTCCAAGCAGTGGATGCCTGCGAAATTGCGGTCGTGTATTGGGAAGATGACTGATAGGTGAGTTTGGAGAAGAGGACCGAGCTGTAGCCCAATGTCGGCGGCTTGCGTCCTGACGTCAGATACTGGCCGTTCTGGAAGTTCTGTCCGGAAGCGCCATATGACTCGTAACCATCATTGGACGTTGTTCCATCTTGACACAGGTACTCATCACTGCTCGGGAAGCCCAAGGGTCCAAGCTCGTAATTCTGCGCAGCCCACTGATCGCGAATGTTCCCCCAGGTGGCATAGGCGGATGTGGCTCCGAACTTGTATGTAATCGCGCCGCCCTGGAAGTTGTTGTATCGCCCGCCCGAAGCAGGGCTCTCACGTGTGACCGGGTAGCCGAGTCGTCCACGTTCGTCGCTTCGCTTCTCGTATTGATACGGGCCGTTGACATACGTTCTGTACTGACGCGATGGCAAATTGAGCCACTTGTTCATGATCAAGCCGCCGATTTGACGACCTTTATTTGGGTCGACATTTGGCGACCAGTAAATGCGATTCGTGAACCCGAATTCCTGCCACCGCCCCTCGTTGCTGTTTCCTGCCCAGAGCTCGCCACTGGTGGGTTCTCCGATACTCGAGGTGCCGCCTTGGCCGTATTGGTTAGCGCCCGAAAGGAAATCGATAAATTCGCGTTCGATGGAGCCGAGGACCCACTGGTTGTTGCGAAATTGATCGGCGTTCGCAACGCCAGGTGTAGAAACTAGCAATGCAAGGGATGTAATTAACGCACCGATAAGTGACATTCTTCGAGCGACAATTTAGTTTCGCGTCCGATGCTGCCTGAAGCGGACATTGATCAATGGGCTTGGATCGCCAATATGCGACTTGAGAGGTAACCTGCTCGGTTTCATGGAGCTCCCACAGTGAAGGGCATCAAGGACGAACCGAACAGTACGGTCAGTTTGCCCACCGTTGGAGAGGCACGCGAACACGAGTTTGGTCACAATTCGGTCACCGTGACCGCCGCCAACTCGACGGCGGCTAGACTTCGAACGCATGAGCAATACAGGTTCTCGGTGGCTACGGCCAGCTGTCCTGCTGGTTCTAGTCGGCGTCTTGCTCGTTGGTGTTGCTTTTGGGGCGACCAGCCAGATTGGGCTCGGTCGCTCGGCCTCAGAGATTTGCGAGAATGCTTATCCGGGGGCTGTCGACGTCGAGTCCAGTCGTCCCCTTCTACCGCTGGTCGTCGTGCGTTGCGCTGCACAGGATTTTGACACGCGTGTGGAGACTCATGAATTTGACCCGCTGTCAACGCTTGTCCTCATGGCTGGGATCGCAAGCATTGTCGTTGGTGTATCTGCCGTCCGACGTCAAAAGCTGAACGAGTCATCTCAAAAAGGACAGCGGTGAACATACTCGGTGGTCTGGTCTGATTCGCTGTGTGAGAACTCGAATCAATTCTGGTCAGAGGATACTTCCTCCCCGACGCCAGTATCTTGCAGCTTTATCGAGGCTTAGCGGTCCTGCCGGCCACACGCGCCCACGACAGCGTCCGCGGAGTTCGAGCGTGACTGCAGGGAGATCACCCCTGACGTTGTTTCCAGTTCTTTCCGTAGGGCGTGGTTGTCGAGTGTTAGCCGCTGGATGACGGCCAGTGCGAGGGTGAGGTCTTGAGTCAGCGCCGCGTTGTCTCGTTGCACGCGCTTGTTGGAGGCAAGGAGTTCGGTCCGGTCGTCATGCCGTGTGGCGACGGGAGCTGCGACGGAAGCGGCTCTGAGTTCGGCAGCGATAGCGGGGTAGTGCCGCCAGAAGGTTGCGTTGGACAGACCCAGTCGACGGGCAAGGCCGATGACAGTGGCGCGGCCGCCGGCCGATGCTGCGTCTTCGAGGTGCTCTGTCATCACTCGACGGACGTCCTGCTCGCTCGGGAGGTCGATGCGTTTACTCATCGGATTGAGTTCGGATCGTGTCGGTCGACGAACTGATTTATCTGCTCACTCCGTTGCCGTAGTCGATGCTGCAGCAACGGAGGCAGCGACGGTGTTCGTTCGAGCTCGCGCTCGATATCGGAGCTCTCCGAACGCAACTCGTCGAGGTTGCCTGAGGTGAGCGCGACGTTGCGGCATTCGAGCGGTCGACAATCACCGAGCGTCGGCGCGTTCTGGCCCGAAAGGTTCTGTGCGCGTGTGCACAGTGCCTTGTCCGGATCGTAGACGCAGGTGGCGTATCGGCCTGGATAGATTGCTGGGTCGAATCGGCGTATCAAGCGGTCGTGCCGACGCCGGTCGGTGACGACCTGTCCTTGGTATCGGATATTCGACTCGAGCTCGCTCAGACGTCGGCGGGCTTCGTCGGCGGCGGGTCCAACGAGATCGGTGTGTTCATGGGTATCGATCATTGCCATCAGACCCTCCCCTCGGGCAAGGGCCACCTCTGACTCGACTTCGGCGCGGAAACCGCTATCCGATGTGCCGGCGTAGCCCTCGAACATCTGGACAGCTTGGTGGCGATATTGAATTGCTCCGGCAATGGATCCGCCGGGTTGGCGTGCGATGAACCAGGCGAGCGTTCGTCTGAACTGGCGGGTTGTCAGCCGCCAGGTTTGGGCATTCACAGCCGGTATGTTCTCTGCGAGACCATGTGCGCGACAATAGCCGTCGATCCAGGACACCAGATTGTTGATGTGGTCGTTCGTGGTCTTGGTCAAATTGACGTGGGCGGCGGTTTTGCCGATCCGCACTGCGGTGCCATGAGTTGAGGGTGCGAACAGCCGGGTTTCGTTACCGGGTTGGAGGAGTTCGAGGACCGCCACGGCGCGGGCGGCCGGAGCGCCGACAACCCAGGTCACTTGCACTCCGGTGGGGTCGCGTTCACCTTTGAACGCGAGGCTGGTCATCATCCACCGGTAGGGCCTGCCGTGAGGGTCACGTTTGACGCTGATGCAGCCCCGCTGCAGATGCTTGATCTCGCTGTCACGCATGCCGGACAGGAACGCAATAATGACGTAGCAGGCTGCGCTCAGCGCCGACAGCAGGTGCAAGATCCCGGCTTGACGATCACGTCGATTGAACAGGATGCGGTCGATCCAGGGGGACCCGTTGATCCGTCCGTTGATCACCACGTCACACGAGACGTCGTTGTCGACCCCGACCAGTCGAGCTGTGTCTTCGATGAGGTGGCGGTAGGTCCGCAAGGTCGTGCGATCGCATCCAAGCATGCGGGACAGGTGGCGAATGCTCGGTTGTCCGTTATGCCCCGGTAGTGGGCGGTCCGCGGCACGGTATTCAGCTATGAGTTGGTCCAGCTCCTCCTTGACCCATCGTCTCGTCTTGGGCGGAATTGACCCTTGTCCCAATCGAACTCGTCGCCACTCGCGGTCTGCCGCGAGAATGTCCGATGCAAACTCATCGACGAATCGCAGACTCCATGTGAGTAGGGGTCCGAGCACCGCCTCCGGAATTCTGGCGGTCGCGTTGTCTGGTCCGCTCCTGTCGCCGGACTCGCTCCAACCATCGATGTGGTACGGGTCGAAAGTCAGCTGATCGGTAACCATGAGTCCGCGGTAGCGATAGAGCGACCGAACCGAACTGCGATAGCGATCACGAACCGTGAGAGTGGGTTGCGTCGCGAGCAAATGCAGTTGGTACGCAATCAAATCGGAAGGTTGCAACTCCGATAGCAGCGGCTGGCGCAGGTTGGGTCGCGAGGCGAGCCAGGAGAAGAAGTGGCGTAGCGTGGGCAACATCGAGGCAATCGTTGCTACCTTCGGTAAGCCGCGTCCTCTGGCGGGTGCAGGCCCGCCCAGTAGCCCGATGAAAAGTTCTTTGGCCACGGTGCGATAGACAGATGGCACGGATGTGAAGTCGAGGATCAGAGCAACATGATGTTGCTGAAAGAAAGCTGGACTGAGATCCCAGACGTCGTCTACGAATCGGGAAGCTCGGCTGAGTTCTGTCTCCGGGCGCACCGGCCGCCCGTTCAATACGCATCGTTCGTCGAACGGATGCGACGTCGACGGTTGAGGGTGGGCGTTGGTCATGTTTGCTCCCATGGTGATTCGACGAGATCGAGAAGTGCATCGGTGGGTTTGATCTCCGTTGCCGCCAGGATCTCGGACCGATTGAACTTCGAGAGAACGTCATGGCGGATGGCCGCCCACGTCGGTCCGTATCGGACCCACCAATCGGCCTCCGACAGCTGATCGCGGCGGGCCGCCAGCGCATCGAGCAATCCGAGCAGTCCAGGAAGGTGATCCGGTGTGACCACGCAGTTTCCGCAGTGAAAGCAGTCGAGAAACGATGCGCGACAGCTTCTCCCGGTGGCGGGATGGTGTTCGTGATCCCGGCACGCTGACCAGGCGGTATCGGCTGCGTCTGCATGCGTCGACGGGGTTTCACCATCGGGATCGGTGGTGGAGCGTTCCGGCTGCACGTTCAGTGTGCCTCCGGCAACGTGCAGCGCTCGTCTGTGTGCTGCCAGAGCGCTCGATTCGGCGTCGCTGACGGCAGCCGCGACAACGGTGTGTGCCCATTCCTGTGTTGTCGGGTCTCCGCGTAGATAGTTCCGGAACAGAACCGGGATGGTGTTGCTCCGGGCAGCGGACGGGAGGTGACCGCCGATCTGTTTGGTACGGCGCACGTCTGCCGTGGTCTTGATCCGGTTGCCGGTGACCGCAAGCGGAGCCGGGGGCGTTCCGTCGACGACGTCAGCGTGGAGGCAATGCCGGGTGCGCCATCCGGCAAGGTTGATTGCTGTCGCGGTCAGTTCGCGAGCGAATGGGTCGAAATGTTCTTCGATACCGCGAAGGCCGGTGTTGTGGCCGCTACGCCAGATCGACCAAACGGATGCGCTGCCAGAAGTGTTCCTGCTGCGAGTGGTCAGTTCGTGTAGCAGTAGGTAAAGACCGCCGGGATAGTGCAGTTCGCGACCCGGTGGCCCGATCTCCCACGTCGCGGTCTCGAACCATCGGTGATTGCCGCGGCGGCGTTTGATGACACGAACTTCGACGGCGCGTGTCTCCAGGATTCGGTGTTCCCAGGGGAGCTCTTTGATGGTTTCGATATTGCGGCCGGTCAGCGCCACCATCAACACGAGCATTGGCGCGAGGTCCCGGATCGTCATATAGAGCCGGCTCGCAAGCTCCAGTCTGACGACGTGCGCGCTGAAGCTCCGGCTCGGGGGTACGACTCCTGATTCCGCAATCGCGACGAGCTCTTTGTCGCCCTCCAAGCCTTCCTGTTCACCCGTTTGTCCTATTGCAGCTTCCGAGAGTCGAATTCGATCGCGCAATGCGGTGATGTCTGACCGAGCGGCTGAGAGAATACGATCGAACTCTCCGTCCGAGTAGCCAGGTTGGCCAATCCGGGTCTGCCCGATTTGGCGGCAGGTGTAGTCGATCACTGATGAATTCACCGTATCGACCAGCGGTGGCAACGTCAGGAACTGTCCGAAAAGTGCGATGCCTCGCCAGGCGTAGACGTCCTTCTGCGTGATTCTGCGCTGGTTGTAGACAGATTGGAGGTGGGCGGTCTCCAGCAACGGTGGTCCGGTCGGTGGATCCGGCAGTTCCGAGAGGGATCGCAGCATGGATCGCACCCTCGTAACCAGTCCCTTCGCTGAGCTGAGCGTCCTGCTGCGTCCCGTCGCCCCGAGGGCAAGGGCCAGAGCCTCTGCAACTGCCGTGTGCCAACCGGGCAGCGCCATCTTCGCGACGTCCACCAGCAGAGTCCGGCCGTCTTCACCATCGAATCGGACCGTGAGGCCGGAGGCGATGGCGTGTTCGCCTTCGGTCGGTGTGTACGGGCCAGATGGGAGCATCGCGCGGCGCCCGGTGCCGGTACTGCCGCGACCGTTCACTGTGTTTTGTTCTCAGTGGCGACGTCGAAGACGTCGAGTGGAGTGTCGCGGGGATCTTCCCATGTGTTGGGCACCAACATCATTCGCGTTTCCATTTCCAATTCCGACAGCGCGTGTAAGTAGATCTGTGTTGTCACCACGGAGCGGTGTCCGAGGCGACGTCGCACCCAGTCCAGAGGGTCACCGAAGATCTGTGTCCATTGCCCTCGCTGTTCGGCAGTCATTTCGGTCATCGCGCTGATATGTCCGCGCTGTAGCTGTTCCAGAGTCACCACCGCGAACGTGTGCCGCAGGCGGTGAGCATGTGCAGTCAGAGGAACTCCTGCTCGACGACACCGTGTGTTGGCGACTGCGAACATGTCTTTCCAGGTCGAGACCGCGATGGGGGTGCCGAACTCCGACAGCCAGAACGCGGCCGGCGTCAAGCCATCGGGCCCGTCGATGAGCAAGCGGCGTCGTTCGTCGGCATCGAGGTTGGAAACTTTCACGGTCGATCGCAGACCGGACCGAGTCTGTACGACGACCGGCGAATGCGGATCAGGGATCACGAGCGGGCGGCGAACCTGTTCGTACCGTCCGCAGGCGCGTGCGCGGGCGATGACCTCCGCGCGATCGAGTGTCGCGTACCCGATCAGGTCGGCGATCACGGATTCAGGAACGTAGACTCGGCGGGCCGAACGACCTTTGGCGATGGCCGTCGGCAGCCAAAAACGTTGATAGCCCCCGAGACCGCGAGCTGTTGGCACATCGAATACCGTCAGCGCCGCTTGCTCGGACAACCGCATGCCGGTGCGCACCATCAAGTCGCAGAATGATGCATTGCGCGCCGCCCAGCGACCGCGAAACCCGGTGTCGTGGACACCGTCGGCGCGATATCCGCGAATCCCGACATCGCGCCATAAACGGTAGGACTGGGGTGGGAGCCACTCGATACGATCCGTCGCGGCATCGTGCGAGTAGGTTGCCGGTGTTGTGGTCGAAGAGTCATGACGGACGAGGCCCGCGCCGAACGGCATTGGTCGTCGAACTCTCTGCGGCACAGGGTTGTTCAATATATGGCCCGCGCGGACCTGCCATCGATAGAACTTGTCGACTGCGGCAACCTCTCGGTCCCATGTCGCACCTTGTATGTGCGGCCCTTGAGAGTCGATCCTGCGCCAGCGCCAGTACGCCAGATGGTCAGCCTCGTTGACGTCGCACCAACGAGCTCTGTCTCGTGAGACAGCAACGAAGTTCAAAAACGCGGCTAGATCGCGGGCGTAGCCCACCTGGGTGTGGCGCGCCTTCGCCTGCATATCGACTGATCTGAAGAAGGCATTCAACTCGATGTCATACTCAAATGATGGGTCAATGAGGAACGGCGTGCCGGCCACCAACTCTGGCCGCGCGAACCCAGGCCACTCCAAATTTGTGTCCGGCACCGCTGGCCGCGGCACCAACTCGTGTGGAGTGATACAAACACGCCAACCAGGTCTCGGCATGGTGGGCAACAGTACGTGGACATCTGTCCATCCGTGCACAAAACGTGGCGCTCACCGTGGCAGGCTCGTCCGGAGGCTCCTTCCGCGACGGGACACCTCTCAAAGTCCGCTCCGAAGGTCTCTAGCCAGTGAACTGTTGTTGTTGCAATCGATTTGACTGATTCTGGGCTGCGGGCGTGGTGCTTGCCAAAGGCTTGTTCTTCTCATATTGCGTTGTAATGCAACGGCTTTCGGCGAGCCCTCTTGAGTGGAGTGCGCACCTGCGTGGTGCGGCGGTCATTTTCGGAACAATGCGCGATCTGGTTCTGGCAGCCATAGGGAACTCGTTTCGTTGCTGCGGTAGCTGCCGGCGACGAAGTCGATCAACGAGTTGAGCGCAGGATGCGAGCTTGCTGTCTCTCGCCACAGCAGTGCCATGGGGTAGGCGGGCGTGGGGTTCACTATGGGTACACGACGAATATTGGGATGCCACGGCGTTGTGGTTCCTTCGCCGCCGAAAGTGACCAACGCCTGCGAGTCCGCGATGCGGTCGAGAATGTTGGTGAAACCTATCCCGCCGGGGTGCCGCTCGGAGTTGATTGTGACGCCGCAACTGTCGCTCAGCTGGCGGTAGAAGTCGCCCACTTCGGAGTCGAATCCAGCTCCGGGCACCCATGCGGTGAGGTCTGCGAGGTCGTCGAACTCGATGTGGTCGCGTTGCGCGAGCGGATGGCCGCTACCGACCAACAGATGCAGAGCGTCGAGGTAGGCCGGCGCAGCATTGACATAGGTCGGCAAACGATGAGCACTCCAATTATGGCGGGCGAATGCAACATCCACTCGGCCGGCGACCACCGCGTCTCGCGATGTCTTCAACGGTCCCATCATGATGAGCTCGATCTGGGCGTCCGGGTGCCTCTCCAAGTAAAACCTCATCAGGTTTCCGTCGACGATCTGGGCACCATGCACCGCCACACGGAGTACCTGCAGTTCTCGCACCGCTGCGATTGCTGTGTCGGCCGATGTGAGGACTGTGCGCGCGTGCGGCAGAAAGCGAGCACCGTGAACGGTCAGCGCGACGTTGCCGGTCTGCCGCTCGAACAAACGAGTGCCGAGTTGGCCCTCAAGCTTGGCGATTCGCTTGGACACCGCCTGCTGACTTACACCCAACAGAGACGCAGCCAGACTGAACTGACCCTCATCGGCAATAGCGACCATCGCGCGTAGCGCGGACAGATCCAGATCCAACTTCGCCACCTGCTCTACATCTAACAGTTGTTCGACTACGCGTGTCGATTGTTCGACTCAGTGTGACCCTAGCTGGTCATATGGCTGCTAGGGACGAGGTGATCCCGACAACCAGTAGGCGTTCTTAGCTGATCGGGGTGACCATGAGTCGAACGTCGTTCGTGCATTTGCACAACCACACCGAATATTCGATGCTCGACGGTGCCGCCAAGATCGGGGCGATGTTCGCCGAGGCGGCGCGGTTGGAGATGACGGCGGTCGGGATGACCGACCACGGCAACATGTACGGAGCCAGCGAGTTCTACAACGAGGCCAAGAAGGCCGGTATCAAACCGATCATCGGCATCGAGGCCTACATCGCCCCCGAGTCCCGGTTCAACAAGAAGCGCGTGCTGTGGGGCGATCGAAGCCAGAAGTCCGACGACGTCTCCGGTAGCGGTGCGTACACGCACATGACGATGGTGGCGGAGAACGCGACCGGCGTTCGCAATCTGTTCAAGCTGTCCTCGCTCGCGTCCATCGAGGGTCAGCTGGGCAAGTGGGCCCGCATGGACGAGGAGATCATCGCTCAGCACGCCGAGGGCATCATCGCCACCACCGGATGCCCGTCCGGTGAGGTTCAGACGCGCCTACGTCTCGGTCAGGACCGTGAAGCCCTCGAGGCCGCGGCCAAGTGGCAGGAGATCTGGGGACCGGACAACTTCTTCCTCGAACTGATGGACCACGGTCTGTCCATCGAGCGACGCGTCCGCGAGGGCCTGCTCGACATCGGCAAGAAGCTCTCCATCCCGCCGCTCGCTACCAACGACTGCCACTACGTCACCAAGGACGCTGCCGAGAACCACGAGGCGCTGCTGTGCATTCAGACCGGTAAGACGCTCAGCGATCCCACGCGCTTCAAGTTCGACGGGGACGGCTACTACCTCAAGTCCGCTGCCGAGATGCGCGAGCTTTGGGACGATCAGGTGCCCGGTGCCTGCGACAGCACGCTGCTCATCGCCGAGCGAGTGCAGCCGTACGACGAGGTGTGGGCACCCCGCGACCGGATGCCGATCTTCCCGGTTCCCGAGGGCGACACCCAAGGCAGCTGGCTGACGAAAGAGGTCGACAGAGGCCTCGAATGGCGTTTCCCCAGCGGTGTGCCGCAGGAGTACCGCGACCGCGCTAAGTACGAGATCAGCGTCATCCTCGAAATGGGGTTCCCGGCGTACTTCCTCGTCGTCGGCGACCTCATCAACTACGCCCGTTCCGTCGGTATCCGGGTCGGCCCGGGCCGAGGCTCCGCGGCCGGATCGTTGGTTGCCTACGCCATGGGCATCACGAACATCGACCCGCTGCCGCACGGACTGCTGTTCGAGCGATTCCTCAACCCCGAGCGCGTGTCGATGCCCGATATCGATATCGACTTCGACGATCGTCGCCGCGGTGAGATGGTGCGCTACGCCACCGAGAAGTGGGGCAGCGACCGCGTCGCCCAGGTGATCACGTTCGGCACCATCAAGACCAAGGCGGCCATCAAGGACTCCGCCCGTGTGCAGTTCGGCCAGCCCGGCTTCGGTATCGCCGATCAGATCACCAAGGCGCTGCCGCCCCCCATCATGGCCAAGGACATCTCGGTGGCAGGTATCACCGATCCGTCGCACGAGCGGTACAAGGAGGCCACCGAGGTTCGAGCGCTCATCGACTCCAACCCCGACGTGGCCACGATCTACAAGACGGCCAAGGGCCTCGAAGGCCTGATCCGTAACGCAGGCGTGCACGCCTGTGCGGTCATCATGTCCTCGGAGCCGCTCACCGACGCCATTCCGGTGTGGAAGCGCGCGCAGGACGGCGCGATCATCACCGGCTGGGATTACCCGTCGTGCGAGGCCATCGGTCTGCTCAAGATGGACTTCCTCGGTCTGCGAAACCTCACGGTCATCGGTGACGCCATCGACAACATCAAGGCCAACCGCGGAATCGACCTCGACCTCGACACCCTTGCACTGGACGACGCGGCTACCTACGAGATGCTCGCCAGAGGAGACAACCTCGGTGTCTTCCAGATGGATTCGGCTGGTATGCGAGAGCTTCTACTTCGCATGGCACCGACCGAGTTCAACGACCTCATTGCATCGAACGCACTGTATCGACCAGGTCCGATGGGGGTCGGAGCGCACTGGGCGTACGCGGACCGCAAGAACGGTCGCGAGGCAGTAACACCTATCCATCCGGAGCTCGAGGAACCACTCCGCAAAATATTGGGAGAAACATATGCCCTGATCGTCTATCAGGAGCAGATCATGCAGCTCGCGCAGAAGGTGGCCGGCTACACCCTCGGACAGGCCGACCTTCTCCGGCGAGCGATGGGTAAGAAAAAGCCCGAAGTGCTCGCCGCCGAGTTCGAGAACTTCCGAAACGGCATGCGCAGCAACAGATATAGCGACGATGCTGTCACCGCACTGTGGGAGGCCGTCCTGCCGTTCGCAGGCTACGCTTACAACAAATCACATGCCGCCGGATACAGCCTGGTCATGTACTGGACCGCCTACCTCAAAGCCAACTACCCGGCCGAGTACATGGCGGGCCTACTCACCTCGGTCGGCGATGACAAGGACAAAATCGCCGTCTACCTAGCGGACTGCCGCACCAGAGGCATCGTCGTGCTGCCTCCCGACGTCAACGCCTCTCGCGTCGACTTCGCCTCGGTGGGCAAAGACATCCGTTTCGGCCTCGGTGCGGTCCGCAACGTAGGAACCAACGTGGTGGCGTCGATCATCAGGGCACGCGAGCAGAAGAGCAAGTATGCCGACTTCTCGGACTACCTCGGCAAGATCGACGCCACTGCCTGCAGTAAGAAGGTCACCGAATCCCTCATCAAAGCCGGCGCGTTCGACTCACTCGACCATCCACGCAAGGGGCTGATGCTCATTCACGCCGACGCAATCGACGCGGTGATGGGCACCAAGAAGGCCGAGGCGATCGGTCAATTCGATCTGTTCGGCGGCGAGGACGCCGATGAGTCCATCTCCGCGGTGTTCAACGTGCGGGTGCCGGACGAGGAGTGGGACACCAAGCACAAGCTCGCACTCGAACGAGAGATGTTGGGACTCTACGTGTCCGGCCACCCGCTCGACGGCATCGCCACTTCGCTCAGATCGATGACGGACACCTCCATCGCGGCTGTGCATGCCGGAAAGGTTCGTCACGGCCAGAAGATCAAGATCGGTGGCATCATTGCCGCTGTCGACCGTCGCGTGAACAAGAAAGGTGAGTCGTGGGCCATCGTCGAGATCGCTGATCTCGACGCTGCCACCGAGATACTGGTGTTCTCGACGACCTACGCCGGCTTCCAGCATGCGCTCACCGAGGATTCCGTCTTACTTGTTACCGCAAACGTCAGTATTCGCGAAGGTAGAACGTCAGTCGTTGCAGTCGACATCTGCGTACCTGAGCTGGGGAATGCCGACCCATCACTCTCCCCGATGACCCTCACCCTCGCGGTGCACTCCTGTACACGACCGAACATCGAAGCCCTCCGTGAAACTCTGCAACGCCATCCCGGGAACACCGACGTCCACATCGCCCTGACCGGCACTACGACGACACGGTGGGCAACCGATCCGAAGTTTCGAGTACACAAGACACCAGCCCTATACGGCGATCTCAAAGCCCTGTTCGGAGCCAACTGTCTGACAACCTCCCCGGCCAGCGCAGCGAATGCGTAGATCCACGAGACGGCGATTTCATTCCTGAACGGACACGCTCCAGCAACAGTGACGGACAGGCGAGAGATCAGAGGGTCTCGCGATGGACACAAAGTCGCCCGGACTGCTCCATGCGTGGGCGAAAACTCGCGGACAGTGGATTTGCTGTCTGAGCTTCGACATACCGATCGGAAACGGCAAGGGTTTCCTTCGCCTCCATCAGCAGTGGTGCCCCGCCGAGGCCGCTACTCCCGTCGACTGAAACACGCTCAATCGTCAAGATGTGTTGACGAATAGAGAACGTCAAGATATGTTGACGATATGGAATCGGAGAACGTCCTCACCCCGACCGAGTTGACCGAACTATACGTCGAATACAAGGCGGCACTGCTCGATGTCGAACTCGCGGAGATGGTGCGCGAGCAGGGAAGTAAGGACGCTGCGACCTGGGAGGCGAACTCCGAGCGACGCATGGCCGGCGCGGTCTCCGACGTCGACGCGCTCGAGATCAACGCCTTCCTGGCCTCGACGATGATCGCCGACCGCTACGCCATCATCGGACGCCTCCGCAGTCAGGAGCGCCCTGTTCCGTGGTCGAAGATCGGCGAGATCCTCGGCATGAGCAAGCAAGCCGCCCAGCAGTGGTACGACACCTACAACCTCCGGCCCCCGGTGCAGAACCCCACCCGTCGCACCGATCCGGCGTGAGTCGCAGGCTCGATCATCCTGCGCTGTAGGTGATTCGAGTGAGCGGGGTGGTGCCGCCGTTCGATGCCCGCAACGTGGCGGCTCGGATTTGCATGGAACCGAAAACCGTTGCAGGACTTGACAATACAGCGTGACGCTGTAAGGTTAGGGGCATGGGAGAAGCAAAGCGGAACCTCACGGCAGTCACCTCCGAATACGGCGACGAACGCCCCGAACGCGGAGTGGGAGTGTCCATCCGACGGGGCGGCATCGAGGTCGAGTACCTGGACGCGACCGGCATCGAGGAGCACGCGCCGATGGACTGGACCCCGGACATGGCGGAGGTGCTGCTCGGCCGTAGCGGATACGCGGTCACCGGGCGCTGGGTCGACATCAGCGACCCCTGTGCAGAAGATCCGATCTGGGAACTACCCGTCGCGAAGACCGCCGACCGCTGACCCTCGCCTTACGCCCACCTGCGAACGGGCACCGGGCAGCTGGAATCTGCCCGGTGCCTCACCGCCGCACTCTAATCAGGGAGACCGCCATCATGACCACCACCATGTCTGCACAATCGGCACCGACCTCGACCGGCTACACCCTCGTCCACGTCGACCCCCACGAACTCGACATCACCGACAACGTCCGCGACGGAGTCGACATCACCGCCGACCCTGAGTTCGTCGCCTCCATCGCCGCCCACGGTGTCCTCCAGGCGGTCTCGGCGGTCCGCCGCGCCGACGGAACCCTGGTCGTCCACGACGGACAGCGCAGAACTCTCGGGGCCCGCGAAGCCGGTCTCACCTCGATCCCGGTACTGGTGCGTGAGCAGTCCGACGACGAGAAGGCCGCAGGCATCGAACGCATCACCGAGCAGGTCGTGTCCAACGATCAGCGCGAAGACCTCACCACCGGCCAACGCGCCGCCGCCGTCACGGGCCTGCTCGAGCTGGGCCTGAGCGTCCACAAGGTCAGCGCGCAACTGCACGTCCCGAAGGCGTACGTCGAAAAGGCCGGTCGCGCAGGACGATCCGAGCGCGCCCGCCAGCAGCTCGACGACCGCCAGCTCACCCTCGAAGGGGCTGCGTTGCTTGCTGATCTCGAAACCGCCGCCGAGACGGAGCCGTGGATCACCGAAGCGATCGAGCAGATCTTCGACAACAGATTCGGCTTCGAGTACCGCCTTGCCACCCTCGCGCGCCGCATCGACGAACGCGCCGAGACCACTGCCGCCGCAGCCGACTACATCGCACGCGGCTTCATCCTGCTCCACGACGAACCGTCCACCACCGACGGGCAGTGGTACTCCCTCGCGGACCTGCGCACTTCCGACGGCAGTGCAGTCCCGGCCGACGTCCCGGAGCAGGCGCCGCACCTGTGGCACGTCCACGTCCACGAGACCGGCACCGTCTGGGTCGACAAGACCACCCGTGAGGAGGTCGCCGAGGACGAAGTCGACTTCGACACCGAGGGCGACGACGAAGCCGAAGCGTACGAGCAGCTGCGGCACGCCAACACGGTCGAGAAAGTGACCGCCTGGGGGTACGAGTTCTTCCTGCGCCACGACAACCGGGCTGCGGCCGGCCTCGAACTCGCCCCCGAGAAGATCGCCGCCGCCGATGCAGAGGGCGGCGACACCGAGGACGGATTGACCCCGGCGCAGCGTAAAGCCGCGCGCGCCGAAGCCGAACGCATCGAGAAAGAACGCGCAGAGCGCCGAAAAGCGAAGGCCCTCAACCGTGCCGGAGCCACCGCCACCGAAGCCAGGCGCACGTTCCTTGCCGGTCTACTCGCGGGCAAGAGCGCCCCGAAGAACGCCACCAAGTGGATGGTGACCACCCTGGCGACCCATGGTGATGTGTTCACCGAATCCAAGTGCTCGGAGCGGTACGGCGAGATCATGGGCTCGCCGCTGCACGAGGTGGACCGTAAGGCCACCGCTGCCACGCCCGCTCGCGCCGAGGTGTTGCTGCTCGCCCGAGTGCTTACTGCGTTCGAGGCCCGCCTCACGGGGCCGCAGGATGCCAAGGATTACTGGCGGTTCTCCTCCAAGCACTACCGGGGCATGGTCGGCATCGACAGCTACCTGACCTTCCTCGCCGACAGCGGGCACACCCTGACCCCGGTGGAGCAGGCCGCGATCGGCAACATCACCGTCGACGCCGCGTACGCAGCCGTCGACGACGACGCCTGACAATCCGCTGGAGCATCGCAACCAGCACGACAACAAGGCCCCGACCATCACACCGATGGCCCGGGCCTTCCTGGTTCGTCAAGATATGTTGACGCTCAGTGGTGAACCGGGAACGCCGAACGGCGATCAGCGTGGGCGCAGGTCGGTTCGTGCACCACTGCCGGGTCGGCCTGCGAGCCACGCCTCGATGTCCTCCCGCGAATACAGCGGTGTGCGCGAGAGGTGGCGGGCAGGTTTCGGGGCCTGACCACGAGCGACGTACGACCGCCACGTCGAGGACGCGATCGCCTTCCCGGTCGAGGCCTCGATCAGTTCCAGAACCTCCGAGAGTGTCAATTCGGCATCGGCCACGGTTCCTCCGATCCCCGCACGAGCCTGATTGTCGACATACCCGCACCTTACAGCCCCACGCTGTAAATACTTCGCCGTACCCCTCGCAACCCTACAGCGTGACGCTGTAGGGTTGGGGTATGACCTCGACGCGCACCGAATCGACCCAATGTGACTGGCAGTCAACACTGTTCGATGACTGCGCGTTGCCCGGGTGCGCTCTCCCGGTCGCCGTACCGGGGGAGGTGTGCCAGTCCTGCCGCACCGCTTTCGGGGACATGCTCAACGTGCGCACCGATGGACCGGACCGCGAGCCCGGACAGGTCCGCGCCGACCTCGCCGCCCGCGACGCGAGCGCCCGCGAGCAGTACCGGGTGCAGGCCGCCACCGTGGCTGCGGTGCAGCAGGTTTCGCCCCGCAAGCGCAACCAGATCTGCTGGCTCTGCGAGGAGCGCCGGACCTGCACCTCGACCGGCGGGCGCTGGGAATGCGCCGACTGCCAGAACCTGCCGTCCTGAACACCCACGCACTTTTCCTCGTCGAGAACTCGGGAGTACCCATGACCGCCACCCTCGCGCCCGCTACGGCCGCGCCTCGCCGCCTCACAGGAGTTGGAATGAAACTGATTTCGCTCGACACCCAGTTCGACGGAACGGTCGTCGACATTCTCGGCTACCGCACCGCGCCCGCAGGCCGCGTCGAGGTCACCGCCCTCCTCGACGCACCCGGTGCCTGGTACAGCCGCACCCATCCGGTCGTTCTCGACGCCAGCGACGTCCGACTCTCGCTGGCCTTGCAGTCCCTCACCCGTCCCGAGCTGGGCGTGCGGTGATGGCCGAGACCGCAGGCCAGATCGACATCTTCGACGTGTTGGCCGACGTCGCAGCAGACGAGCAGAACCTGCACATCGACCGCCATGGCATCCCGACCTTGTTCGCCAGCCCCACCCGAGGGGTCGCAGCTCGCATCGCGGAGTTTCGAGACCTGGGCGACCACCTGGGGGCGGCACGGCTCGACCGCCGCCTCCCACGCGTTCCGGCCTGGAATCTGCGACCCCACCGCAGCCACCGACACCTGCCAACCCACCTGCGTTGCAGCGGACCTCGACTGCCAGTGCCCGGACACGAGCAGGGACGCTCCATGTGAGTGCGTCGGCGGCGACGTCTACCGCGGCGCGTGCACCGGCTGCCCGTGGGAAGGCGAGAACCGCGCCGACGAACACGAAGCAGTCAGCGACGCCCTCGATCACGCCCACCCCTGCTGGCTCGACGACCTCCCGATCGTGATCCCCGAACGCAGACCGTCGCAGAAGGACCAGGTGTGGGCAGCGAAGGTCATCGAGCTCATCGGGGAGCGACCCACCGGATGGCCCGTCATTACCCGACGCGGCGACACCATCGGCCTGCGCTCGGTCCCGAACCGCTCACCGTGGGGTGGCTACGACGTTGCCGCCGCCTCTGCCAACGCACACCTCGCCCGCCAACTCTGACCCTGCATTCTCCTGCCGATGCTGGAAAGGCCACTGTCGATGAACACCCCACTCGTACTCGCCCAAGCACTCACCTCACCCGATGCGCCCCCGATGGCATCCGGTGTACTGGAACTGATGTCCTACCTGATGTGGATGAGCACCGCGCTCGGTGTCCTTGCCATGATGGGCGGGGGAGCCAAGTTCTTCTGGTCTCGCATGTACGGTGCCGACGACAGGACCGCGCTACAGATGTGCGGGGGAGGGCTCGTCATCGCGGTCGCCGCCATGTTGATCGATACCGTGCTTCTCTCTCAGATCTCTTCAGAGGAGGCGTCTGACGTTCGCCTTTCCGATCCACCAGCGGTACCGGACGCACCGGTCTCAGATGCCCCGGCGCTACCAGCGTCCGACGTCGCACCTGAGGCCCCGATGGACTGGACTCCGCTGGTCTGGATGGTCGTGGTTGTGCTCGCCCTCGCATTGGCCGCGTACCTGATCGTTCGGACCCGCAGCCATGTCGTCGACCGCCGCAACGCCAAGAAGGCACTCGAAGCCGACTACGCCGCCGCCCACGCTGTCTACAGCGAGGTCGCGGACGCCTACGCCGCCTACCTGGCCGACCCGTACTCCATCTTCATCAGGCCCCTGCTCGACGACCTCACCGAGCCCCGCACCGCAGCCTTCATCGACGCCTTCGCCGCCATGAACGATTCTCGGCCCGAACAGTGCCCCGACACCGCAGAGCGCGTGCAGGCCTTCGCCGTCGTCGCGCAGAAAGCACGCACCGCCTGGCGCAGCGCCGACGGCTACGCCCGCACCATGGGCCTACGCGTGACCAGCGTCGAGGGCCAACGAACCGTTCGCCGGATCCGCAGCGCCCTCGGTATCGCCCTCGACGACTCGGCCACCGGGCAGGAACGCGAGACCGCGCTCCGCACCGTTCAGGAGCTCGCGGCCGGCATCGTCACCATCCCCGACCGCATCTACGACAGCGCCAAGATCGCCATAGAGACCACCACACGCAAACAGCTCACCAGCTGACCCCAACCCGGCCCCGGTGGTGTCGACACCCAGCAGTGTGTCGGCACCACCTGGCAACATGACCCACCAACGACACAACGACAGACACAGCTGTCGATCACGACTGGACACCACAGATCGGAACGAAAGAAGCCATGGATCTCGTCAACCGCACAGCACTGATCGTGTTCGTCGTCCTGGTCACCGGGGCCTACGCCGTCGGCACCGCCTACATACGCAAGCCGTCCCGAGTGACACTGCACAGCAACGCACTCGCCCTCATCGGTTTCGCCGTAGTCGCTGCCACTGTCTTCGCCGTCACCTACCCAGACCTCGCCTGGGGATGGAAAGCCGCCTTCATCGCAGGATCCATCCTGTTCGGCTACCTGATCG
The DNA here is from genome assembly GCF_002259145.1 of Rhodococcus sp. 15-2388-1-1a. NCBI lineage: Bacteria > Bacillati > Actinomycetota > Actinomycetes > Mycobacteriales > Nocardiaceae > Rhodococcus > Rhodococcus sp. 15-2388-1-1a. The sequence goes on along the minus strand of NZ_NPFP01000053.1, from coordinate 124,194 downwards.
CACGGCAGTTCAACAGCACCCGTGACGAGTACGAGGCCGACCAGAAGCGCAGCTTCGTCCAAACCACCGCCGACGACGACAGGAACAACCGATGAACCCATTCACCACCTTCCGTGACCACGCCAAGATCCGCCACGAATTCCTGTTCGACGACAGCATAGAAAACGCCGAACGCTACTTCGAGTCAGCGGAGGCAGTGGACCGGCTTCGATACGGCCTCAACCGATTTGCCGCTGTCTTGGTAGGCATCCTCGGGGTGTCCGCAGCCGCATACAACGTCACGAGGGGATCCGCTGTCAGCATCATCGAACTCGCATTTCCCGCTCTTGCAGTGGCATTGGTGTTCGCTCTTGTCCGTCTCGGCAACGAGCTGGGCTCGAAAGGCACGAAAGAGATCGTCGCCACCGCGAACATGGCCAAGTCCATCGGCGACCAACGCCGCAACGACGCGTCCAACCACTGACCGCCCGACGACGACACGATGAATGGGGACACCATGGATATCGCCTCTGCCTTGGCCGATCACGACAAGGCTCTCGATCTCGTGACGTCCGAACCCACACTCGACCATCTCACGCGATACGAAGCCGCAGCGGACACCTACACGGGCTTTCTCAACCACCGGATCAGTCTCTATTTCCGGGTCTGCACCGCTGGGGCCGTGGTTCTCGTAGCGTTGTACTTCCTTCTCGACCTCCCGTCATTTCCGGGCATCTTCGTGATATGGGTGTGGGTGCTCGGGATCATGACGCCGACCGCCTGGAATATGCACCAGCTGCACATGGTCCGCAAGCTCGTCGTCTCGGCCCACGTCTTCGTGGACACATATGATTCTCTTCGAGCCGAAGACTGACCAGGCGGGAACATCATGATCCTGTACGCAGTGGGACTGATCGTCGTCCTAGTCGCCGCAATAGCGCTGTACGCCTTGCAGACCGAACATCGGACCCGACCGGCGCAGTGGTCCCTGCTGGTGCTGATCGCGGGAATCGTCATCACCACGATCGCGTTCTGGACCCAACACAGCGACCCAGGCAATACCTTGGTCATGACCTGGACTCTCCTGATCACCGCAGCCGTATTGGCACTCGCCGCGAGCGCTGCAGAAGTAGTCTCCCGCATCGTCAGGTGGGTCGAGGCCGAACCCCGAGATACAGACATCATCGACAACCCGGCCCATGCCCCGAGCGGTGATCGAGCATGAACCGCAAAGCTGCATCGACGGCGATCGACTGGTACCGACTGGACTGCCTCATCAGCGGAGACCTTCGCAAACTCGGAACCCACCTGGAGCGTGGTCTCGATAGCAGATTCCCCATCTCGCCCGATGCACAACACCGCGTAGTCGAAGGAAAAATACAAATCCAGAATTGGTTGGCCGCTCTACAACACCTCCGCAACGAAGCCGCACGAAACACCACACCCGAACTCGTACAAGAATGGATGCAGTTGCGGCGGCAGATGGTCTTGAAAGGCCCGTTCGGAATCCGCAGGTCTCTGGTCTCACACCGCACCCGACAGTACGAACTCGAATACTGATAGCCCCCGACTGACGCCGCCGTAGAGCAACAGCTCCGGCGGCGTTTTCGCATGTCTCGATCACGGCGTCGCAGCAGTAGTCGGGCGACGGCATCATGACCCGAATGTGGAATGAACTGTTCCCCGTCGCTTTTTCGTATTTCTCTCCGTGTGCTGCCACTATCAGGAACAACGCAACCGACGTAATTGCGAACTGCTAGGCAGTCCGGAATCTATTGCGCGCCAGTATATTCGAGTCAAATTGTCTAGCTTTATCTATGGCTTATAGGAACGATTTGGCGTAGAATTGAACCCACCGGAACGATTCCCTCGAGGAGTGAGCTATGTCGATCACCGTGTACACGAAACCCGAATGCAACAGCTGCGATCAAACGAAACGACGTCTGAACAAGCATGGGATCGAATACACGACCGTCGATGTCACCGAAGATGCAGCGGCGCGCGAGTTCGTCACCGACGGGCTCGGCTACCGGCAGATGCCCGTGGTGGTCGTCGACGAGAACACCCACTGGTCCGGCTTTCGGATCGACGCCCTCGACAAGCTCGCCGCCGCCTGACCGACCAACTCCGTTGACCCTTTTCGAGATTCACCTGCGAGAACGAGCCCGACGATGACGCCACTGAGTGCAGTCCCACCGCCCGATGAGCCCGAGCGTGTCGTTCGCAGCCTCGCCGCTGTTGACGACGACCACGGCGTCGACGACGAGACTGCTCACGAGCCGTCCACCGACCCCGAGGCGCTGCTGCTGTGCGCCCTGATGTGGAGTGCCCACACCGGGGGAGTGTCCGCCGAGGATCTGCGCATCACCGCGATCGTGACCGCCGAGGACTTCGACGACGTCGCGTACCGGCGAATGTTCGTCGTGATCGCAGGTCTCGTCGCGGCCGGCGAACCCTACGACCCGGCGAGCGTCACCGCAGCCTTCATGCGATCCGGATCCGGCGGAGCCAAGGACGCGCCCCTGCGTCGCCGCTTGAACGAAGTCATCACCGCCGGGGCAGACGGCTTCACCGCCGTCCACTACGCCGACATCGTGCTCTCCCAGTCCTACCGGCGCAGTTACCGGACCGTGGCAGCGGCCATCGTCCACGCCGCCGAGGAGTTGCCGGAGGAGTACCTGTTCGAACATCTCGTGGAGTACGGGCGCGCTCAGCGCGCACTGTGGCAGCGGCTCAACACGTTTCGGGGAGGGCAGTGACCCATGGTCGACACTCCCGCCGCGTCCACGACGCAGGAACACGCCCCCGCATCCGCGCAATCGTCAAGATGTGTTGACGAAGCCGTAGCGTCAACACATCTTGACGATACGGCGGTTCGTGCCCCACGAAGACGGATGCGCGTGAGCGATGCAGGCGGTGTCAGCGCCGAGGTGGAATCGCCGATCGGGGCGTACCTGTGGTGGTGCGGACACGTCGGAGCCGACGCACACGACCTCGACGCGCTGCAGGAGTGGGACTACCTCCACGCCGACGAGACGACCGACGCCGAACGCCGCACCCTGACCGCGTGGGCACTGGCGGCCGGCATCTTCGGCGCACCCGGCACCGCGCCGCACCCGCAGCACTGACCGCCCGTCCGAACCCTGCCCGAACGACAAAGGCACCCACACCGGCTGTGTGGGTGCCTTTCTCGCGTGTACGGACGAGCCGAGTCGGACGAGCGGTGTCAGTGGCGATCGACGATCCGGACCGCGTCGCCGAAGTCGATGTCGTAGTCGACCAGGTACGGCGCATCGGGGTCACCGCTGGATGTGTATCGCGGGTAGAGGCCCTTCTGCTGTTCGGTCTGAAGAACGACCACGCGTACGCGTCCGGGCGTGATGTGGATTTCGCGGAGGACTCCGGTCATCGGTTCGTTCCACAGCACCGCCTCGAACTCGAGGACCGCGCCGAGGTCGCCGCCGTCGAGCTGGAACGCAGGCTTGACGGCGCTGTCGCCCTCGGTGGCGGCGGATCGCTGCGGGGGCCGAGGTAGTCGGTGCCGCCCTTCCCGGGTCTGCGGTGGGAACTGGTGGTCGGTGGTCATCCGAGACCGTGGTCGGCTGACCGCGATGTCGCAGCTGTGTGTGTCGGGGCGGGGGAGGTGTGCAGCGTGGACGAGGTGGCCCGTGCAGCTCCGGAGGAGCGTCCGGTCGGGGGAGTGACCAACCCGCGCGGACGTGTCGAGGAGCGTTCGGCGTCCGCTGCGTGCGCCATCGGCGGCGTCGATACCGACGCGGACACAGCTGCGGTGTTGTCCGGGCGTGCGGCCGGCCTCGATCGAGCTCGCAGATCGTCGAGGTCGGCGGCGAGTGCGGTGATGTGTTCGGCGTCGGCGACCGGGTCTAGGACGGAGAGGTTCGCGCGCAGGTTCCGCACCTGCACGGACCGTTCTGCGGCGATGCGGTCGGTGTCGGAGACGTCCGCTGCGTGGGTCACGCGCAGCACGGTGTCGTTGCGCATCGGTTCGATGGTGCCGCCGAGGTCTGCCGCGAGCTGCTCGGCGATGCGGTGTGCGTCTTCGGGGGTGTACGCGCCGACGTCGGTGCGCGAGTTCGGGATCGGGCCCGGGCGGGTGGAGTACACCTCCACGTCGAGAACTGCGACGGCGTCGGGACCCTCGACCGCCGAGTCGGGTAACGGGGGTGACGTTTCGACGACAGCGGCCACGGCGGCGGTCACTGCGCGGGGTGCGGGGATGACGGTGCGCCGCGCGCCGGAGGCGTAGGCGGGGAGCGCGGTCAGTTCGGCGGCGAGTTCGCCGGGGGTGCCGATGAACTCGACATCACGGCGTGAGGTTCCCTCTCCGGCTGCGTCGATGACGACGGAGACGGTGTCGACTTCGCGGGTGTCCGACAGTGCTGCTGCTTGGGTGAGGGCGAACTGTCCGGCGGAGCGGGAGGTGTAGAACGCGCCGCGGTAGTGCACGAAACCGGGGTCGCCGTTGCGGTCGAGGGAGGCTACTTCGACGTTGAATTCGGGCTGGCTCATGGTCAATGATCCTTCGGGTGATGTGGGTGCGCCCGCACGAGGAGAAGATGCGTCGAGCGTGCGAAGGGCGCACGGGGGATCCGCGACCGGTGCCGGTGCGCGGGTGGTGCGAGGGCAGCAGTGTTCAGCGCGCGGACACAGTCGAGGACTGCGGTTCGGACGACACGGCGGGTGCAGGCGACGAGGCGTCGTCATCGCGTTGTCCGTCGGGGCCGGCGGTGTTCTCGGCACCGACTCGGCGGCGCGGCGTACCGCGACCGGTCGTGCGCTTGGAGGTCTTGGATGATTTCTTGCCCACCGGTGTCGGAGCGGTCAGACCACTCCCGGTCAGTTCGGCGACCGTCCATCCGGCGTCGATCGCTTCCTTGTACGCGGCGGCGTGTTCGGCGTTCGCGCGTTCGGCCGCGCGGGTCGCTTCGGCGACCTTCTCGCGCGCATCAGCGGAAGCCTGGGCGGCGTCGAAGAGGGACTCGATGTATTTGGTGCGGTTCTCGATCGCGGCGCGGGCGCGCGCCAGAGCGGTGTCTTTGTCGACAGCGGGAGAGACAGACATGGTGAGGGCCTTCCAGATTCGGTGCGCGGATATCCCCCACCGGACAGGCACCGATCGCTCACAGAGCAACACAACCCACAATGCGGTGAACGCAGTGCGGGGTGAATCGGTACGGGTGGGGCGCGCTCGAACGTGACCCTCATCGACGCTCGAACTTGCAGCCGAGTCTAGAGCATCACCGTAGGCAATGTCAGTCCTGCAGCAGGGCGCGACGATCCCGTCTGTAGCTCACGTATGTCGCCGCAACTATCGCCATCGCAGCAACCACCAGTCCAACGAAGACCCAGACATAGCTGCTGTCGTTCGCATCAGTCGTACCGCCGCCACCCATGGAACCGCCGAAGCGATTGAGTGCCACGACGAACAACGCGGAGTAGAGGACTAGGCCGCAGCCAACTATTACAGCTGCTGGGTTGTTGAGGAACCGAGCCCAGACAATCTGAGGCCACGTCGAGTCGAGAGACACCGTCGACCGTTCGAGCCGCTTCAGCTCGAGCTCGATCGACTTCTCTATGGTCCCGCTGGGGTCGGCGCTAGGGCCCAAGGCTGCTTGAATCTCGATCAAAGCCTTCAGCTTCTCGTGTGGTGTTTTGCGTGCGGCACGCGATGCAACCCAGCCGGAGAACAACCCGACGACCAACGGTATCGACGACTCGAAAATCTGCTCCCACCCCATGAAACAGATCCTGCCACAAACAGATGTCGGCCTCCGGATAGTTCGAACTACCAGACGAGATCCGCGCAGCGCATCTTGCAAATTCTTAGTTGGGTGAGCGGCGCAGCGGCGTCGACAACTCTGTACCGGTGTCGCGGTGCGGTCGTACAACCGCAGTCCGGCGCGGCGCACGCAATCTGTGCACGAGTGCTGTTGCAGGTGGTGCACAGTCGCCATTGCACCGACGTCACCTCGCGCGAGTGCGGTGTATGCAGAGTGCCGGTTGTAGGCGTGCCGGGCGGTCAGTAGTAGTCGTTGCCGTAGGGGTCGCGGTGGTACCCGCGTCGGGGTCTGCGGTCGGCGACTCCGCTGGCACCGCCGAGTGCGAACAGGGGAAGCATGAACAGCATCACGGCGATGAACGCGACGATCACTGCGATGAACGCGCCGAACACGACCGCGAGGACGACGAGGTACGCGCCGACGCCGATGACGGTGAGAATGTTCGCCACGAAACCCTTCCATCCGGGGTCGTTCTCGCCGAGGTACCGCACGTACCAGATCAGGAATCCGGCACCGGCGACCGCGAGCAAGGGCAGCGGTCCGACGTCGTCGGTAAAGAGCGAGGAGAGCGTCATGTCGTACGTCCTTTTCGTCGAGGACTGCTCTCACCGGTGCGGCGGTGCGGCCCAGGCCTGATGGATCTATCTCTACCGAACGCCACCGACATGTCTCGGTGGCGTTCGGTTCAGAACAAGGTCGGTGGTGCTTGTGCGTCGACGCTGTATCCGGCGAGGGCGGCGCGGAGTCGGTCGGCGTCGTAGCCGTCTTTGAGTGCATCGCGGATCGCCACGGCCCGCCCGTAGCGCCCGCGCGGATCGCCGCCTGCCGGGGTCGGTCCGATGTGGCGTCCGGTTGCAACAGCGTGTGCAAGGTTCGTCGATTGGGTGCCGCGCTTGAGGTGCCCGTCATCGACTCGCACACACAGGGTTTCGTCGCAGTCGTGCTCGCCGACGATCCCGTCACCGAGGTCGCCGTGCGCGAGCAACAGCGCGAACCGGTGCGCAGACAATGTTCGTGGTGTGTCGCCGTCGGTGAAGGTGAAGCGTCCGTACCCGTCTGGGAAACTGACGGCCGATCGCCACAGCCAGCACGTCGGCGTGATGACCACTTTCGTCCAGAACCGTGCCACGGTCTTGGCGGTCAACGGTCCCTGCAACGGACGCCACGATCGACGAACCGACATCTCCGGTTCGGCGACGGTGTCCCCGCCGAACAGTGCCAGTTGCATCGTCGCGGTCACGGTCAGCGTCCCGATAGGTGGTGACCATCGGCGACGTGTCGACGCCGCGCGTTCCGCAGCACAACGAACGCAACAGAGGACGCGTCGGCAAAGGTCGATGTCGTCTTCGATCCTCCGGCCGCGAGTTCGATGGTCGGGGCGTGGAAGTCACGAAAACGCGCGTCGGGAACGGACGGTTGCGCGGGTTTCTCGCGTCCACCGAATCGGATGTTAGCTCGCTCCATGAACCCTCGGGTGTCGCGGAAGGAGATCGCGGGCAGCCACATTCTGTACCCCTGGACCGCCGACGCGTAGGCGAGGTCGGCGTTGATCATCACCGTTCCCAGGAGTGCCGATTGCAGCAGAGACAGCACCGACGGTGTGACGCCGAGTTGGTGTCCGCGGGCGGTGCCGAACAAGTCGGTTGCGGTCTCGACGCCGATCTTGTCCGACACGCGGATGCGTGCGTTGTCGGTGTAGACCGCGTACGTCCCGTGACTGTCGAAATCAGGCTCGAGCCACACCAGCGCTGCGCGGCGCTGCACGACCGACACGGGTTCGGCGATCGCAATGCCGGTCGCGGCGGCGACACGTGATGCAAGGTGCGGGTGCAGCAGTGCGACCCAATCGGCGGCGGACTGACGCTGCGGGCCGAGGGTGAACTCCGCGTCGAGGCGTGCCGCGGTGTGCACGCGCACCCGGCCGGTGTCGTCGACATGGATGTGCGGAACGGTGCCGTCGCTGCTCCAGGCGAGCACGTTCGGATCCGTGTCCGGTGTGTGGGGAGCGGGGTAGCCCGCGTCGGTCAATGCCGCCACCAGTTCGCCGGTGTAGACGCTCATCTGTGTTCTCCGTTCGTGTCGTCGGCCGGTGCCGCGACGGTGTCCGGCGTCGAGCCGGTGCCGGTGTCGGCGGTGTCGGTGAGCAGTGCCAGAAGTTTGCGGGCTTCGCCGGTCGTGATCTGGGTGAGTGTCGCGGCGGCGGCGAGTGTTCCTTCGCGGGTGCGGATGTCGTCGAGCGCGCGAGCCATCGCGAGTTTCGCGGCGTCGATCTGCTCGGCGGCGGTGAAGAACGCCGTCAACGACGCCATGTTCGCCGCGTCCCGGCGCTGACGGTCCGCGAGCACTTTCTGCTGCGCCGCCCGCGCCCGAGCACGCGCAGTCATCCGAGCCTGTGTCGACGCCATGCCGCCAACCATAGCCCCAGACACCGTCAAACACACAGATCCTGACACAACCTCCCACCACATCACCGACCCACCACCACCAAACCTGCATTTCACCAACCCAATCCCACCTGTCACCATTTACCGATCCAAAGCCCAAACGAACCCACACACCTCATGCACTATGGAGCTGCGCGTGCTTTCGCTGGTACAGTCCGCGTTTGTGATGGGTCTGCACAAGCTGACCGCTGGGGATGGGTACGAGTACCTGACCCGGCAGGTTGCGGCTGCCGATTCCACCGAGCGCGGGGCTTCCTCGTTGGCCGATTACTACTCCGAAAAAGGGGAGTCACCGGGCCGTTGGGCCGGGGCGGGTCTCGCTGGTCTGGGATCGGTCGCGGCAGGCCAGCAGGTGTCCGAGGCGCAGATGAAGGCCCTGTTCGGTGAAGGTCTGCACCCGAACGCGGACCTGATGTTCGAGCTGGCGCTCGCGCAAGGTGCGTCTCAGGCCGACGCCGCCCGGTCGGCGAAATTGGGCCGGGCGTTCAAGATCGACTCCGGAGCGACCGCGTATCGGGTGGCGTGCGCGGAGGCGTTCGTGGCGCACAATCTCGCACGCGGGCAGAAGTGGAACGCCCCGATCGACGACGCCGACCGCGCGCGGATCCGCACCGATGTCGGATCGAGAATGTTCGCAAAGGAGTACGGACGCGCGCCGGCGAACGAGCGAGAACTGTCGGGCTGGGTGGCCAAGGTCGGTCGGCAAAAGACCACCGCTGTAGCTGGTTTCGACTTGACGTTCACACCGGTGAAATCGGTGTCGGCATTGTGGGCGGTCGCCCCGCGCGAGGTCTCGGAACAGATCGAAGCGGCGCACGAGTCCGCGATCGCCGCCGCGGTGACGTACCTCGAGAAGCACGCGTGCTTCACCCGCGTCGGTACCGGGGGAGTGGCGCAAGTCGACGGCAACGGTTTGATCGCCGCACAGTTCACCCACCGCGATTCACGCGCCGGGGATCCGAACCTGCACACCCACGTCGCGATCAGCAACAAGGTCGCCGCCACGATGCCCGACGGCACCATCAAGTGGCTCGCACTCGACGGGGCCGCGTTGTACCGCAACAACGTTCCCGCCTCCGAGGTCTACAACACCGTTCTCGAAGCGCAGTTGCGTGAACGCATCGGCGTCCGGTTCGCCGAGCGAGCGTCGACCGATAGAAGCAAACGTCCAGTCCGCGAGATCGACAGCATGGACGAACGTCTCGCCGAGCGGTGGTCCTCGCGCAGCGCCGCGATCAAACTCCGCACCGCCGAACTTGCGCGCACCTTCCAGGCCGATCACGGGCGCGAACCGACCGCCATCGAAGCGATCTCCCTCGCCCAGCAAGCGACGTTGGAAACCCGTGCCGCCAAGCACGAACCGGTCTCGCACGCCGACCAACGCAGCGGCTGGCGAGCAGAAGCGATCGAGATCCTCGGATCACAGAAGGCGTTGTCGGAACTGGTCTCCTCGATCACCGCGCACACCGCCGCCGAAGCGACGACGGACTTCGATCACGCATGGGTGCGTGAGACCGCGGAACGCTCACTCGACATCGTCTCGCGGAAACGATCACGGTTCCTGCGGCACAACATTCGCGCCGAAGTCGTGCGGCAAGTACGCACCTTCGACCCACCGGCCGAGCGCATCGACGCACTCGTCGAGAAGGTCACCGACCTCGCGTGCGGGGACGAGTTGTCGATCGACCTCTCCGGTGCCGCCGACACCGACCCCGCTGCCGATATCGCCCCGGATGTGATGCGCCGACGCGATGGTGCCGATGTACACACCCGTCACGAATCGCAGTTGCTCACCACCGCAGCAGTACTCGACGCCGAAGCGCGCATCGTCGCCCACGCCGCGCGCACCGACGGTATTGCGATCGACGACAAGCACGTCGAGATTGCGTTGCTCGAATCCGCAGCGAACGGTCTCGACCTCAACGCCGGCCAGCGGTCGCTGGTGCGCGCGATGGCGACCTCGGGAGCGAAAGTGCAGCTCGCACTCGCACCCGCAGGCACCGGCAAGACCGCGTCGATGAAAGCACTGACGACCGCGTGGCAGAACGCCGCCGGGCGGGTCGTCGGGTTCGCGCCGACCGCTGCCGCTGCCGCAGTTCTGCGTCAAGATATCTTGACGACTACCGATACGTTGGCGAAGTTCGTCGACATCACCCAACGCTTGCGCGAGGGCCGGTCGGTGAAAGTTCCGCAGTGGTACACCGACATCGGCGAGGACACACTCGTCATCGTCGACGAGGCGGGCATGACCGGCACCCTCGATCTCGACGAAGCAATCACTGCACTCGTCGAGCGCGGTGCAACGGTGCGGTTGATCGGTGACGATCAACAGCTCGCCTCCGTCGCCTCCGGTGGTGTGCTCCGCGATATTCACGACCGCATCGGCGCGTTGTCGCTCTCTCAGGTCGTCCGGTTCCGCGACCCTGCCGAAGGTGCCGCCTCGCTTGCGTTGCGCGATGGCGACGAGGCCGCGATCGGGTTCTACATCGACCACGGACGGGTCCATGTCGGGTCGATCGCGACGGTCACCGACGACGCCTACACCGCGTGGGCGGCCGATCATGCGGCCGGCAAGGACGCGCTCATGCTCGCCCCGACCCGCGAGCTCGTCGCCGAACTCAACACCCGCGCCCGCACCGACCGCCTCGCCGCCACCGGCAAGCGAGTCGGACGGGAAGCCGTCCTCGCCGACGGGCTCATGGCCAGCGCCGGGGACACCGTCCGCACCCGCTCGAACGACCGCCGCAACCCGCTCTCGCAGACCGACTGGGTCCGCAACGGTGACCGCTGGATCGTCGAGAAAGTCGGCCGGGACGGCTCGCTGCGGGTCCGGCATATCGAACTCGGGCGCACCGTCACCCTGTCACCCGACTACGTGCAGTCCGCCACCGAACTCGGCTACGCCGGAACCGTGCACTCCGCGCAGGGCTCGACCGCCGACACCTGCCACGTCGTGGCCACCGGCGACGAAACCCGCCAGCTCGCCTACGTCGGACTCACCCGCGGCAAGCAAGCCAACCACCTGTATCTGGCGACCGCGTCGGACGGCGACCTGCACACCGCGATGACCGAACGCGGAATGCTTCCCCCGACCGCGGTCGACGACCTCCGCGAGATTCTGCGGCGCGACGGCGCACAGGTCTCGGCGCACTCGACTCTCGCCGAAGCCGACGATCCGCACCTGAATCTCTCGCCGGCGGCGCGGGCCTATGACTACTCGGTGGCCACCGGCTCCGAAGTGCACCTCGGGCCGGAGGTGATGGCCGCGATCGACGTGGCCGCCGAAGAAGAGGCACCGGGTCTGACCGATGAGCCCGCGTGGCCGACCCTGCGCGGACATTTGGCGATCCTCGGTGCACACGGACGCGATCCCGTCGAGGCCCTGCGCAGTGCTGTCCGCTCGCGTGAACTCGATACCGCTCTCGACAGGGCCGCGGTGCTCGACTGGCGTCTGGACCCCAGCGGCAAGCATTCCTCCGCCACTGGGCCGCTGCCGTGGCTACCTGCCATCCCGACAGCGGTACACGATCTTCCCGAGTGGGGTGCCTACCTCGACGCCCGCGAGGAACTGGTGGTGGCGCACTGCGCACGCATCGCCGCCGACGTCGCCACGTGGACACCGACGACTGCACCGGTGTGGGCGCGGCCGCTGTTCACCGACGAACCCGACCTCGAACTGCTCACTGATCTCGCGGTGTTCCGCGCCGCACACGACGTCGACCCGGCCGATCGCCGTCCGACTGGACCCGAGCAGCTCGCCGCCGCTTCGGTGAAAGCGCAACGCAGCCTCGACCGCCGCGCCGCCGAGGTGATCGACACCGGAAACGATGCCGTCGCCCGGTGGCGTCCGTTCGTCGACGAACTCGACACCCACATCGCCCGCGACCCGTACTTCCCGATCCTCGCCGACCGACTCTCCGCCGCCGCACGCGCCGGAATCGAAGTCCACACCCTCGTCCGCGACTCCCTCGCCACGTCGCCGCTGCCCGACGAGCTGCCCGCTGCCGCACTGTGGTGGCGACTGTCCGGTGAACTCTCCGTCGCCGCGCTCGACGCCGACACCGACGGCGCGGTCCTCGAACCATCGTGGACGCCGGTACTGATCGAACTGCTCGGCTACACCGCCGCCGTCCGCGTCATGTCCGATGCGGCGTGGCCCTCGCTCGTGGCGACCGTCGACGCCGCCGACCCGACCCTGTGGACCCCGGGACAGTTGCTCGGCACCGCGTACGAGTTCCTGCACGGCGGCATCGACCCGGTCGATCACGGTGTCACCCTGCCCGCCCACGAACTCGCCACCGCGCTGACGTGGCGGGCCGAGATGCTGGTGCGCGAGAACCACCTCGCCCGCACCTACACCCCACCCACCGCCGAACCACTCTCGATCGAGGACGAAGAAGCCGTCCCCGTCGTCGACGAGGCGGTCTCCGACACCATCGGCGGTGAGCTGCCCGACGAGTTCGTCATCCCGGCAGCACTACCGACCCAGGCTGCTGCGACCGACACCGTCGTCGACGGCTCAACCGCATCGGTTCCGGTCGACGCCGATGCCGACTATCTCGCTTCCCTCGACGCGCTCGACGCCCCCGTCGAATACGACCAAGCGCCACCACCGGAGTACGACGGCGGCTACGACCAGGCACCACCGCCGGAGTACGACGGCGAGTACACCGGGGTCGACCACGAGGCCGGCGCACCGCCACTCGACATCGAGGCCGCTACGGTCGAGGCCGGCACCGACGACGTCGACGCCGGAGCCGATGTGTGGGATGCGTTGCGCTTGCAGATCGAGACGATCGAGCTGCCGTACCCGACGGTCACCACCGACGAACGAGTGCGCCTGCTCACCGCAGATCTCGACGACGCGAAAACCAGGTACCGGGAGCTGCGGAACCGGATTTCCGACGGCACCAGCCCCGCACAGTTCCATGCCCGCACGATGCTCGCCGAGCTGCAGGAGCGAGCCGACCGGCAACGCCCTGCCCGCATCGCGATGCTCGACACCCGCCAGGAGTGGACCGACCGCGAGTTCGAGGCCGAAGCACTCTGGCATCACATCGACACCGTCATCCGACCCGCTGTCGCCGCCGACGTCGCTGCCGCCGGGGACGACGATGCCCGCGCCCTCGCGCAGCGCGGTCTCGACTGGGAGATCTGGCGCGCCGGATTCGTCGACGACACTGCGACTGCTTCCCGCACCCGCGCACACGAGGCCGCGGCGGAGTACGAGCGCGTCACCGCCGCCGACGGGGGAGAAGTCACCGCCGTCGACGTCACCACCGCACGCCTGGCGGCCGAGAGCATCGACCTCGCCGCGCTTGCCGAGCTCAAGGCCGACGTCGACAGCACCGAAGCGATGCTGTGGCGGGCCGAACAGGCAGCCCTGCGTGCAGCGATGACCGACGCTCCAACCTTGACGCCGCACGTGCAGCCCTCCGTTGAGGCTGTCGACGCACCAGCAGCCGACGCAGTCGAGCAGCTCGAGCAGACGGCCCCGACCGAGCTGGCAGTAGAGGACGCCGCCGCGGCTGCACCCGAGCCGCAGCCTGTGCTCTCGCCGGCCGATGCCGCTCTGCTCGCGAAGATGGAACGAGACCCGATCCGGCTCGTCCCGGACGCCGAGCTGGCCGCGTTCGTCGACCGAGCCGGACGCGACCGCACCGAGCCGACTGTCGTTGCGGATACCGAGAAGCTGTACGCGCGCCTCGACGAGCAAGCCGCTGCGATCGCAGCAGCGCGCGAGATCGAGACCGAACTACGCCGCGTCACCGCACAGTACGAGGCCGCACGCACTGAACACGCGACGCTCTCCGAGCAGCTGTCGACTGCGAAGAGACGTGAGCGCAAGAGCATCGAACCGGCCGTCGACGACGCACGACTGCGGGAAGAACGCCTCGCCCGCCAGGTCCGCGACACCCAACGTGCCGCCCGCGACGCCGCCGGACGCGTTCAGGCCGAGACCAGCGAGTGGCCCGCGATCGTGCAACGAGCCGCCGAGCCCGAACGCCGCGCTGCAGACCTCGCCGCAGCCGCGGTGTTCGACACCGCCATCACCGAACAAGGCCGGCGTCTGCATTCGGTGACATTGGCTAGTAGACGGCACACAGCCGAACAACGTATCCGCGCTACTAACAAGTCACCGCACGCTGTCGTGGCATCCCCGATCGAAGGACTGACCGACACCAAGGTCCGCGCCACCAACGTGGATATCGACGATGCTGCTGCTCAGAAGCGCGTCGCGGGGATACTTGCAGACGCCCGCGGCTCCAGGAACGGTCAAGGTGGGACCGGACATGGGTTGCCGGTGGAGCGATACAGTGCGCCCGAGTCGGAGCGTCTGTATGACGATGAGCTCGGGCTGTAACGCCAAACTGCGTCGCTCGCATCGGATGAAGATGGATTCATTGTGAGAAGGTTGATGCGGAGTATCATCCGCGCATGCAGCCAGCAGTGATCGGCTCCCTCATATCAGGGTTCGTTGCGTTGTTGACGACGGCAGCGATAATTTACTCCAACTACATCATCAGTGTCCGAAATCGAGAGAACATCCGCGAGACGCTGTCGAAAGAAGTCACCGTATGGGAGAAACTTCCAGACGGAAAGGAGAAGGAAGATCTTCTAAAGGTAATAAACGAGCAGGCACGGAAACTGATTGATACCGACCGTAGTGAGCCGGCGAGTGTCGCGCAACGCGCGGCAGTTATTGGAATGGTGGTGGCTGTTTTGGCAGGGGCTATTGCCTACGGCGTACTTCGGGTCGCTGCTCCCCTTCAATCGAACTACACTATTCTAGGTTCGGTGCATCCAGACATGCCAACTACAAGTAAATTAAAGCAGTCTTTTGCCTTAGCCCTTGAGAATACATATCTCTCTCAGCGTGGGGCGATGACCTTTCCCAACTGCGGCGCAGCAGTCCATGTACTGGACGGAAGCGGTCTCCCGGCAGAGATGACTGTGTGCTTGCGTTACGCCGACGAGGCTTGCCAAAAAGAAAACGCAAACGAAGTAGGTTCGGATTCAAAAGTTGTTAATTTCGATATTGTGATAACGCCCTCGGCTGACAGGGTGGACTCGTCCCCTCTGGTGGCCAGTCGGGCAATAGAGGTCGATCAGTTCTACACAGCTGAACAATACACAGCGGTGCACAACCCGTTGAGAGTAGTGATCCCATGCGATGAGCCTGAAGAGGATACGGATGTCCGAATAAATCGGACGTTCACCATAGCCGTTCTCAAATCTCAGGTGTATCTGGGAATGCAAGATCCGTGGTTTCCGATCGAATGGAAACTGCCCTACTGATCGTCCCTAATTTGGTGACGGCCGGACATCAGTCGCGAGAAGCGTCATTCAGGTGAATTAACTGGATGGGCTCGTCCGCCCTAGGTGAACCGGAGCTATTGGACCCACAATCAGGCTGGGCGTGCCGCCACATCGCGCGAGACACCGGCGCGACGGCGAAATCCGTCACTGCATCGCCTTACCTCGGGGCCTCTAAGGGCCGCCCGGTTTGAGCGGGGTGCCAAAGGTTCAGCGGAGCAATCATGTATCGAACCCAATACACGGGTAGTGTGAAGTTCTCATCTCCAAGGACGACTGTCACGGCGCTACGTCGGGCTCCGATCTGGAGAAACTCCTATCGAAGGAACGAACCATGGCCCTAGCGAAATTCGCGCCCCCCACACGTATGGACGAGCCCGTACCGGACATCCTCACGCGCGGTCAGACGTCATCTCGCCTCAACATTGCCATGGGGGCGGTAGACAAGCTTCTTGCCGCCCGCGTCCTGGAGAACCCCATTCGTTTGGAAGTGGTCGAGCGTCTCGAACGGCGTAGCTACCTTGTTGTCGAAGAGGGTGAGTTGACCGTCTTGCGAACGGATGCACGTAAGCGGGCGTACCCCGGCGAGGATCGCCCGTGGATTGGTTTCAGCACCGAACATTCCAATGAGGAGCTCGATGCCACCAGCCTTCGATGGTGGCGTTCGTACCCGAGAAGAGTGATCGATAACGAGCTGTTCGTCGTCACCGTCGCGACCGTCCCGGTTGCCGTGTACAAGATCGAAGACGTCGAAAGCGAACAAGTACGTTCCGGTGAAGACAAGCCTCGGTTTCACTACAGCGGCACCCTGTTGCACCGCGTCTACCCAGGCTTGGTGGACCGGGCGCTTAGTCCGGCAGTGCCCGTCCAGTACAAAGATCGGGTGCGGCAGATCATGAGCAGCAGAATCAAGGTCGTTAGCGGCGGACCCATCGGCTACTTGAATGCCGGATCATGACCAGCGGTACTCCGGGCTCGACCGGAGGCGTGGATCGGGACACCTCGGTTGACATCCTGGCGGACGATGCGGTCCGTCGTATGAGGGTGGGCGAGGCGATCGTCGTAGTGATCGGTCTTGTGCTGCTTGCGATTGCGTTCTGTTTGGGTCGCCTCTACGAGGTTCCTGGTCCATTGGAGTTCTGGAAAGTCACCGCGCAACCTTTGGGTGTTGTCACGGCGGGTCTTTTCGCGATCAGCGCAGCCGTGGTGACTTTCATTGCGTACCGCCGCACCAGCGAGTCTGCGGCCGAGTCCGCGAGGCTTCAACGTGAGAAGGAAGTCCGGGCAGAGGCGCTGGACAGATGTTGGGAGCGGTTCCGGTTCATTTTCGAGAATTCCGAGACCGATGGTGGCAACGATCCGAAGTTGCCCCCGGAGGTCATCTTCGAGGTGGTCGATTTGCTGGGGGATGAGGCTGAGAAGCTCAAGGATCAGGTGCTCGTTCAGTTCATTGCTCAATGGGGGGAGTACTACGCCGACGCCCACCTCCTCGCATCCACAGCTCCCGTAGAACCGAGCTGACGTGCATTTCTGGTGCACCAAGCGCACACTGAACTGTGTAACGCGGGAAACCGTAGGGAGCCGACGACGATGACGAACTTAGAACAGCGCATTCACGACCTGCCGCCTGACCGCTTCGCGCGCAGCGCACACGCCGCAGCGAAGCTGGCCGTACGGTCCGCGAAGCGTGCGGGCAAAGAACCCCCAGCAAGCGCACTCTGGCTCCTGAAACAGTCGCCTGAACAATTGCAAGCCCAGCAACAGAAGCGTTTACAGGAAGAGTCTGCTGCGCGTGAGCACACGGAACCGGTCGACGATGTCGCGGCATTCGTCGGCGCATTGACTCGGCGTTGCAGTGCTGTTGGTGAGCGCGAGGGTCTCCTTCCAGATGGTGAAACACTTCGCGCAGCCGAGAACCTGGTCGCAGCCCACACCGCATTGGCTCATCTAGGCGGTGACGCTCTGGTCTCCTACCCGGGTGGCAAGACAATTCTCATCAGCGCCGAAGACGGTGAGATGCGTCCAAACACAAAGAAGACTTGGAAGGTGTCCGGCTTCGCGGGCCTGGTCGGTGACGGAGATGCGCACAAGCCAGAAGGAACGTTGCAGAAAAGTCCTGGATCAGAGGGGCAGCGCCGGTAGCTGACCGAAAGCAGTAGGTACAGACGGTCCGTCAAGATATCTTGACGGACCGTCTGTTTATAGTTGCCCTGCTAGTCCCCGGCACCGTAGTCGTGGCCTCTTTCTGTCCCATGATCGGGCCCGGATTCAGGAGCTCGGTTGTCGGTACCGTTCCAGGGTTTGGTCGTTCCAGGGTTGTCGTCTACAGCGCGGAGGAAGTTTCCGGGGCGGGTCGAGGTATCGCCCGATCCCAGCTGTCCGTCCGCGACCGCACTCTGCGCAGCGGCAAGCTGAGCAGCAATAGCTTTGTCGTGCATCATCGCTCGTACAGCGTCGGCGCTGCCCATTCCGAGGTCTTCGACGAGGGCGGGGGTGGGGTTGAGCATGAGGGACCACTTCGGCTCGCGGCCTTTCGCTGCGGCGCGTTCGGCGCGTGCAGCATCTCGGGCGAGGGCTTCGGGGCTGGTTTCGGCTTCCTTGATCTCCCTGCGTAGTCGGGCGACTTCGTTCGAGAGGTCTTTGAGCTGCACTGCTTTCGGAAACTCCGAGAGCTCGATCAGGTCGAGGTCGTCGAGGCGTTGTTCGTCTCGATCAAGTGAGCGTTCGGCCTTGGCCAGGTCGGTGTCGACGGTGTACGCCATGTTCTCCACCCGCGTCAGCAGCCCGAAAGCGTGCTGGCTGCGGTCAGTGTCCCCGATCTTCGGGTGCAGGTCGCGGGCTTCGATCACTTTCGTCGACGACCCGAGTCCGGAGAACGACAGATACAGCGCACTGTCCTGGGCGGGACGGGACGCCTCGATCGGGAATCCGCTCATTTCCGCGATCACCACCGTCTTGGTCAATCCTTCGCCTTTGAGCGAGTGATATGTGCCCTGCAGTGCCGAGGCCATCGCATTCGCGGCGTCGCTGCGCTTGTCGTAGAACACCCCGCGAATGGTCATGCCGGGCCACTGCTCGACCTCGCGCCGGCCTTTGAGCACCGGTGCCGCCTCGGCCAATTGAGCAACCCGCTGACGCGCGCGGGGTACTTCGCGGCGCAACCGGTCGCGGTCACGCTCGATCGAACGTTGCTCGGCAAAATGCGAATCCGCCTCGGACTGGAGCTCCTGGAGCTGGGAGTCGAGCTCGATCTGCTGGATGTACCGATCGTCACCGGTGGCAAGGGCCTTGGTCATCGCCGAGTTCTCGGCAAGCGAATCGCTGTCGAGGTCCACCACCCGCCGCATCGAGCGGTCCGCTCTCTTGAGCTGCTCGATGAAATGCGCCTTGCGGTGCACGGTCTGCCACATCACGGTGTCGAAGGTCTTCTCGGCAACGTAGTTGAACACCTTCACATGCCCGTTCTGGTTGCCCTGCCTGATGATTCGGCCCTCACGCTGTTCGAGGTCGGCCGGTCGCCACGGCACGTCGACGTGGTGCAGCGCGATCGCGCGATCCTGAATGTTGGTGCCGGTGCCCATCTTCTCGGTGGACCCGAACACCACCGATACCCGTCCGGTGCGGCACATCTCGAACAGGCGGGCCTTCTCCGACGGCTTCGGGTAGTCGTGGACGTAGGCGATCTGCGCGGGCTCCATTCCGCCGGCGACCAACTCCTCGCGGATCCCGTCGTAGATCGACCACGACCCGTCGGCTTTCGGGGTGGAGCGGTCGCAGAAGACGATCTGCAACGCACCCGGCGTCGGGTGGGGTTCACCGGAGGCATCGAGGTAGGTGTTCTCGCTGGAGTCGTTGTGCACGTCCAGGATTCGCTCGGCGACGATGTGCGCACGGGAATGCTCCGGCGGTGCCGGATCGAGGTGCGCGACCCTGGGGTCGAGGGTGGCGTTGCGGCCGTCGTTGGCGACCTTGAGCGCATTGTCGATATCCGGGCGTTTGGCGTCGGCATGGTCGGCGCGATACCCGAGGTCGGCGATGAAGTCCTGCACTTCCAGCGCCGGGGTGAACGTGACGTCGGTGTTGCGGCCACCGTCCTTGACGGGCAGGTTCGCGGGCACCTGATCACGGGTGACCGCGTCGGTGTAGACGCTGGTCATCCCGATGAGATCACCGACGTTGGTGAATTCACCGACCCGGGTGATCGCCCGCAGTCTCGATCCGGACGAATTCAGCTCGACCCGTTCGACGGTGTCGGTGAACGTCGCTCCCCAGTCGTTGATCTGGGCGACCCCGGCGTCCTCGAGCAGATCCGGACGCAGGTAGTGCTGCATCACCCACAGCTCGGCGAGGGAGTTCGCGACCGGGGTTCCGGTGGCGAACGTGGCGACCCGTTCGACGTACTCCTCTGGCGGGATGCCTTTGGTAATCGCTTCCTCGCGGCGCATCGACCGCAGATAGTTCAGTTTCAGATCGAGATCGGTGGCCCGGTGCGAACCTTCGTTGGCGAGCTCGGTGACCCCGGACGCGCGAGCGAGGTTCTTGAACTCGTGGGCTTCGTCGACGAAGAGGTAGTCCGCCCCCGATGCCTCGAACGTGAGCCCCAGATCCTTCCCGGCCTGTTCGAGCGCGGTTTCGAGCTTCTCCTCGAGCTTGGCTTTCATCGCCTCGAGCCGTTTGCCGGTCTGGATGCGCTCGACGTTGTCGAGCTCGGCGGCGATGGCCTCGACCTGGGTACGGATGTATTCGGCTTTCGTGCCGGGATCGACCCCGATCGAGGAGAACGCCGACCGCGGCACGATCACCATGTCCCAGTCCTGCGAGGCGGACTGCGCGACCAGCAACCGGCGCCCCTCGGCGTCGGTGGCCGCCGATCCGGACAGAATCCGTGCGCCGGGATACCACTGACCCGCTTCGCGCACGACCTGGTCGATGATGTGGTTGGGCACCACCACCCACGGCTTGTTCGCCAATCCGAGGCGCTTGAGCTCCATCGCACCCATCAAGATGGTGCCGGTCTTGCCGGCCCCGACGACGTGATCGAGCAGCACCGTCGGCTCGGAGACGATCCGAGCGGCGGCGTCGCGTTGATACGGGTACGGCGAGTACTTCTCCCCGAGACCGGGAAAGGACATGTGAGCGCCCGAATGCACCGGCGCGACAAGCGAATTGAACTTGTCGTTGTAGATGTCCAGGAGCTGTTCGCGGCGCACTTCGTCGGCGTGCAACGCCCACTGCCCGAACTCTTGCGCCAGTCGTCGCGCCTTGGACTGAGCGGCGCGGGTCGCGGCATCGTGCACCGTCGGTGCGCCGGCACTCTCGCGGAACTCCTTGGAGCTGGTGATCTCGATCGGGTCGCTGTTGAGCAGGTCGGTGAGCATCGCGGGCCATTCGTAGTCCCCGGCGCGCATACCGGCGTTGCCGATACCGCGGTCTTCGGCGGGCCGGTGCTCGAAGTTGTACTTCGTCGACCACGCGCCCCGTTTGGGTACCAGACCCCATTTGAGATTCTGCGCTCCCGAGTCCGCGTAGTGCCCGACCGTGACCGACCATCGTCCCGATGCCCGCTCGATGGTCACCGGAACATCGGCGGGCACCTCGAAGGTCTCGCGGACGAACTGGGTGTAGGTCTCGATCGGCACCCACGGCGCACCGAGAGCGACATCGACATCGGTCTTGCGCGGAGGGATCACCGCAGTCAATGCATCGACGTTCGCCTGGTAGCGGGGATCGAGGGCGGCGATCTCTTCGGCGTCGGCGAGCTTGGTGCGGACATTGCCCGACAGGTACGTCGACGACGACACCCACCGAGTCGGATCGGTCAACGTACGGAAAGCGCGTCCCTCCATCTGCGTCTCGGCCTGCTCGGCGGTGGTTCCGAGCAGCTCGGCGATACGCCCGACGTCCAGACGCGCGTGCTCGTCGAGACTGATGGCCATCGCCTCGTCGACCGTCTCGGCGTAGCGGCGCAGCTCACGCGAGTGCAGGACGTCGGTGTGGAAGATCGCCGCCTTGCGGGCCGTCATGGTCTCCTCGTCGAAATGCTCGAGGGAGAGCACTGCGGCGAACGTCGGGTCGGTGCGGATAGCTCGGCCGAGGTGGCTCTGCAGCTTGGTGGGCTGGCGCGGGTTGATCCAGGCATCGTCGGACAGCCGGGCGTAGACGTCCTCGGGAACCTCTCCGGCGTAGGGGTCGCCGGCAACCCCTTCGTCCTTACGCCACGTCTCGATCAGCTTCGCCAGAGCGGCGTCGTGCTGCGATTCGGTGAGGTCCTTGGGTATCGACATCTTGAACCGGTTGATCGGGCCGTAGCGGGCAACGTAGGCGTCGTACTGCTCACCCAGGATCTCCCGCAGCGCTTGCCGTTGACTGGGGTCGGTGGGGCCGCGTTGCGCGTCGATCAGGGCGTGGGTGGTGTCGCGCAGCGCGAGCAGCTCGCCCCATTCGGCGACCTGCTTGGCTCCGCGAGTGTTCACCGGCTCCCAATCGCGGGAGTTCCAGCGTTCGATGGTCTCCATCTGCGCGTCGTGCCGCAGCGTTCCCACCGCGAGCTCGTCCTGGGCCGGGCCGTTCCCGATCGCGAGGAGCCCGCGCTCGAAGTCTTCCCGGGTCGGCCCGAGGGTGTCGCGCCACGATGCGGTGAGCCCGAGGCCGTCGGTCTTCGCGACATCGACGATCGCGGTGAGCCGATCCTCGACCAGGGAAGCGAGGTCGACGTCGCTGTCGGTCGCGTCGACGGACAGAGTCTCGTTGCCGTACATGCCGTGCCCGACCCGCAGCTCACCGAGCACCCACTCGGGGTGATCGGTGTAGACGGCGTTGATCGATACGCCCTTGTCCTCGCCGGCATCGTCGAGAGCAGTGGCGTTCTCGAGCTGCAGGAACCGCTCGGTCAACGGTGCGGGCTTCGCTCCGTCGGCGCGGCGACGCAACACGAGAATGTCGGTGACGACCTCTGTCCCGGCGACCCGCCGAAACGCGTTGGACGGCAACCTCACTGCGCCGACGAGGTCGCCGAGGGCGGCGATGTCGCGGCGGGCTCGCTGGTTCTGGGCGTCGAGGGTGTAGCGGGAGGTCAGGACGGTGACGTACCCGCCGGGTGCAGTCATCGCCAACGATTTGACGATGAAATGGTTGTGGATCGAGTGCTTGGCCTGGTTGTGAACCGGGTCGTAGAGCCGATAGTCCCCGAACGGGACGTTGCCGATCGCCGCGGTGAACGAGGACGCCGGCGCGGTGGTCTTCTCGAACCCTTCGCCGCGGATCTGCGCCAAGGGATTCAACGCCGCGGCGATCACGGCAGTGGTGGCGTCGAGCTCGACCCCGACCATCTGCGCCGACGCCGGGGCGTGGGCGATGAATGTTCCCGACCCGCAGCCCGGTTCGAGAACACGGCCGCCGGTGAACCCGGCCCGGATCGTCGCCTTCCACATCGCCGCCGCGATGGCCGGGTCGGTGTAGTGGGCGTTGAGGATGGTGCGCTGCGCCTGACCCCAGGCGGTGTCGTCGAGCAGCGTGCGTAGTTGCTCGCGTTCGGCGGTCCAATCGTCGCGTCGCGGGTCGAAGACCTGTGGAGTCGCGCCCCAACTCGACCAGCGAGCCAGGACTGCTTGCTCGTCGGCGGTGGCGTAGCGATCCTGCGCGGTGATGACGGCGAGGGTGCGCAGGGCGTCGATGTTCGCCGATACACGGGCTTTCGCTCCGGAGGGCACCAGAATCTCGGTGCCGGGCCGGAAGTCGACGGGCTCGACATTCCACAATCGCTCGGCGACCGTCTGAGTGTCGACCATCATCCCTTCGGTGGTGTCAGGGACTGCGGTAATCGCCGGGGGATCGGGTGTCGGTTCGACTGTGGGGGAGTCGGTCTCGACGCTGGGTGGGGGAGTGCTCTGCGCGGCGAGGAGTTGGTCGACGCGGCGGCCGTCGACGGCGATCAGGTGCCGACTCTGGTTGCCGTAGCTGATCGCGGCGGCGCGATCGTCGGGCCCGAGAGTCTTCTGGTTCTCCTCGGGAATCAACGACACATCGCCCGCACGCCGCAGCTCCATCAGAGCGTCTGTGACCTGCTCGGCGGTCAGTGTCCCGTCGAGGTCGGCGCGGATCCGCGCCAGCCGCACATAGGCTTCGTCCTCGCGCGCCAGCCGCCCGTACGCGTCGCGCACCAGCTCGACCGGGGACGGCGGTAGCACCGTGGCGTCGACGGCGTTGTCCGCGAAAACCTTTGGGGTGGGCTGCAACTTCGGCACCGGTTGGGAAGCGTCGGCCTCAGCGACCAGAACGTCGGGATCGACTGGTGTGGGCAGCGGTGTGCCGCCGACATCGACGGCAGTCGGGTCGATCGGCGCTGCACCGTCGGCGTCGAACGCGAACAGGTCCAGCTGGGCGTCGGATTCGCTGCGGCGGGTTACCTTCCGCTTGCCGCGTGCTCGGCCACCCGCTCGTCGAGCTGGCTCGTGAACGTGAGAAACAGCGGGTGCTCGGTCGACGTCGGGTAGGGCTCGTTGTCCTCGATCCGCGCCGCGATCAAATGCGCTGCGTAGTACCGGAACCTCATCGGTTGCTCCGCCCACAACAGGTCCGTCAGCTGGTTCGCTTCCTTGTCCGGGTCCGCGCAGTTCAGTGGGTTGCGCCACCGCTCCGGATCGCTCCGGTGCACCTGGATCCGTGCCCGATCCCGCTCGGCTTCGGCTTCCGGGCTCTCCTGATCCGGCGGGTAGGCCTCCATCTCCGGCGGGAGATGGCCGTAGATCTCCTCGTTGATCACGAAGTCCGTCGCCTGCGCCCACGCCTGATTGATCAACCCGACCTTCTCCATGTACGGGGGAGGCTGGCCGTTGTCGCGCATGTAGTTCCGCAGCACTTGCTGTTCCATATAGATCTTCATATTGTCGATCCGCTCCGCGATCCGCTCGCTCTCGCTCTCGAGGAACGCCTGCTGATCCTCCGGGCTCAACTCCGGCGGCAGCCCCTGGTGCTCCAGGTAGAGCTTCATTATCTCCTGCGTTATCGGGTCGATCATGGGTGTCACTGTCCTCTGTCTCGGCGAACAAATCGAGTTGGAAATCGTCGGAATCTTTGGCCACAGCGTGCGCTCCTGAAGTCGGGCGAGAGGTGTAAGCGACCCGCGCAACCCGAGGCCGGGTGGGGGTCGTTAACGTCGTCGTCGGCTGGAGGCGCAATCTCCGGCCACAAAGGGCCCTGGTGGGTCATGCAGGACCCACCAGGGCTTCTGGCTGTTTCGGGTCAGGGGTTGTGTCAGGTTTTTCAGCCGGTGAGCTCGTCGAACCAGCCGGCCGGAGCCTGCACCAAGTTCAGCCGAATCGGCGGCGTCTTCTGATGAGAGTCACGGCTGCACAGGTACATCGGGCCATGCTCGCCGTCGAGCATCGTGCGCAGTTGCGGGTCCGCGTGATGAACCCACCACCCCGACATCGCGGCCCCGTCCTCGGCCGCGGACGCTGCCTCCCACGCCGTCCACAGTGCGTGCAGACGCACCACGACCTCGGGATGCTCGAACCAGCGTGGACAGAACACCCGGTTCTTCCCGGCAGACGACGAGAGCCTGCGGGCCACGATCGCCGACAGCCACGTCTCGAACCAGACATCGAAGCCCGGAAACTTCGTCGACGCAGCCTTCTCGGAATCCGAATCCGAATCCGAATCGGAGTTGTCGGGCTGGTCGTCGGGGAAGTTTTCGTCGGGGAAGTCGTCGTCGGGGTGGAAGTCGTCGTCAGCAGTCACAGGAACGGCTCCTCGTCGACGTCGTCGATGGTGGCGGTGGCGTGTACTCGATCAGGGACGGAGATCTGCTCCTTGTCGGGGATGCCGTACATCGCGAACGAGGCATCGATCGCGTCGGCATTGGGGCCGTCGGACCAATACATCTTCTTCACCAACACCGGTCGATTGCCCGAGATCTGGACCAGTGCCCGGGTTTTCGGGATCGCGGCGAGATCATCGACGGTCAGGATCGCTTCCTTGGACCAGGACTGCGACTTCGACGACGACCCACTGTCGAACATTCCGCCACTACTCGATCGTGACCAGCGTTCGACGTCGTGATCACCGACGAGCGCCGACAGCTCGGAGAGAGTGTTCTTGTCCTTCACACCGCCGCCGTACCAGAGGAAGTTCGCGGCATCGAGGAGCTGCTTGACCCCGTCCTGGCCCCACACCTTCTGGGCCTGAGAGAGGTTCTGCACGATCGTCATCACACAGATCCCCTGCGATCCAAGGTGGGAGTACCAGGCGGGGAGCTCGGGGAGTCGGCAGACGTTCGCGGCTTCGTCGAGGACGCCGAGCATCGGCACCGGCAGTCGCCCGCGCGGGCTGCGGCGCGCGACGCGCTGAGCGGCGTCGATGATCGACCCGATCAACGCCGTGGTCAGCGCCGACGACGAGTCGGGGCCTTCCTTCGACAACGCGTAGAGCGTGTCGTTACTGGTGACGAAGTCCTCGACAACGAATTCGCGCATCGAGTGCGGGTACCGCACCGAACCGCCGATCTTGGTGTCCGGTGCGCCCTCGACGGAGATGTCGTGGCGATTCGGTGGAAGAACCGACATCGCGTAGGCCTGCTCCTCGAGCAGGCCGATGAACCGACGAGCCATGTCGTACAGGCCATCTCGCTGGCGCGGGTTGAGTTCGCTGGTCGACTTGAGCCGGTTGGCGATGATGTGGTGGCCGTGAACCTCGAGCAGCCGCTGGGGAAGTTCGTTCCCCTCGTCGGAGAGCCAGCCGTAGACGTGCAACAGATCCCCGTCCGCACACGCCGCCGCGAGCATCATCTGCGCCAACAACTCCTGAGCTCCGCCGTCGAAGTAGGCATCGACGCGGGCCGAATCGTCCTTCGATGCGGCAGCGAAGTATGAGGCCAGCTTGCGGGCGTCCATGATCGTCTCGATCACGCGCAGCGGGTTCCACCAGAACCCGTCATCGCCGGTGCGGGGGCCTTCGGCGATCCCCTGTAGGTCGTAGCGCCACACCGCGCCGAGCAACTCACGGACACCACGGGTGAAGTCATGACCGTCACGCTTGTTCGAGGTGAACAATGCCGCGCCCGGAGCGGTGCACAGGGCATCGATCGCCAGCGCCGCGGTCTTACCCATCCGAGGCCCGGCGAGAGCGAACAGCATGTCCTCCCACGACATGAACACCTTCTGATTGCCTTGGACGGTGCGGCCGACGATGACCCCGATGTCGGCATCGTCCAGCGCGTCCCGGTCGACGAGGTCTGGTCTCAGCTTCTTCGCCCGTTCGAGTGCCTGCTTGCCGGTTACCCCGCTGAGCTTCGACGAGGGCCCCATCAGTCGGGCCTTGGCGTCGACATCGTCTTTCTTGCCGCTTCCGGCCGCGTGTGCCGCTGCGGCGACCCCGGCGAGACCGGAGGCGATGATCACCGTGATCACGAAGATCCATGTCGAGACGGTCGGCCAGGTGAGCTGCCCGCCGGCCACGGAGAACAGGGCGACGAACGGATTGCCGGGGATCTGCTGGCCGGTGTCGGTGAACGCGTGCCCGAGCCACAGCGACCCGTATCCGAGGGCGATAGCCGCGATCGCGAGCATGACTGCGATGAGCGGCAGCATCGACGAGGACGCGCCGGCACCCTTCGAGGTCGCCTTCTTGGTCACCATGCGTCCACACCAGCCTCGACCGCTGTGTCGACGCCGCGGTCGAGCTCGATAACCTGCGCGACCCGGTCGGTGATGTCGACGACCGAACCCGAGGACTGTTCCTGGCGCGGTGTGTCGAGCATGAGATCGGCCAGACGGAGCGGTTCGACGTCGGCAGAGGTGGAGGACACGTCGAGGGTGTGCTCGGCGATGTCGTCGAAATCGAGGCCATCGAGCTCGGCAGGCAACTCCAGGACGTCCAGCGACAGACCCGGACGGAGCACCGCATCGTCGATACCGTTGTCGACCAACCGCTCCCGCCACGCATCCTCGTGCACAGCCGTCCGATTACCTGTGGCGTCCGCCCACTCCTGCTGGGTGGGATCGGTGAACGTCTGCGCGGTGATCAGCTCGTGCGCGACACCGGACGCGGCGAGATACGCCGCCGCCCGCACCAACGACACGTCGGAGTCGAGCAGCCCGAATGCGCGACTGTCACTACGCGGCTCGTACGAGTGGGAGCGAGTGCGGATCTCCTCGCGGCGCACGTTCGCCCGGTCGGGCAGGCTACGGCGGCGTGCGGCCGCCAGGGTGGCGCGGCGGCCGCGTTCGTAGGCGGCGGCAGCGATCTGTGAGCGGCGCTGCAGCTCGGCTGTCGAGACGGTGCGGGTGGTCATCGACGGTCACCACCGTCGACAAGGGACGGGACCGGAAAATGGCTCGGCGGGAGCGGGTGAGGAATCGACATGGAGGGCCTTCACTGGGAGCGTCGGCCAGCCCACAGCTCGAAGACACCGACACCCGAGAAATGGTGTGGTGCAGTGCTGTTGCTGGATGGACGCTCGACCGTGACCCTCATCGACGGTCGAACGTCATCAGACTAGCTCATAACCGCGGTCTCTCGCATCCTTCCGGGGAAGCGAGCCCGACGCTCGCAGGTGTCCCGAGCTGGCACGACCAGAGGGTAGTCCTCTGGCTCACACTTCCGCTCTAGCGGAAGTCAAGGACGAGGAGGCGTGCCAGTGACTGACCAGACCGGTGATGCAGATGATCCTCAAAATTGCGACGGATCCCGACCTTCAGCGCAGTTCGGCAGCACGGCCGAGCTCTCGTCGCAAGAACGGGACCAGGTTCGGATTCTGCTTGGGTTGGAGGCCTTACGAGCAACGCTGGAACGCGGGTACCTGGATCCCAACGATCGTCTCGAGCTCGAAATGACCGACATCGTTACTGCCGCGATCCTCCAGGGCCGCCGGGAGTTCGTGGACGAAACGAGCGAGATGACGCCGTATCCATCCACCGACTTCACAGTCGAGTTGATCGTCGACGATCTCGATACGGCTTCGGACCTCCCGCCGAGCAATCCGGACTAGCGCACGCTATCCACCCCCGAGATAGCGACTGGTAGGCCGTATCGGGTGTTCAATTGCGGCCGGCGTGTCGCTTGCGGCACTTCACTCTATGGTCGGCAATGCGTAGGTTGGGCGTGCGCGCGTTCAGAAGTGCTCCTAGTAGCGTTGCCCAGCATGGCGACTGCGGCAGGATCCACCCCCCGTGGTGCATTGATGGACCGGCTCGTGAACAAGGCGGAGTCCGTGCGCAGCGAAGCCACCATTCAATCCGACGTACGAATGTTGCTACTCGACGCGTCACTGGGCCTGGCCGAGCAGGACTTGGACGTAAACCTTGAGACGCCCGCGGGAAATGGTCGTCGCATCGACGTCGAAGTGGGTTGCACGGTCATCGAAGTCAAACGCTCACTCGCGACGCCGGGTGCGGTCGAGGCAGCTCGCACGCAGCTTGCGGGCTATGTGGCGACAAGGTCGTCTGAGATGGGCCAGCGGTACGTCGGCATCCTCACCGACGGTCGACAGTGGATCGCTTATCACGAGGTCGACGGGGGTCTTCGGGAAGCTACTCGTGTGACAAGTATGGGTGGATCGGCCGGTGCTGACGAGCTCTTGCGCTGGCTCGAAGGCGTACTTGCCACCCGGCGGGCCATCAAACCCACCCCCACGGAGATCGCCGAGCGACTAGGGGCTCAAAGCTCTTCGCACGCTCTCGACTTTTCCACGCTCTCAGCGATCTACGCCGCCGGTAAGGACACCCCTACAGTCCAGCTCAAGCGCGAGCTGTGGGTAAAGCTTCTCCGGGGTGCCCTCGGCACACAGTTCACGGACACCGACGAGCTGTTCCTCGAACACACATTGCTGGTCAACAGCGCTGAGATCATTGCCCATCTGGTTCTCGGCCTACAGGCCGAAGAGCTGGCACCGGCCACTCTGCTCTCCGGTGACCAGTTCGCGATCGCAGGTCTGCACGGAGTGGTCGACCGCGACTTCTTCGATTGGGTTCTCGAAGTTCCCGGCGGCGACGGTTACATCGCATCCCTGGCCCGCAGACTGTCTCGATTCGACTGGTCGGCAGTCGAACACGATGTTCTCAAAGTGCTTTACGAGTCCGTGATTTCGCCGCAAACCCGTAAGGCGTTGGGTGAGTACTACACCCCGGACTGGCTCGCCAGCAAAATCGTCTCGCAAGTGGTGAACGAGCCTCTGCACCAGCGCATTCTCGATCCGAGCTGCGGCTCGGGGACATTCCTTTTTTATGCTGTCAGGCGGTTCCTCGCAGCCGCCGACGCGGCAGGTATGTCCTTGGCGGATGCCATGTCGAAAGTGTCGTCGCAGGTGATGGGTATCGACCTACACCCAGTAGCGGTTGCGCTCGCGCGCGTGACGTACCTTCTCGCGCTGGGACGGGATCGACTCAATGCGGCCGACCGGGGCAGCTTGTCCGTACCTGTTTACCTGGGAGATTCTCTCGGCTGGGATCAACGCAATGACTTGCTGACTGTCGACTACCTGGTCATTCCTACCGACACCGGCGATCAACTCATCACTGGTGAGCTGCGTTTTGCGGACCATCTTTTGGCCGACAGTGCGAGCTTCGACGACCTGGTTCAGGCGCTGGTCGATGAGTCCGGCCGTGCAGCAGGGAAGAAGACCCAACGTTTGAGCGATGGCACCGTCCGTCGCCTCGCATTGGATTCCGCTGACTTGCCAGATCTCAACGCCAACTTCGTGCGATTGAAAGAATTGCACGAAGCCGGCCGGAACCACATCTGGAGCTATTACATCCGGAATGCGGCTCGTCCCGCCTGGTTGGGACGTGATGAGAACCGCGTCGACGTCCTGATCGGAAACCCGCCCTGGCTGTCCTACCGGTACATGACCGAACCCATGCAACGGCGGTTCAAATCGCTGGCCAGTGATCGAGGGTTCTGGCACAACGAAACAACAGCGACGCACCAAGACCTTGCGGGCCTGTTCATCGCGCGCGCGGCCGAACGTTACTTGAAGACCGGTGGCAGTCTTGCGTTCGTCGTACCGAACCCGGTTGTGGACCGTGAGTACTGGTCGGGGTTTCGGCGCGGCAAGTTCGACGGTGCGAACATATCGTTCACTCCCAGTTGGGACCTCAGGCGCATCCGACCCCACCTGTTCCCACGTAGCTCAGCCGTGGTTTTCGGGACCCGCACCGAAGAGGCCCGAACCATGCCGTCAACCGCGCTCATCTGGACCGGACGTGCGCCGCACCGCCATGCCAGCGTCGACACAGCCGTGCTTCTTCGCCAGCATCTCGGTGAGCTCAGTGTCGGCACCGAAGACGATGAACGGTCGCCTTACGCTTCACGTTTCGCGCAAGGAGCCAACCTGGTCCCACGATTGATGTTCCGCGTGGAAGATGCGCCAACGTCGAGTTTGGGCGTGCCCGGTGGACGACGGGCCGTGCAATCCAAGCGGTCGGCCAGCGAGAAGCTGCCGTGGAAAAATCTTCCTGCCCTTCACGGCACGGTGGAAACGGAGTTCTTGTACCCCACCATTCTCGGCGAACAAATCGTGCCGTTCCATCTGCGCGAACCCGAGAAATTCGTGGTTCCTCTCACGCGTGATGGAACGGTGATGGGTGGTGACCATTCCAAGATCGATGCCTACCCCGGACTCGCCGCATGGGTAAGAGCGGGAGAAGCGGTCTGGGACGAACATGGTCAATCGAAGATGACTCTCGCCGAACAGATCGACCACATGAAGAAGCTCACCCAGCAGGTGCCGCTGCCCGCCGTACGGGTGGCCTACGCCGCATCGGGAATGCATGTCTCGGCAGCACTGGTAACAGACACGTCTGCCGTGATCGAGCACGCGGTCTACTGGGCCGCTGTCGCGACCTTGAGCGAGGGCCATTATCTAGTCGGAATTCTGAACGCGCCCAGCTTGACCGAGCTGGTCCGGCCCCTCATGTCCTATGGGAAAGACGAACGGCACGTCGACAAAGCGGTATGGCGGCTGCCTATACCAACTTACGATCCTGACGATCCGCTGCACGCTGAGATCGCCCACTTGTCGAGAACTCTGTCGGCCGAGGTGGAGGAGATGACTTTCCGGTCGGCGAATTTCGTCACGATTCGAAAGGACCTGCGCAAGCACTTCGCGGCGAGCCCGACTGGGGAACGTCTGGACTACTTGGTCGCATCTTTGCTGGGAGTGGTCAACGATGATGTGCCGGAGGAGACTATCGACCTCGCGGCACCCACGAGCGTGCGTCTGATCCGAACCAGCACCACGGCGTCCCCGGTCCCGAGCAGTGACACCAGCATCGACGTCGATTGCGAGTTCGATAGGCAGGGCCGTGTCTATCTATGGGGTGCATTGGTGACCAGGCCCGATATCGGCTCTGTGTACTACTCCTTCGGGGCGTCCAATGACGAAGATGAAGAAGCTCTGACGAACAGGTTCGTCGACTGGCTCAGCGAACAACTCGTCGGTGGCGACAGCCACGGCACTCGCTGGTTTCACTACGGCAGAACCGAGCAGCAGCATCTTCGTCGTATCCTCGGCCCGACAGTGCACTCGCTCACCGAACGCGGTGTCGACGTGCTCACAGACCTTGTCAGACCAGACTTCTACGCACCCCACGGCTACGGTCTCAAAAAACTCGCGCCTGCTGCAGGTGCGCGATGGCGTACGTCCGGCGCTACCGGTGCCGACACCCTGGACTGGATCGAATCTGCTCGATCCGGAGACGCTGCTGCATGGGACAGGATCGTCACCTACAACGAGGATGATGTTCGCGCACTCCACGCTCTTCGATCAGCCATCGCGCAGCTGGAGGAAGCGGATATTTTGGAAACTACCGATACCGAAACTGCTGACGGTTGATTCAAATGCACTTCCAGACAGCGGGCATCAGATACAAAGCGACCCCTATGCCCCACATCTAGCGTTGGGACTGCTGGACGTCAGGGCCCGGAGCCTGGCGGCGAGCCCGTACTCGATGACGTTCGATACGCGTCGCCGCCGAAAAGTGTACGAACTCACGCCAGCAGCGCGTGTAGCTGGCAAAGACAAGGTCGCGGAGGCGTAGGTTGTGGCGACACCGGGCAAGCGACTGCGCCGCAAACCTTCGCCGTCTATGTCGACAGCCCAGCGGTAATCAACGTCGGTCGACTTGTAGTTCGGGGCCGTCGTTTGCCTGCGAGGTTTGTTGTTTGTTCAAGGATTTGAGTGTGAGCACGGCGGTGTCGTCGGCCAGGTATTGGAAGCTCTGTGGGGGGCGAGCGATGCCGAAACTCTCAAGCAGGTACATCGGCGTGTGTGCCCTCCAGGTGTCGCCCACCTCGATTCCTACTCCGGTCTCTCGGCCCGAAAAGTAGTTCGCGTAGTCCTTGATGCCAATGCCTGCGACTTCCTCGAAGCGTAGCCACAGTTTGTGCGGGCTCAGAGAGTGCTGGTCTCGTACCTCGAACGCTCCGACTACCGCACTGACCGGAGCAGTTGCGTACACAACGACGTGTGTGACGTCATCGGCGATGCGGCGTTTCCGAAACTCAACTCGTTTGGTGCCGTCCAAGATGCGCTGAGCGTATTCCGGATGGAAGGACATGAGAATCACGCGTCCAACTGGGTGCGAATCCACGCGACACCTCCCTTCGAAACCCTGGCAATGCTCTGGGGCGATGTCGACATGACACCGGCGGCACGCAATGTAGCGGCCGGCCAGGGGGGCGAAGTCCGGGTATCGAGTCGAAACAGGACTGCAAGGACGCTGCCCCTGGAACACATTCGCTCGATCTCCTGATAGTCGTAGACGGTTCGCCCCCGCACGAAGGCCGCAATCTGGCTCGGCCGGGCGCTCACCAAAGTTTGCTCTACGACACCGACAGCAGTTACCCGAGCTTCCTCGTCAGGCTTTGTTCGAAGAAAAGCCAGAAGATGGCCGGGCTCTAGCAACCTCGTGTTCGAGCGGCATAGGTATGCCTTCCGGATTGCGTTTCCGCACGGCTCATTCTCGAACAACGAACCCTGGTCGTCGCTGTCTGGTAGCAGTCGATCGTGGTAGTGGTGCCTGATCGGCACGACGTGCGCCTCTTCGATTCTTAAGGAACGAGGGCCGTACCGGATGGCGTGATCGAGCGGTGCCAGTGGTACCTGCCCCGGCGGTGGAACGCGGTGTTTGGCCATCACCAGTTCGCCGTCCGCGGTAACCGTGTGTTGGAAGAAGCCGAATTGCTTCAGCCAGCCAACCAGTTTCTCGTGTTTCGGCCAGGCCGTGAGATACATAGCGGGGTAATTGCGGGCCGCTGCGTAGTCGATGACGGCTCTCAGTAGGAGCTCGCCACGTCGCGCTTGACCTGACCCGCTGCCGTCCTGCACCTTGAAAGTGCAGATTTTCAAAAGGCGTTCGCCGAGCTCGAACGTACCGGTTTCTTCTTTGAGTACCGCCAAACCATCCGGGGCCAAGGGTGAGCCCAGGATGATGGCTGGCCGTTCCTGATGGACGACTTTGTCGGACCACCACCGGTCGAAAGGCTCGTAGTCGCTTCTGAGGCTGGCGAAGAGATCGGCGTTGCGGTTGATCTGATAGGCCGGCACGATCGCGGCTGATGCTGCGTTGTTCAGGGCCGGATCTTGGAGCTCTCGAAGCCAGTCGATTGCCGCGTCGATGTCGAACACATTGGTGAGTCCGGCTCGGGCGGCCCGTCCCCGCATGGCGTTGTCCTCGGTGACCAGAACAGTTGGGAATCCTGTTCCGTAGGTCGACAGTACTTCGAGGTCGGCCGCGTTGTTTGTCGAAAGATGACGGGGAAATTGCTGCCTGACGAGTGGGTTTTCTGGGACTCGGTCCAGCACCCGGTAATACTTTTGAAGGGTCCGTAGCCTCGCATGGCGTACTTGGTCGGGAGCGTTGACGAAGTCGCTGCGAGTGCCGCTGCTGAGAAGTAGCTCGAATCCAAGATGTCGTGCGAGCTGGACGAGGGTGTCCGCCGCGGCCGCGTTGAGGTGCGGCTCTGAGCCGTCGTTCTCATGGGCGATGACGACATTCGTATCTAGCAGCAGGCGGGGGGAGTCTGTAACGCTTCCGTCGTACACGACGAGATCTCCTATCCGTCCAACCTCGGGTCGCCATCCGGGTGTCGACGGTAGACACCAAAGATACGGGTTCAGTGATCCAGTATCTGCGCACAGCACGTCGTCGTGGGGATGAGGGTGTGAGTGTCGCCCTCCAGTTGCTTGTCGCCAACACCCCACTTGCGCTACCATCGTTGCAATCGTTCGGCCCGCCTCAGCTCAGCTGGGTGCGGGCCGGATTTCTATACTCTGGTGATGGCTGACCTCAAACCTTTCTTGACGATCGCCCAGCAGGTCGAGCGGTTAGAGTCGCGGGGGATGGCAATCCCGGACTCCAGCATTGCAGATCGCTGGTTGAGAGCGATCGGGTATTACCGGCTCAGCGGCTACTGGTACCCGTTCGTGGACCCAAATGTTGATTCGGGGTCGGGAAGCCAATTTGTGTCAGGTACGACATTCGACGAGATCGTCCGCATGTACGAATTCGACCGGCACTTAAAGACATACATGCTGAGCGCAATCGAACGCGTGGAAGTCGCCATCCGCAGCCAGGTAGGTCATACCCTCGGTTCCCGCGGACCTATGTCGCACCTCGACGGTGACAACTTCGACCCACTATTCGTTGGTAACGGTGACCATATGGATTGGCTCGCAACAGCGTTCGGTCGGGTGAAACGCCAAAGGAACAAGGATCAGTCGCTCAAACATCACTTCGACAACTACGCCGGACGGGTTCCGATTTGGGTCCTCACTGACGTGTTGGACTTCAGCGATCTATCAAAGCTCTTCGCCGGAATGCAGGAAGAAGACCGTGACGCGATTGCGTGTTGGTTCGGCATCCCGCCGACGCCAGCTCCGGAAACCACCGGCCCACGACGCGGACGTGGATCGTCAGCCGCCAGGCGCAACCGTCGACGCCGGGCCGCAGGTCCAGGCAGTACTCTGGCGAACCTTCTCGAGCAGCTCACAATCGTCCGAAATATCTCCGCTCATCATTCTCGGCTATGGAATCGGACGCTCGTTCCAATCGGAACAAGTTCGTTACGGTCGGTCCCACTGTTCGACGGACTTCCCGCTCAATCCGACAAAATTTACGGCACAATTTCCACGGCTGCGTTCCTGTTGCAGACGACATCGCCTGGTAGCACATGGATCAAGCAACTGGAGAGCCTGATCGACCGCTCCTTTCTGCCTTCCTCCATTCGCACTCCACTCGAGATGGGGTTCCCACCCGACTGGAAACAGTTACCCCTATGGCAACACGTTGCTTCGGGCGCAATTCCCGATAGCTTTCGTCACCCGTGATGAAAGCGGGTTTCATTGCCGATAACGGATCTTATGTCAGGTAAACCTCTGCATATACTGTGCCGCAGCGTCTTTCGCTTGCGCTCGCAGTTCAGCTGTCACCGCGCAACTACGCACCGGTTTATGCAGGTATTCGAAAGCCAAGCCGTGGAACGAATCAGGGCGCAGCGTTAGTTGGAGTCAAGGTTTGGGCTGGTTAGACGATCCCGGCGAGGTCTCCGATGCGCGTCGCGCGACCGTTCCTGTCCTTCCATATTGCGACACCGTCGACGAGTCGGGCGCTCATGAATCCACCGCCGTCACCCCACGGCCATGCGGTACCGAGGTCGGCCACAACGTCCTGGACCGAATCGGCCATCGCCCACAGCGCGAATTCTTCGTCCGAATCGACGCGGGTCCCGATCCAGCTACCACCGAACTCGCCCGGATCGACGCCGGCAACCGTCACCGCGCTCAGCAGGACCACACCGTCGATCTCCGGGTCGTAGTCGATCTCCCAATCGACGTGTTCGATATCGTTGCCGTACTGGCGCACACGCAGGTCGCGTCCCAATCGGGACAGAGCCGACGTCCACGGCTCCGGCAAGTCCGAGTGCACCACCCGAACCCCCAGCAAGGGAGACCACGTGGCACTCAACAATCGCTTCGACAAATCGTGGTGGCGCACCGAGTCAGTCTGTCAGCCCAGTGGTCGCGGGGCTTGTGGTCAGCGGGGCACCGCCGCTTGAGCGTGCTCTGTACTGGTGTGGGCGGGGTTAGTCTGAAAGCGTGAGTAGTTATCTAGCCGAGGCGGGTTTGAGTGAGTGCGCGGCCCAATCGGATCCGAGCTCGGACCCGTCTCAAAGTAAACCGAGGTCGGCCGCGAGCAATAACATTACTTATCTCCGCGCACGACCACTGATATGGCAGCAATAGCTAAAAACCAGTAAATTATCCAAAAGATCGCGGGAAGATCAAACAATAAAATGAGAGCGATATTGACGGCGAGCGCAATGGCGAACACAACGAGACCCTCGGTGTCTGGCGAGTTGTCCACCAAGGTCTTGCTCGTTGGTGCGGGAACCCGCTCGATCGAGGGCGGTGCTCCGGTCCGGAGTTCGAACGGACCGATCTGATCCTCGGCCGGCTCATCCCTGTTGGCTGTCTGCCTACGAAGTAGCTCGGTAGCGGCACGGTTGACAGGAGCGCACGTCCAGTCAACGTCATCAAAAGTGAACAGCGCCATCCCTACTTCATTTGCGTACTCAAGGGCGGTTCTCGCGTATCCCTCATACGAGAAGAAGATGAGCTGTTTCGAGTGGTCGACCCCACGTGCACCAACCAGGTTTTGTAGGGCAGGGCGACCTACGGCTTTGAAGTGCATCTTTACCTGCGCAATCGCGGACATCGACATGATGTCGATGCCGCTGTCGTGACGTCCCGACATCTCCCGTGCGTCATGAAATCCCATGTTCCTCATCACGCGGGCCATCTCACGCTCGGCACGCTGATGCCTGGGCTCCATCGATCCTCCGTCTGTCAGATCAGAGGATCATAAGCGGGAACACCGACAATCAGGGTCAGTCGATGGAAGCGACAACAACTGACCTGTCTGAGCCCGCCCTTAGGATGTCGTGATGCCTTCGCGCCGCCCCGATCCCACTGCACAGATCGTGTTCGACGCCTACAAACGCACCACTGGTCCCGTGGCCTTCCTGGATGAGTCGTATCAGGCCCCAGACGGTGTCGTTGCACACCGGGACACCTTTTATGTGTTCACCGCCGTCATCGTCGAACTTGACGCGATGGATGAGCTACGGGTGGGCATCGAGGACATCGCCGACGGAACCTACTGGCACACCACGAAAGCGTTGCAAACCTCATCTGGAATCGACCAGACCCGCGACATGCTCGACTTCCTCGCCGATGGGCACGAAGCATGTGTGATCGCGCACCAAATCCCTGTCGGTGCCGACGATACCGACGCTCAGACCGCGCGGACCGCCTGCTATCGCCAGCTCGCGATCCAGCTCGGAGCCGGCCGCGACGATGTGTGGCCAGCCATCGATCTGTTCGTGCTCGAGGAACGCAATCAGAGCAACTTCCGCAACAAAGACACGGCTGACCACAAAGCCTTGGTGTCCGAGAAACTGATCCCCCGCAACACCCGCCTCCTGTCGACGTCACCGCGCCACGAGCACCTGCTGTGGCTGCCTGACCTGGTCTCAATGGCCTATCGGCGGACCCTCACACACACCAACAGCACCAGCAAATTGTTCGACGTGATCGCCGACAATGTGCACTTCGTCAAGGTCAGCGAGCCGGAGAAGGCCCAGAAATGAAGCAACCCCTGGCTGCCGTAGCTACACCAGGGGCCAGACCGGCTGTCGAGGCTTGCGCCCGGAGGACCAGTTCCTTGCTACTCATACGATAACACCGCGCGCCCAGAATTCAATCCCGGCGCATTCCACACCCACCGTTCACCCGTCATCAGGATGACCCTCGCACTCCGGCGAGCTGTTCGACATCCGCGTCTATCGCTGCCCTGATCATGTTCGGCTCCATCGGCAGTAGAGCGTGCCGGTACATGTCCGACCTTGCGTGCGCCTGGGCGAAACATTGCACAATCTACCGAACCCGGCGTCACTGACGTCCCGGCTGCGATCAGGGCGAGAAAGCCATGAGGGCTGTTGTCGCCGGAGAGCGACTCTGGGTATCGGTCGGAGTCGGCGGCGAGGTCTTCATCCCGCCCCGGAGCAGAAGACGGCTGACGCTCGCCCCGGCGCGGCTCACGTACGGGTTCTCAACCGGTTTCCACGTGCCGATCGCGTTAT
Source organism: Rhodococcus sp. 15-2388-1-1a (assembly GCF_002259145.1). Lineage (NCBI taxonomy): Bacteria > Bacillati > Actinomycetota > Actinomycetes > Mycobacteriales > Nocardiaceae > Rhodococcus > Rhodococcus sp. 15-2388-1-1a. The sequence continues at coordinate 85,517 of NZ_NPFP01000053.1, read as the reverse complement.
GACCAGTAAATTCCGGGAAGTGCAGTACGTCAAACAAATTGACTCGCATTGAGGAAGGCACACGGCCGTCTAGAACGGCCGGAGTACCTGCGTCCTGGACGAGGATTGTCCAGATCGGGTATTCGGTTCGCCGTCGGTCAGACCTGAGCTTCGCCAACGTCAGGTTGTGGGGCTTGGTGCTTCGGGGCCGGGGCACCCGACTTGCCGGTACTCGTGAACAATGATCAGAAACCGAACTACTGGTTCTATTGTTCAGGCCCATTATCAACCAAGGACTCCGCATGCATCGCATCAAAAAGTTGTCTCTCACCTGCGCGACTGTCACTATCGTGGCCATCGCTCTCAGCGGATGCGGCGCGGAAGGACCAACTGCTGAACCGACGCCTGGCTCGACGGTCGCTGTCGACGCGCCGACTGCTGCACCCGCCCAGGCGTCGTTCGAAGACAACGTCCTCGTGACGGAGGACGTCACCATCACGATCACCGACGTGAAGACAATTCAGGTCGGTGAGGACGGAAATGAGTACGGCGACAAGCCGGTCATCGCATTCTGGTACGACACGACAAATGTTTCCGGCAAGCAGACTGATCCGGGGACGGCGTGGATATCCCGCTTCGAGGCGTACCAGGACAACGATCCCAACGCGGAAAACAAGCTTGCTGTTGGCTCACTGCCAGACGCTGCGTTCCTCGACTCCCAGATGAACAAGATCAAGGTGGGCGGCACTGTCCCCAACGCGATCGCGTACGAACTGTCCGACACGACAACTCCAGTGAAGCTTGTGGCCACCGCGAACCTTGGCCAGGACGAAATCGGTTCGATGACCTTCGAGCTGCAGAAAGTAGAGACCACAGCTGAGCCGGTTTTCGAGTCCGATCCTGTTGCGCAAAAGTTCACCACGGCGCTCGATAGTCTCGGCATCGAGTACACCCCTCCCGTGCGTGCAGAGGTTGGCCTGTCAGGTGCTCGGATGCGGTTCGACATGGCAGTCAACGGCTACGACGCCGGAATCAATGTCTTCGGGGACGGGGAGGCGCTCGCGGTATGGCAGGAAGCCAGCGATTCCTTCGGCGGGGTTCATGTTGCGTTGCCCGACGCGTATGCCGTGCTGACGTTGAACAGTTCCGAGGGCATCGCGGACTCGGCAAGGATTGCTCCGATGATCGCCGAAGCTGTCGGCGGCACCGCCCACGGCGCTTAGCTACATGACCGGTGACTCACCGACGCTATTCGGTGAGTCACCGATGCATAGCGGAATGATTGTTGCGTGGTGGTGTATTTTCGGCAGTCCACCTTTCACTGTCCGGGATTGGCCGAGAACGGATCGTATGTCAGGTGACGGCTTGAAAGCGCTGTCGGACAATGTAATTCAATACTACCCGCTTGGGCGAAATTTCTGGTGCGATGTGGTCCTGGCTCCCGACATGTAGCGGGTCTCGGACATGTTATGAATCGAGCGAGCTGTACATCACGCGAGAGGTCATGGTGTCGGCCGCGCCGCTGAACGCGCCGAAAGCCGACTGGAGCAGCTCGTAGGCAGGGGCCAACTGGGTCTGCTCGATCTTTGCTACCGATGAGACGGTCCATCCAATGATCCCGTCGTGTCCTGGAACCGGCTTTCCGAAAAGATCGACCAAGGCTTCGCGGCGGTATCCACTCTCCACCAGGTCGTCTTCGGTGTACCAGTCGTCTCTAGGGTTATGAACGTATTCGGCTTGGACCCTCTGTAGCTCCTTCATGAGCCAGTCGTTGTCGGCCGATGGAGTTGCAGGTTCGGACATTTCAGATCCCCTTCGGCGAGTCGCACATCATATGAGCTGCTTCGGACTGGGCGATTCTATCGCCGCTCATATCGACCGCTCAATGTGTGTTTCTGAAAAACGAACTGACGGTGCGGCGCGCCCCTCCGCCGGTGAAAGGGGGTTTGCAGCTCGGCAACTCGTTTGTTCGCTACGCTGGCGATCATCGAGTTCGTGACATGTGTGATCGAAAGGTTCTCCGGCTTTGGCTAAACGAGTGACAACCCAATTGGTGGACGATATCGACGGGTCCGTCATCGACGACGAATCCGGCGAGACGATCGAATTCGCAGTCAACGGTGTCGAATACGTGATCGATCTGAAAGCGAAGAACGCCAACGAGTTCCACAAGAAGATCCACTACTACATCGAGCACGCGGTACGGGTCGGTGGCCGTAAGCGTAAGCCCTCCCCCGCCGGTGCGACGACGCCCTCGAAGACCGGGACACCGGCCACGCGTGACCCGGCGCAGACACGCGCAATCCGGCAGTGGGCAGCCGACGAGGGGTACGAGATCAATGACCGCGGGCGCATCCCGGCCGCCATCGAAGAGGCGTACAACGCGGCTCACTGACCTGCATTCGACCGTCGTCGACGAGGAACTGCAGACGACGCGCCTCCGCGAAAACCCATGTGTGTTTTCGGGCGTTCGTCCAACCTGGTTCGTTGGACGTTATTCTGTCTTCTGGTGGCACAGCACCGGTTGTCTCGGCCCCTAGTGCGCTATCGGCGCTGGGGTCGTGCGCGGGTCAACTACGGTGATCGTCGTGACTTCGAGTGCGGTCACAGGTTGAGACTGAACAGGCCGTAGCCGACGACGGCCAGGAGTATGCAGGCCAAGTAGATATATCCGAGTGCTAGTCCTGCGATCGCCATGCCTCGACCGGCCTCTCCGGTACGACGAATTTGATTCAATGCGATGTGGCCGAAGACTATGCCCAGCAGGCCACCGATGATGCCGAAGACCAATGCCAGAACGGCGAAAACGTTGGTTTGTTGTGCCAAACCGGACGTATTGCTTACCGGTTGGCCGTAGACCGGCCGGCCATCTGCGGTGTGCCCGACGATCGGAGCTACCAGCCTCTCGACCGAAGGTCCCGCCGTTGGCTTGGCGGAAACCTGTATCACTGCGACGATTCCGCCGATGAGCAGCAAAGCCAATGAGGCGGCGTTGACTACACCGACCAGAATGGAGATCGGTTCGGTACGCGCTGCTCGATTGATGGAGTTCAGCAGAAAGCCAACGCCGAATGCTGCGCCGAGGATCTGCCACCACCGCACCGGTTCCGAGCGGCGGTAAGAAGCGGCAGCGACGCCAGCGAACGCCGTACCGATGATCAGCCCCGTCAAGCCGAATGCGTACCAACCGCCGGCGGATCTGATGCGAAGGCCCACGTACATCAGTGCCGCGACAAATATCGCAAGCACGATGCCCAGCCCCACCGCAACGCAGATCAACCCGAGCTTAGGTCCCCGGGAACGGTGAGCACTCGTGGACTCTTCTGGTTTCGAGGGGAGTTGACCAGGCGACGGATAGAAACTCTCGGACATTCCGGTGATTCTGCTACAGGCGGCACGCAACCCGTTCGGTCGCTCTCCCCGATGTCAGTTGTTTGAATGATCTCCCGAGCGCTGCATGGTTCCTGCTGTGTGGACACTCCCGGCCCGGGACTCCCGTTCCTGCGCGGCCTCGACGCGCGCCATGTTGTCCGCGCTCGCGGGTGGTGGGGAGGGACACCCCGGCAATCCCCATCGAGGATCTCGGCGCTGAGTTATCGAGTCGGTGCTCGGCCCGTCGACGTGGGCGTCGGGTGCGGGCTGTTCGTCGGTGCCCGCCTCTACAGTGGCGGGTGTGAGCGACAACCAGTCCGTGGTCACGGTGCCTGAGCGTGTGCTCGACGAGCTAGCGCAGGTGTTGATCGACAGAATCGATCAACTACTCGATCGAGTGACCGACCGGGCTGTGGGCGCGCCGCCTCCAGGATCGGCGGCGTGGGAGTTGGAGTGGAGTGCCCGAGACACTGCGGTCGGACGTGCGCGCGTGGCCGAACGATCGCGTGTACGAGAGGAATTGGCGTGCCGCGCGTGCGCCGGACTCGATTCGGCCGGGTTCACCGCATCGGCGGTGCCGGCCCGGCACGCTCCCCCGGTCCGACCCCGCCGGACGAAGCCCGGACGTGTCCGCGTCGACGAGGCACAGCTGACCTTCTTCTAAAGCCTGCCGCGCGGACTCGTTTCCCGATGGGTACAGGCGTACGACCCCGCCGCTGCCCTGCGGCACCCGTTTACCGACGCGCGGTGCGTTTCTTGGTGCCTGCGGTGGATTTGCGGTCCTCGAATTTCAGCTTGAATCCGAATGTCTTGCTGCCCTGGTAGGTACCAGCGGCCAGCGCGCCTTTGGCCCGGTACGTCTTACCTGTCTTGCTTGTGGCGTCGAATTCGATGGTCTCCCCGGCCAGCAGCGACGCGAGTTCCTGCTCGGTGAAGTCCTTACCCGGCCAGTGTTCGTTGGCACCCCATCCGCGGCCTTTGAACGTGACGGATTTGCCTTTCCACACTCCGCTGACCAGGTCGGTCCGAGGTGCACGCTCGGCGAACTGCGGGTTGAAGCTCACGTGTGGGTACTGCTTGCCGTCTTTCTCCCTCACTCCTGGTTCGAGTTTTCCCGTGCAGGTGAACGTCTTTCCCGACTTCGCGCTCGTCGCGACGATCTCGATGACCTGACCGGCGAGCAGTGCCGCTACTTCGGTGTCGGTGAATCGGTGGCCACCGAAGACCCGCTTCGCGCGGGTCACGACCGTGCCTGCGTGGGTGAAATGCAGCTCCGGTGGCAGCTCGATCATCTCCACCGCTTCCCGGGTCACCCCGGCCTTGCCCATCCGTGCGGTGAGCTCGCCGGACAACGCCTTTGCATTCGCGGTCATCGTCTCGAGGTCGCGGCGCACCAGGTCCGCCACGAGGGACAGATAGTCGGCTGCCTCGCCGGTTCCGGCCTCGATCTGCGCCATCTGCTCGAAGACCTGCTCGGTGATCGTCAGATCCCCGATGTGCGTGCCTGGCAGGATCCGATGGTTGAGTTCACCGATCGCGCTGAGGGTGATCTTGCCGCGCTGCTCGACCATCAAGGCCTTGCCGCCCGAGTTGTTCGTGACCTCGGCATAGGTGCTCGTCCGGGTCGCACCGGTACCCACGTTCCGCTTCTCGAGCTGTTTCATCAGCCAGCCCATTGTCGGGTGCGGGGGCCGGGCGGGGAAGCCTTCGTGGACGAATGGGTCGGCGACGGTACCGAGCGCGGTGACTCCTTCTGGCTGGTCGTCCGTCTGCTGGTCCTCCTCGTCGACGACGAACACACCTTTCCATCCGAGCACTGCGGGCACATTCAGCGAGCCGACGAAGCTCGGATACATCGCGACGTGCCCGCGATGCTGGTCGTACTCGTAATCGGGGGCGAGCATCGTCAGGTAGTTCTTCGCGAGAAGCTCGTAGATCTCCCGACCCAGCTCGCCGTAGGCCTTCTCCACTGCCGCGAGGCTCGGCGGCACGTTGGGCCCCGGACGGTTGGCACCGTGCGCGCCACCGGACTTGACGTGGCTCGTGCGCGGGCCGCGGTGGCTCAGCGCCGCCGGATCCACTCCGACGACGCCGGCGATCGCGTCGACCGAGGGAAGCAGCTCGTTGAACTGCTCGATCGAGATGAACTTGTCCTCGGTGCGCGGGTAGGACACCACCTGCGCCTCGTACATCTTCTGATAGGTGTCGAGAACGTTCTTCGCCCCGAAACCTTTCTTCGACAACAGAGACGACAGTGCGGCCAGGTCCATCAGTTTCGGCGGTCCCGTTTTCTTGCGCGTGGTCCCGTCGTGGACGACCGGTGACGACTGCAGGCCGCCGGGAACATCGCTCTCGTTCTCGAATCGATCGACCTCGGGGTCGGTGTATGTCACGCCGTTCTCGTCCCGAAACCGGTTCTCGTAGAACGCCTTCTTGACGTATCCGTGGTGCGCGTCGAGTCCGTTGCCGACGATGACGACCATCGCGGACTTGAGCCGCCCGTTGCGTAGCACGGTGGTTGCCCCGGTCGTCTTGGTCGCGAGTCTGGTGAACTGCATCGAGAGCATGTCCCACTTCGACCGGAAGTCGGCCTTGCGGTAGTCGCCCTCGGCGGCGATCGCGGTGACCGGGCGACGGGCTGTGAAGGCCTTACGCAGCGATGCTGGTGTTTCGTCGAGGAACTCCATGCGTTCGAGCTTCTTGTTCTCAAGGCCCAGGTACTCCACGATCTCCCAGCCCAGGAGTGAGCCTTCACCGGTCGGGTCGAGATCGGCTGCATTGCAGATGCTCTCGCAGCCCGAGAGGGTCGTCTTCAGTTCGTGGAGCAGGCTTTTCGCGTCCGGATCGGTGACCAGCTTGCCGCCGGACACCCGGCGCCGGATTTCTCGCTCCCAGCGGAAGTCGTCGGCGTTCCACGGGAGATGTTCGAGCTCCCAGCTCTTGTACTTGTCGGTGAGAGGCGCGGGCACCATCGCGGAAGGATCCTTCAACTCCAGCAGGTGGCCGCGAGCGTGGACGATGACGTACTCCGTGCCCCCGAACGTGCCACTCATACCGCCCAAAGCGGTCGCGAAGTTACGTGCTGCGGAGGGCTTTTCGGTGAGGATTCCGACTTTTCCCATGACAATGGATCCTTCTCTGCGGTGTGTGCGGCGTGTGGACAGCGAGGGTGTTGTCGGTGGCCAGTCGGCTAGAGGCCCGCGCTGACGAGGCGATAGTTCGCGACTTTCCAGCCGTCGTCGGTGCGTTCGAGGTCGACGGCTCCGGTGTAGCCGGTGAACGGGGTGATCTCACCGCTGCGGTGTTGGACGACGCGGTCGATGACGAGAGCCACGGTGGCCTGGGTGTCACCGTCCATCTCGGCGGCTGTGCCGTCGGTGTAGACGCTGGTGTCCGGTTGGGCGACGGCGGTGACGATGTCGCCGCTGCGTGCCCACGCCGACCATTCCGGGATCGGTTGCGGCGCTGGATCGGGTGGTGTGGCGGCGGCGGTGGCCATCGGGCCGGTGAGGTTGCCGCGCTGGGCGTGCAGGGCATCCCACGGTGAATCCTGCACTGCGGGTTGCCAGGTGTACACAGCGGACATCACCGACGTCGCGACGCCGACCGGGTCGGTGGCGGACGGGTCGATGGCGATTCCGGCGTCCGTGCCCGGTGGTGGCGGTGTGTCCGGGCCGCGGAACACGAACACGATCACAGCGGCAATGGCGATGACACCGACGATGCCGAGACACGCGAACACGATGCCTGCTCGTCGGCTCATCTCGCGCTCTCCTGCGAGTCGACTTCGGTCGCTGATTCAGCGTCAGTGTCGGAGATCTGGCCCAGTGCAGCGGCTTTGGCGATCACTTCGAGCCAGTCGACGATCGGTGCGTCCACCTGGCGGCTGTGGAGGATCTGTGTCATGTCTGTGCTCCTTGATCTGTGATGGTGTCAGTGTCCTGGTGGCCACCGACAACAATGTGCGAGTGGGTGCAGCATCAACCGACGGTGGGGACTCCTGCTGCGGCGACAACGCTGACCGTCCATATCGCCCACATGACGAGCGCGGTCGCCGCCAAGTGGATGGCTTTGCGGAGCGCCGTGACAGTCCAGTTCTGCGCTCGCGCAGAGGCGTCGGCGACAGCGACGACGCTGCCTATGGTCATCGCCGCGGTGACGACGATGACGGCCCACCAACCATGCGCGAGAACGTCGCGGGTCGCCGCGGCCCGGCCGGTGTCCTCGATCGTGGTGATCATCGATTCCAGGATCAATCGGGCGACGGGAACAGCCCACACCGTCCATACGATGACCGAGGTCAGAGCAAGGGCTGTCAGTGCTCGATGCCGGTCGTGGGACGTCAGGTGGTAGCCGGTGCGTGTCGGTGTGGTGCTCATGAGCGGGCCTTTCCGTCGAGCATTGGTCGGTGGTGGCTATCGGGCCAGGTCGTAGTCGGATGCGGTGGCGGTGATCGTGGTGACGTAGTTCTGGGTCTCCGAGTACGGCGGGACGCCGCCGAACTGCTGTACCGCTCCGGGGCCGGCGTTGTATCCGGCGAGCATCAGCTCCACGGGATCGCCGGTGATGGCACCGGATTCGATCCCCGGCCGCAAGGTGTCTGCGACCGAGCAGTTGTAGCGGCCCTGCGCCATGACAGCGTCACCGATGTCGTTGGGGTCGCCCTCCCCTGCTGCCCCGGTGACCACTCCCTGGTCGTCGACGGGGAAACCGAACGACGCCCACGTTCCGGGGAGGAACTGTGCATACCCCTCGGCACCGGCGGGGCTGGTCAGGCCGGGTGTGAAGCCGGATTCCTGTTCGAGCTGAGCGGCGAGGACCGTGGGTGAGAGTTCGCGGCATTGCTCGGCCGAGAGGGTGAGCCACGGCTCGAACTCGGGCGGTATCTGGCCGGCGGCGAGTTGTCCGTGATCGCCGAGTCCGGCACCGGGTGCGGTGGTGCAGGTGCCGGTTGCTTTCGGTGCGGATCCACTGCCGCCGGGGACGGGCCCGTAGGTCTGACCGGGTGCGGGCGGTCCGTGGCCGACGGTGGTGACGTGGACGTGGTCGAAGTGGTTCTGGGTCGGAGATCCCCTGTCCTCCATGGTGTTCGGTTCACCGTGAGAGGGGATGTATTCCTGTCGCCAGATCATGTACTCGATCTGGAAGTAGTCGCGGTTGCTCCACAGGTAGTCCTTGACCTGGTCACCGAGCGCTTTGCCTTCCTCGGAGGACCAATTGTCGATCATGATGTCCGCGGCGCGGCCGGAGGGGTGATCGTCGAACCCCCCACCGTCTGCGCGCCACCCGCCGATCGTGGTGATCTGCGGGAACTTCGCGTGCACGGCGCGGGCGACGCGGACGGTGTCGACCTGGAAATGCTCCTCGGATCCGACGGTGGCGGGCAGCGCCGCCATCTCCGCGGTACCGCCTCCTGTCGAGGGCGCGGGTGCGGTCGTCGATGGAGATTGTGGAGTCTGGCCTGTCTGTCCGGTGCCGGGGTCGGCGGCGGCGTCGTAGAAGGGTTGCGGGTCGATCGCGTTGCCCGGTGCCCAGCCGCCGGGGTGGTACTCGAAGTGCAGGTGCGCACCGGTCGACTGTCCATTGTTGCCGATGTCGGCGATGTGCTGACCCGCGGTGACGCGGTCCCCGACCTTCACCAGCACACCGTCGGGGAACATGTGGCCGTACACCGTGGAGACGACCGCGCCGTCGATGTTGTGATCGAGGACGATCCACATCCCGAACCCGTCGGCGGGTCCGGCTTTCGAGACGACGCCGTCGGCGTAAGCATAGATCGGTGTCCCGACCGGACCTGCGAGGTCGATGCCGTTATGGTTGGTGCCCCACCGCGTCCCGAACGGGCTCGACACTGTCGATTCGGTGGTCTTGACCGGCTTGGCGAACGACCCCGCCGGAACCCCACCCGCAGCAGAGGAAATGCCCTTCCCGGGAAGACAATCGGTCGGCACTTCCTCGCGCACACCGGTGGTGACGAACAGGACCACGAACAGTGACAGTGCGAGCACCACAGCGAGGGCGATCGCGCCGCCCTTCTTCACAACGCGGCCGCCGAAATCGACTCCGCACCGATCGATCGCGGGGCGTGGGCGGCCAAACGCTCGGTGAGGGAACGGTTCTCCGACCGCAGTCGGGTGATCTCCTCCTCGGCGGCCCGCAGTCGTGCGGTCACCTCGTCCGCTGCGGGGCGACGCGGCGAGCCGTACTTGTCTTTGATCCACCGGGCCACGGTGTTCTCGTGTGCCCCGATCGAGACAGCCAAGGCGGCAACGCATTCGGCTCGGGAGGCGTAGTTGTGGCGAGACTTCTCGTATTGATCAAGCGCCCACGAGCGGGTCTGCGCCGAGTATTCGGCGCGGGGGTACTCGGCGGTCATCACTGCGCTCCGACCAGTACAGAGTCCTGGGCGTAGTGGGCGTCACCGGAATCGGCGGCGTGGTGCTGGCCGCCGGCGAAGTACTCAGCGAAGCGGGCGTTGGTGTCGTGGACTCCGGTGTCGTATTCGACGTCGGTGAGCACCGTCTGGATGGGAATGCCGGGGGTGTTGTCCTTGGCGACTTTGATCAGGAACTTCCCGCGCCCGATCGGGTTACGGACGGTGCGGCGTTCGGATCCGCGCAGCGCCGCGCCGCGCGACCAGGACGTGACCATGCCAGCTTCGGCGGCGGTGAACTTCAGCTCCCCGGAGAGGCGTTCGACCTCACCGATCGGCAGGCCACCGCACACGACCATGCCGGCGCGGTCGATGAACCCCTTCGCGGTCTTGATATCGGCTTCGGTGGGCAGGGTTTCGAGGTCGCGGCCGGTGTGGGTGATCATCAGCAAACCGGTTGCGTCGGTGCGGTTGAGGCGGGTGATCTCGTTGACGCGGGCGACCATGCCCGGTCCTGCGCCGATGACCTGCCACAGCTCGTCGAGCGCCATCAGGAACAGGCGTTGGCGGTCCAGTCCTGCGTCGGCGAGCAGGTGCGCAGCTTCCACGGTGCCGTACGCGTCGGCCCAGCAGGAGAGCATCACGGCGGCTTTGAGGGTGGTGTCGCCGCGGTCGAGGGAAGAGACGTCGATGCAGATCATCGGTGCATCGAGGTCGATCGGTTCGGTGGTGTGGTCGGCGAAGATGTCCCCGAGTGGGCCGGAGGTCAGTGCGCCGAGGGCCTGCATCAGTTCGGTGATGGCCTCGCGGTAGCCCTCGCGGTCGGTCTTGTAGGCCGCTTGGAGCATGTCCGCCGATCCGGCGTCGATGCGGGCGTAGAGGTCTTTGAGCAGCGGCGGGCGGGTGTAGGAGAATCCGTCGTCGGCGTACAGCTCACGCAGGGCGATACCGATCAGGGAGTTCTCGAAGGCCTTCACCGAGTGGGTGTCGTAGCGAATCAGCTCGACCAAGGCACAGACGGCATTGATCTGGCGGGTGGAGATGGTGATGGTCGCGACGTCGATCAGCTCGTCGAGCTCGGCGATACGTTCGGGGTCGGTGGCGGCATCGCGGGCGGCGATCGCGCGGACCACGGCTTGCCCGAGGGCACCGGCGGCGAGGGGGTTGAGATGTCCCCCGCCGTGCCCGAGGGTGATCACCTGCCCGCCGACCAAGTGGGTGAGCTTGACGTATTCACCCTTGATATCCCCGGCGACGATCGGGGTCTGTCCCCAGCCGCACGCCCCGAGGAGAATCTTGCGGATCAGCGTCGACTTCCCCAGGCCGGGCAGGGACAGGACGAACATCGAGGGGTTGCCGATGAGCTTGTCGCGGAAGTACGCGAACGGATCGCACGAGACGGCGTTGCCGGTGATGGCGTGCTGGCCGACGATGGTGCCGGCCGAGGGTGCGGCCGCGCCGATCGCCCACGGGTTGAGCCCGCACATCTGCACCGAGGTTGCTTCGTACTCGATCGGGGCCGGGACGGTCGACATCCGCCCACCACCGGGCCCTTTGAGGCCGCGTGTGCTCGACGACAGCGCTGCCCGCCACCACGGGTCCCCAGCGGCGTCGTGGACGGCCCGCTCGACGTGAGGGTGGTCGTTGCGCCACCGTGCGAGGCCTATGCCGCGTCGGGAGTACGGGTTGGGCTCTTCGGCGTCGCCGGTGGCGACGGCTGCGGCGATTTCGGCGTAGTCGGTGTCGCCGATGATCCACCGAACGAACGCCGACGGCTGCGGCGCTGACGTCTCGTACAGGCCATGCTCGTCTGACCTCGTCTCGTCGTATCGCGGGTCGTAGTTCCTGCGCGGGCGGTGGTCGGTCGTCGTCATCGTGGGTGTCTCTTTTCTCGGGCAGGGTGGGCCGGATGCGGTCGGCGGCGCTCTAGCTGCGACGCACGAGGATCGAAGTGGAGATTTGATCGGGCAGCAGCACACCGACACCGAGACCGGCGGCGAACGCGGCGTCCTGGAACGCGAACGCGCGGCGCAACCGCAGCCGGGAGCGGGCGGCGAGCGACTCGGTGACCGCCGCCGCATTCGCGATCTCCTCGACCGATCCGACGGTGATCGTCAGCAGTGCGGAATAGCGTTCGTATCCGGCTCCGGAGACCATCTCGTGGCGGGCCTGCTCGGCGATCTCGTGGCGCTTCTCCGACCCAGCGGAGGTGATCTTGTTGCCGCGAGAGTTGATCGCGTGCAGAGCGTCTCGGTGTTGCTTGTCGACCTTCTTGGCGGCGTCCCCGGCGGTGTAGGGGCGGTAGACGAGAGTGAGGCGTTTGCGCGGGAGGTCGTCGTGCGGCTGCAGGAGCGGTTTGAGGACGGTGTCGGTGAACACCGACTCGGGCGGTGCGGCCATCTCCCAGACGACCGAGACGCCGCCGTCGTGGCGGTAGTGACCCCATTCGGTTTTCGCTCGTCCCGGTCCGGCGTCGTCCCAGTCGACTCCGTGCTCTTCGCCGGAGATCTCCATTTCCTCGAAGTCGTTTTCGGTCGAGGGGTTGTAGGAGCGGTGCACGGCCGCGGTGATCTCGGCGGCGGTCATCGGCTGCGCGTCGATCCCGGCACCGGCCAGCGACTCGTACAGATCCGGCAGGCGGCGGGCCAGTTCGGTGGCCATCTCCTCCGGATCCTTCTGCCGCTCGCGGGTGGTGGCGCGGAAGGTGATCGACAGCCGTGCCAGGGTGCGGTGGCGACCCGAGGGCATCCGGACGGCGGACTGCTCGACGAACGCTTTCGCCAACGGCGGCGGGTTCTCCACGAGTTCGTGTTCCGCTCGCCGCGCCAATCGCAGCCCGGTAGCCGGGATGTTTTCCACCACCACCACGGCACCGACGATGTCGCCGGGCAGGCCGAGGTCGGCGAGGTAGACACCCCAATCGGCGGTGTAGAGGTCCTTGTCGCGCTGGACGATCGCTTCGTCGCCGCCGGGCAGGGCATCGAAGACGACGGTGTAGCGGTGATCGTCGGGGTTGTGGATCATCCCGAATTCGTTGCCGTGTCGGTCGATTCCCATGTAGACCTTGGTGCGGGCGAGCAGTCCGGGGAGTTTGTAGCGGCCACCGGGGATCCTCGAGTGTGGTCCGGCGTGGTACTCGGTGGACTTGTCGATGTGCTTGCGCCGCAGCCATTGCATTCTCAGTTGTCCTGTCTCGTAGAGGGTTCGGCCGTTCGGGGCGATGACCAGAGGGGCTAGGATGAGCGCGCCGATGCCCATCAACGCGAGTCCGGCCACGACGTTGCCGAAGATCAGCACCGCGAACGAGACCGCGAAAAACCCTGCACCGTAGGCGATGACCTTCGTCGGGAGGCCGAACGCGAACGTGCTCTGCGGCCGGTTGCCTGCCGAGTAGATCGGCGGCTCGTACGGGGCTTCGAGCTGGGCGCTCATCGTTGAATCCGTCCGTGGTAGTTGCCGACTGCGCCTTCTGCGGCCGAGCCGAGGGTGGTCGAGACCGATCCGGCGGTGCGTCCGGCGTTTCCGGCGGCTTTGAGTGCCCCTGCCGCTCCGCGCAGAGCTGCCGAGGTTCCGGCGCTCCCGACCGATGCAGCGGCCGTTCCGGCTCTGCGGGCGGCGCCCAACGGCCCGGACGATGCACCCGCGTGCGAGGGGCTCGATCCACCGTTGTAGCGGCCCTGAAATCCGGGGGTGGAACGTGCGCCGGTGCCGTTCCCGCCCGAGGAGCCGCCTTTGCCGCCGCCGCCCGAGGATCCGCCGACGGAGTTTGCGACCGAGCCGAGGGCACGCGACGCGGCCATACCGCCGGCCCCCATCACCGCCCCGCCTGCTGCACCGAGCATTCCCACTTCCCGGCCGCCGGCGGAGATGGTGTCTGCGGCGGGAGCGACGATCTTGATCAGGGTGGGCAGGGCGAACCCGATGATGGCCAGGAGGACGGAGCCGATGATGACTGTTGCGATCTGGTCCGAGCTCGACGCCGAGGACGCCCAGAACGCGAACAGGTACAGCAGCGTCGCGACCGGCTTGAACAGGAGAGCGCCGAGAGTGAAGGCGATCATCGACTTGTAGGAGCTGCGACCGGTGCCGGTGGCCGAGGATGCGGCGGCGATAGGAATGACAGCGACGACGACGCACAGCACTGCCTCACGGATGAGCAGGGCGATGAGCTGGGCGACGGAGCCGAGGAAGGCGAATCCAGCGCAGGCGAGCGCGAGGATCGGGCCGAGACCGGTCTTGTCATCGAACGCGGTGATGGCGGTGATCTTCTCGTCGAGGTTGCCGCCGACGAACTTCTCCAGCGCATACGACGAGGCGATGTCGCCGCCTTGGTGGAACATCAACACCAGGATCGGAAGGAGCGAGACGGTGACGACTGTGCGCACCAGCATGGTCGCGGTCTCGGTGGCCCCTTCCATCACCGCTTGTTTTCGGGCGATCGCAAGTTTGGTCATCGCAATCACGATCGAGGCGAACAAGGCGACCACGGTGAATCCGGAGATGATGTTGCGCAGGCCCGACATGGCGTTCTCGGCGGCGAGGCCCGGGATGCCCGAGGACATCCAGAACGTCATCACCGACCGGAATGCTTGGGTGTTGCCTTCCATCACTGATTTGGCGAAGTCTCCGACCGGGTCACCCCAGAATGTCGAGAGTGTGGAGTCGACGGCGGTGGAGAACGCGTCGCCGGGGTGATCGGTGAACGCGTTGTCCAGGCACAGTGCCTCGTCCATGAAGCCGCCCACGGCGGTTCCCTCGAGTGCGTCGTTGAGCCAACCGTCACCGAGGACCGGCGAGCCTTCGGCAACGCACTCGCGGCGTTGTTGCTGGAAGTCGTTGCCGTCGGCGTCGGGGTTGATCTGCTCGGTCAGATTCGGTGTGGGTGCCGGTGTCGGATCTTGGGCGTGGGCGAGTCCGCTGGCCCCGACTACCGCGATCAGTGAGAGCAGTGCGATGACGACAGCGCGGGCGGCGAAGGCCGCTGTGCGGGTCACAGTGCCCACCGGGTGAAACCATCGAGCGAGCTGTACGGGCCGCCAGTAGTGGCACCGTCGAGTTTGCTGACCTTCCAGGTGCCACCATCCCACGCCATATTCAGGCGCAGTCCTGTGTAGGTCGGGTTCTGCATCCGTCTACCGGCGTCATCGACATCGCGGATCTGAGCGAGCTCGACGACGGCGAAACTGTCCGTGCAGGAGAGGATCTTGAACGCCATGGGTGCCCGCAATGCCACAGTCTCGGTGTTGACCGGTTTCGCGAGTTCTGCTTCTTTCTTCTCCTGGGTACCGATCTTCTCGTCGGGTATCAGGGTGAGCTTCTCCGTGGATTCGACAGCCACGGGTCCGCCCGCGAGGCCGCGGGGTAGGAAGTTCGCGGCGGCCAGTGCCGCGCCTTGCGGGGTGCGGGTGTAGCCGGCGAGGACCAGGCCGTCGATATACGAGGGGCCGTCCGTCTCGGAGTACAGGGTCGAGACACCGAAGTTGCGTTGGATCATCATCGACTCCGGGGAGGTGACCGGTCGGCCGTCGTTGGTGCATTCGACTCGCGGCCCGGTCGGTTCTCGCTGCGGCAGGGGTTGGCCGGCAGGGTTGTTCGGGACCATCACCGTGCGACCGGACAGGTCCGCGTCGGGAACACCGAAGCCCTCAGCACCGGTGTCGAGCTCGGAGTCACCAGGTGCAGGTGCCGCTGTCGTCGGCGACGGAGCAGCGGTGCTCGGCGGGGTGGCGTCGTCGTTCATGTTCGGGATGACGAACACGATCGCGCCGATGACCGCGACGACGACGAACACAGCGAGGCCGATAAGGAGTTTGCGTGTCAAGGCGCTCATGAGTTCTGCTCCAACGTGGTGTAGCCGTCGAGGGAGTCCAGCTCGACCGCGTCGATGTTCTCCTCCGCGGTCGGAAGAACGATGCGCCAGTCGTCCGCGATCCATTGCAGGGCAACGGGGTAGGCGTAGAGCTGGTCGTCACCGCCGATGGTTTGAGCCACCGACACCGCCGCCGAGAGCGGGTCGTTGCTGTAGTCGGTCACCTCGAACCCGACGAACCTCGGTGCGGAATCGGCCGGAACGGATCCGGAGACGGTGACGGCGGCACGTGCGGCCGCGAACTCGTCACGTCCGGGTCCGGGTGCGGTGACGGTGTTGACGACCTCCGGCCATGCGCGATCGTCGGCGACGGCGAGTGCGGTCTGGCCGACGATGGCGGCCAGGACCGCGCCCTGCGGGGTCTGGGAGTACCCGCTGCGGTTCACCGACGTTCCGGTGGCGGGCCCGTCGACCCGTGAGGTCGGCACCGATACCCCTGCGATCTCGCGCCAGGTCAGCTCGGCCGGGGCAGAGCGGAGGTCCGGTGCCGGATTGCCTTCCCCGGTGGCCGGGTCGCCGTCGTTGTCGGATCCGCACGCAGCGAGAACAAGGACGGTCGCCGCGGCTGCGGCGATCCGGAGTGTGCGCGAGACGGTCATCAGGAGATGCCTTTCGGTTGAATGCAGTTCGGGTGCAGCGGGATTGAACTCAGGCGAGGACGGCTTGGGTAATGCCGGATGCGGAGCCGATGATGGCCGCGCAGATCAGGATCCGGGTCAGGGTGGCGTCCTCTACGATCTGTGTTCCGGTGGATTTGCGTTGGTTGACGAATACCGCCCCGCACACGAACAGCGCTGCGATGCAGGTGATGATCGCGAACCAGAGCAGCCAGGACAGGCCGGTCATGATCGGTTGCCAGACTTCGTCCGGCCACTCGACGGGGGTGGTCGGTGGTTGCGCGATGACGACGGCAGTGTCGATGCCGGCGGCGAGGATGCTCACGTCAGCGTCTCCTGTAGCGGCGGTATGACTGTCGTCGCGGCGATCGCGGCGACGATTGTTCCAACGACCCCGCCGACGATGACCCCGGGTGCCCGTCTGCTCCCGAACGCGAGCATCACGAGCCCGTAGAGCGCCCCGAGCACCGACATCGACGCTGATACCCACGCGGCCATGGTCAGCCAGTGAAGGAGTTGCTCGAGGTTCACCGAGGCGTCTGTCAGCGAGCCCATGTCGAGTCCGGGGCCGCCGATCGGTGTCAGCTCGACCGGTTGGAGCCTGACGCCGGTCATAGGACGAGCATGTTGACCAGGCCGGCGGCTCCACCGATGACGATGGACCCGAACAGGCCGCCGACGAGTTTTCCGGTGGCGTTGCCCTGCCCGCCGGTGATCTTCTCGAAGGCGAGCATCGCTCCGCAGAGCATGATCCCGGCGACGGCGGCGATGATGCAGCCCCACATCAGCCAGGACAGCAGCATGTTGATCTTGTCGCCTGTTTCACCGTCGGGTGCGGTGGGGCTGACGTCGCCGATGTTCTGCGCAAGGAATGTGGTCGTCGATGCGGTGAGTGTGGTGATCATCGTTGTTCTCTTTCTGTTCCGGTGAAAGGTGTTGTGGTTCAGTGGCCTGCGGCGATGCGGGCGGCGGCGAAGATCTCCCGCCCGATCACGGCGAGCTGGTGGTGCGGGGTGGTGGTCGAGGGGTCTGGTGCCCGCATCCGTCCCGGTGGGGGTGGGTCGGGTTCGGTGGGTGTCCAGATCGCGAGCTCGCTCTGGCTGTGGGTACGCAGATCCTCGACGTACGGAATCCGCCAGACCGCCGGAGCTGCTGAGGCGACGACGTCGGCGCGCCTGCGCAGAGTCTTCGGGAGCGGGCCGGGTGCATCGGGAACCAGCGCCAATCCGAGGAGGGTGCAGCCGCCGGTCAGACCTGCGGCCGCTTGCAAGAGCAGATCGTGGGCGGCGTCGAGGCCGTCCCGGTCGGTGCGGCACACGACCACGACGTGCGGGTGGCGGTCGCGGGCGGGCCAGCCCCGGCGGGCATCGCCCGCCGGGGCCCAGATCTGGGCAAGTGTGCCTGCGCCGGAGCGTCCGTGAGCGGCGAGGAGCCACATCGCGGGCAGGCGACCGTGGACCGCGACCGGCTTTTCGTGAATCGGTGCCTGCCGGGATTGCGGTGGTATCCGCAGTCCGGCCGGGGTGACCGACGGTTCGTCGTCTCGGTAGTAGTCACGGTGCTCTGCTGGTTGTGCGGCCATGTCGGGGGCACCTCCTTCTCCGGCGTTCTCGGTCACCGAGTGGTGGTCGGCGAGACGGTCGTGGGTGCTGCGGCGGGAACGTCCGAGGTGGTGGTGCCCGCTGAGGTCGTCGTGGCGGTCCCGCTGGCCCCGACGGTGGCGTGGGCGGCGAGGATGCTTCCGGCGCTACGGACGGTGTCGGTGGTGGCGAACAGCGACGCACCCTGCTTGATCACTGCCCCGACCTTGTCGGCGAGAGACTGATCGCCGGTCAGGTCAGCGGCGAGTGCGACGATCCACCGCACGGTCAGCTCGACCGGGGTCTCACCTTTGGATCCGACCGGAACACTGTCGTAGGAGCCATGTTTGGTCGCGGTGTTCCAGTACGAGGTGTCGGTGACGAGCTGAGCGAGACCGGCGTTCTCGTCGATGGTGTTCGACACTTCCTTGAACGCGACGTCGACGGCCGAGTCGATCGTCGCCGGGGGCACGAGCTTGACCGCGGACGAGAGGACCTTGGTCGCGAGAATGCCGAGGGCTGCGGGTGGGTTGGTCAGGCCGACGGTGGCGAGCTGGCCGATCGTCTCGGGGGTGATGACGTCCTTGGCGACGGTGATCGCCGCCCCGATAGCCATGCCCGCGATCTTGGTGACCGCACCGACGGCCTCGTCGATCATCTCGTCGGTCGAGGTGGCGGAGGGGTCGGAGTACTTCGCCATCTTCGACAGCACGGTCTCCGACGACGAGTTGACCTCGAATCGTCCTGCCTTGGAGTCGAAGTCGATGTTGTCGTTGATCACCGACGCACCGGTCATCAGGGCGGTCCGTCCGACGGCGGTGGAGACGTCGGTGAGGATCTTCACGGGGTCGCGGGTGTCCATCGAGGACTGCCCGGCGATGGAGGCCACGAGTTTCGCGGCGGGGGCGTCGATGGGTGTGTCGCACGCGAGATCGCCTGCGGTGCAGTAGGAAGCGACGCGGTCCGAGACTGCTCCGAATCCGGCGATCTTCGGTGTCGGTGCGATACCGCCACCTGCTGGTGCCGCTGCGGCGACGGCCGGGGCGAGTTGGACGGTGTCCACTGCTGCGCCGCTGGTGCCCGGTGCCGGGGCGGGGACCGATCCCCCGCTGGCGATGACGTCTTCGCCTTCAGCTCGGGTGGGGTCGGAGAACAGTGCTGCGCCGGCGAAGTGGTCGGCGTCGACGGGGCCGGTTCCTGCTCCGATTTCGCGGGTGACCTGGGAGGCGACCTCGCCGCCCTGGGAGTAGCCGGAGAGGAAGACCTTGGTGCCGGGGCAGCGTGCGGCGATGTCGGAAATCATCCTGGTGGTGTTCTCGACGCCGATGTCGACGGACTGGGCGTAGGGAACGGCGGAGCGATCGCCGGGCTTGCCACCGAAACTCGCCGGGTAGGGGACGTAGCTGCGTTCGAGCGCTGGGCCGTCGCCGGAGTTCGCATCGCGCATCGCAGGGACGGTCAGCCGGGAGAAGAATCCGGAATCGGCGTCGGGTGAGGAGTTCTCGTCGATCTCGGTGGTACCGGGGACGACGACGAGATGCAGCACCGGGCAGTCGCCGTCGGTGCTGGATTGGCTGGTGGTCGCCGATCCGGACGGGGTGGGTGCGGCGGAGGGCTGCGCGGCCGCGACGCCGCTGGCGGAGACCGCGACCGTCATCGCGGCGGTGGCGGCGAGCAGGCGCGGAGTGAGGCGACGAACCTGGTCGATGGTTGTGTGCACGGCTTCTCTCTTCTTCGGTGGGGTCCAGCGGATGTGCCTGGTCATAGGGGTCAGCGCGGGACGATGGCGGAGATGAGCGTCGTGCCGTCCTGCGTCTTGGTGGTGGTGATCCGTTGGCGGCTCATCCGGCCGTCGATGCCAGGGCCGCGTTCGACGACGGTGACGTCGTAGATCCCGGCGTCGACCGGATCAGCGAGCACGCAGAACTCGATGTCGGGTTCGAGCTGGTCGATGCCCGTCTGGAGCCGCTGTGCGGACGCCATCACCGCATCCGGTGCCCCTGCGGCGCGGGCAGCGGCACCGTCGCGGTCGAAGTAGAAGGCCTTCTCGAACCGCCAGATCGCCACCGCGCCGGGATCGTCGCTGTCTTCGGTGACCGGGTCACCGTCGGCTTGCCTTCGGCACCAGGTGACATCTGCTGCGGCGGCACCGGCTGCGGCGGGAGCAGTCGAGGTCGGAGCCGTTGTGGTGGTGAAAATCTCGTCGGGCAGCAGTACAGGCGGTGGTTGCGGTTCGTCATCGACGCCGGTGAGGACCAGAGCTGCTCCCAACCCTCCCCCGACCAGGACCGTGACGGCAGTCGTCACGGCGACAGTGGAGCGGTGGCGACGCCACCAGGACTGCGGAGGCGTGGGCGCGGTGTAGGGGCCTCCAGTGCGAAGTAGAGAGGTCCGTTCGTCGAAGGAGCTGTATCCGTCCGTTGGCCGGGCGGGGTCCATGTCGTTCGCAGAGTCGCTTGCGAACCAGTCGTCGTCGGGATCGGCGTCGGTTTGGTGCTGGTCGGTCAGGACGGTCAGTCTGCGCTCGGACGCTGCAGCGGCAGTCTCTGTGTCGGCGACGATAGGGTCGGCGAACCAATCATCGGAGCTGTCGTCGGGGGTCTCTCGAGGTGCCACAACAGGGCCTTTCCGAGTGTCGAAGTGCAGGAACGGGATCGAACCTTCGGATACAGCCCGCCCACCGGTACGGTCGGGCTGCACCCGGAGATCAGATCGCGGAGTTCAGGCCTGCCAGGGCAGCGTTCGCCTGGTCGAGAACCGGTGCGACGGCGGTGTTCACCGCAGCGACGGTGTCAGCCACAGCGGGCTGCTCGAGCACTGTCGAGGTGAACTGCGCGGCCTGCTCGAAGGCCGGTTCGGTCCACACCGGGGCGTCGATGGCGCTCTGAACGCTGGGGGCATCCAGTGCCAGCGGAGCGGCGGTGACCGGCGGGGCCGGGGGTGCCGGGGGTGCCGGGACGGCCTCGGGTGCCGGGAGTGGCGCGGGCTCTTCGATGATCTGCTGCTCACCGCCGAGGACGGTGGCACCGAGAACGCCGCCGATCGCAGCGCCTGCACCGGTCAGACCGAGAACGATCGGTGCCGACAAGGCGGCACCCACGCCTGCCCCGGCCAGTGCGGCTGCACCGGGGATGAAGACCCAGCCGACCGGTCCGCCCCAGACGATGGCTCCGGTGCCTGTGGTGGCGGCGACGCCGAGTCCGCCGCCGATGGCGGCTGCGGTACCGGTGATGACTGCGGCCGGGACGGCGGATGCGGCGAGGCCGGCCGCGCCGCCTGCGACGACGCCGGTGATGGTGCCTGCGGCGATGCGGTCCGCGCGGGAGGCGTCGGCGAATCCGTTGTCCACGAGCCAGTTTCCGCCGTCGGCCTGGATTGCGGCTCCGGTGTTGTTGAACTGCTCGACCAGGTTCGGGTCGAGCAGGTTCGGGTCGTATGGGACGAGTTCGCCGCCGACGAGGACATAGCCTTCGGGCGCGTCGATCGGGGCGATGACCTTGCGCTGCACCGTCGGAACCGGCGGCGGGGGCGGCGGGGCCGCTTGCAGGGCAGGCGGTGCATCGGTCGGAGCGGCCTGCGGCGCGGGAGCGGGCTCGTAGTAGGTGGTCTGGTACGAGGACTGCTGGTTGCCGGACCTGTAGTCGTTGTAGCTACGCCACTGGGACTGCTGCACCTGGGGTGAGGCCTGGTAGCCGGGCAGGAACTGGCGTTCCTGGGTCGGGGCGGGCGGCGGTGCGACGGGGGTGGTGTCGGTGGTTACGGACTGTGCGGTGTCGGGTGCGGTCACGAAGTCCTGCGGTGCCGCGTGTGCGGTCGCGGTGCCCCACGCGAGGGCGACGGCCACAGGAACGGCAGTCAGAACGAGAGCCCGGTCCCTGCGGCGGCGGTGACGCCCACCGATTCCTTGCTGAGGAGACATTGTGCGGATGTGCCTTTCGTAAGCCGCTGCGATGCAGCGGTATTGGGTGGTGTGACAGGAGTGGTTGATGGTGGAACCACCACCGTCCGCGCTGAGAAAGCGACCGAAAACGAGGGTCAGCCTTCGGGTGATCCCTCAGCGCAGACGACGGGTGATGCCTTGGGAGTGGATGCCAGCGCGCGTCCGTTGCACGCTGGCATCCACGAGAGCTCAGCCCAGCAGGCCGAGCCAGAACCAAAGCTGCGAGAAGATCCAAGGCATCGGTCGTGTTCCTTTCTGTAAGTGGAGGGGTGGGAGTGTGTTCGACGTCCCGGCGGGGTCGCGCAGTTCGGCACACGATGAGGTCGAAGCGTCACCGTGCGACCCTCGCGCCGGTCCACCAACTGAGGGGTTACACGGGAGCCTCAGTGCAGTGAGTTCGCCGCGTAGACCCTCGCGACTGATCGCCTCTTCAGGCATCAGTCGAGATTGGGGGGTACTAGGCCACGTGGCTGAAGAGCGGAGACCGTGGAAGTGGTTCCAGGAACGTCGCATTGGCGTCAGTCCATTCACCAATCACCGCGCCCGTCTCTTCGCAGATCAGCCTGTGGTGGCTGTGGTGGGGCACGGCTGGGAGCGAACACACGGCCAGGCCCGCAACACGGTCGTTGACCGAGGGGCAGAGGGCGGTGCCGGGATTGCAGGTGGAGCCCGGATGTAACGTTCGCGGTTGCGCGACAGATGTCATAGGTGTCTCCGATCCGATTGCGGTTCTGCTAGATCCGCATAGGCTGGGAGAGCCCCTGCGGATACAAGTTGGGCCCGATATCGGGCTTTGTTCTGTAGGTGGAGGGGACTCCGGATGCGTTTCGGGACGACCAATCACGGCGCATCTGGAGTCTGCTAATTCGAGTTACTCTGTGCCAGTTGGCTTCTCACTTTCTGTGGAGTATCAGTGATGCGTAGACGCTGCGGTTGATGCGGTGTGCGCCCGTAAGCCGAATCTTGCTCTGTCGACGCCCAGGGGCGAACTTCGATTGCATCGTCTAAACAACTGTCTCTATACAATAGCATCGAAACATGCTTTATGTGCTACCGAATTGGGACAAGTGGCATCGTGTCCTCTCGTGAGGTTCCATCGGTGAGGCGTCGGTTGCGTGGTTTCGCACCTGACAAGCTGCGGGCACGACGAATTGAACTCAAGCTGAGTGGTGCCGAGGTTGCGCGCGTTCTCGGAGTGGCCTTGACGACGTACTCACAGTGGGAGCGAGGCCAGTCCCATCCCCGTATTGACACTCTTGCTCGATGCGCTAAGGAATTTGGGAGTGAGATCAGCGATTTCGTCTCAGTGCCGGAGGACGAGGAGTACCTCGGTGATCTGCGAATATCCAGGGGGCTGACCCAGGGGATGCTCGCGAGCGAAATCGGCGTTAGTAGCCAGTACATCGGGGCGCTCGAGCGCGGGCAGAGCAAGCTGAGCGCGCCGGTCGCCCGCCAGATAGCGGAAGCGTTGGGGTACCCGGCGCAACGGGTCAGTGAGGCATACGAGCGTGTGCGGAAGCGGCCACGGGGCGAACCGGCCTGACTGCTAATTTGACTCTGGGTTGACATTCTGGCTCCAAGACGCGTGCTTGTTAGCCACGTGAAATGTGTTCCACGTGGTGCTCAAAGGCTGCGTCTGAGGGCCATGCGGCCGACAGGAAGTCTTCAACTCTTGGGGAGAGTGGAAGGTGCCGGGGGCGAAGCTATCACGATCTGTCAGGGAGTGGGAACCTCGAGCGGCTGCTCGGAAGGTTGTAGCGCGGGGAGCACCGCAAGGACCAGCCGGTCACCAAGTTGTCCGGGGTAGGGCCGTAGCTCGAGTCGGGTTTGCTGCCACTTCCAGCCGGTCACCTCGTCGCCGTCGATTGCACGGATGCGTACATCAGCTGACACGGGAGACGTATCGTGTGTCCACTTTTCTAGAGCATCTGACAGTGTCGCCCGGTCGTCGTCGTGCAACACGCCGCAGCCGCTTGTGAGATCGCGCCATTTCACCCAGGTTGGAGCTTCCGGTAGCCACATCGTCAAAATCCCGGTTCGGCCGTCGAATACAGCGATGCGTGTTCCACCGCTCTCGAGGCCGCTCGGCATTCCCAGCTCAGCCAATGTCGGTTTGTCGGGTTCCGTTGTGTCTGTCACGTCGTGCCACAGCAGCCTGAGGCCGACGTTGGGAGGGTCAGTTCTCCCCCTGCCCCAGCAATGCCAACGCATGATTCGGCCATCTGCGTGGAGAACGGACATTGGGCCGTCCCACTTTTGACCGTGTGTAGGGACCAGCGCCTGGGCGAATAATTCCTCGGACCCATCGAATTTGACGGCCTTGGCGTTGTACTCAGCCGGGGTTCGTTCCGGTACGTGATCAGCAGCAGAGACGCCGGACATTGCGGAAGCCTCGACTGTCTGCTCGATGACGGTGCGTTCGAGTAGCCAGGCTATTCCGGAAACGGTGCGCACGGGGTCGGGTTCGACCTCCGGGTCCCCCACCCAGACCTGTATGCCGTGGGTTTCCCCTGACGGCCCTAGAACTGGTACTGCGCGAATGCGAGCTTCACGCCGACGGCCTTTGAAGAGCACATCTTGCTCGGCGCAAGAACTGCGTGTGAGTTCCAGAAAACCATGCAGATCGAACTCAGGCCCAGGTGACAAGCGATCGATTTTGGTCCAATCTCGGACCTTCCCCCCAGTACTGATGACTGTCATCTGTCCTGGAACCAGGGTTTCCACCAGGTGCCAGCTGTTCACGATGTCCACAGGTTCCCCTTCCTGATCGACCTAGACAGACGACGGTACAGTCACGATCGCCGCGAAACAGAAAGTCTGACGCCATGTGGCCTCATTGTCACTGCTTCGCGTACGTCGAGCTGGTAATCGGGGTCTGCCCGAATCTCGTACCGACGAGCTATGGACGCCAACGCAAGCACCGCCTCGTGTAGGGCGAATTGGCGGCCGATACACGCTCGCAGACCAGTACCCCAAGGCTTGTAGATGCGGCGGTTGGTGTCGCTTGCCTGGCTTGTGGCGAACCTGTCGGGGTCGAAGTTGTGTGCCTCTGGCCCCCACTCCGGTGAGCGGTGCAGCTGTGGAAGGAGAACAAAGACCCATCCCTCGGGCACCTCGTATCCGCCCAGTGAGGTTGCGCCGCGCTCACGTGCCTTGCGGAAGTAGCCGGGTGCAGCGGGCCACAGGCGGAGAGTTTCGTCGACGACGTGTCGTGTCCGTCGCAGCTTGGGCACGTTCTCGAACTCGATGTCGGTGCCATCCGGAGTGACGGCGTCGACTTCGGCGCGTATCCGCTGCATCTCATCCGGTCGGGTGCTCAGGAAATGCAACGCAAAGGCGATGGTTGATGCTGTTGTCTCGTTTCCCGCGATCAAGAAAGTAATGATCTGATTGCGGATGTTCTCCAGTGTCAGTCTGTCGCCCGTATGGGGGTCTGGCGTGTTGAGCATGTGTGCGAGCAGATCCGGAGTCGTTTTGTTGGAGTTGGGCTGGGCCATTCGCTGTTCGATCAGGGTGTCGACGGTGTGGCGTATGAACCGGAGGTCCTCATCGTGCTGCCTCGTCGCTCGTCGACCTAGGACAGAGCGGATGATCGGCACATCGTTCGATGACTTGTTGACATATTGAAGGACGCGGGCGATGGCGTCCGCAAAGGGTACGGGCTGGCGAAATGAGCCGAAATCATGCGACAGGGCGCAACGCCCGATGACGTCGAAGGTCAGTTTCGAGCACTCGTCGTAGGCGTCTACCGGACCCGATCTGCCGTCCCACGAGGTCCGAAGTTCGTTGACTGATTGCTGCATGGCTTCGTGGTAACCGCGCATGGCCGCTTTGCTGAACGCCGGCCCGAGCACGACATGCGCGCGATGCCAGTTCGGCTCTGAGTTGAACGCGGTGAACAGACCGTCTTCGCCGATGGCACGTAGCTTCCGATGTGGCAGGGCAAGAAATTTGGCCCAGTACTTCTCGTCGTTTACTTCCGCAACAAGCTCGGGTTCCGAGACCACCACGAGTCGGTGGCCAAAAATCTTGCGTTCGTAGATCCCCCCGAGTTCGGTGGCCATTGCCATCTCTTTTTGAACAGGCTTGGCGGTATCGAGACCAATGACGTCTCCGGCAAACGGCAGCCGGTAGCGCGGGTGAGGCAGAGTTTTCGAGATGGTTTGGGCAATCTCCATGCCAGACAGTGTCCCCCACGTTTACGGACACTGGTCGCCGACCATGTCTGACGCATCAGTTGAGTGCGGTCCGGGTAACGCATGGAGACCGTCTGAATGACAGGGGTGTAATTCTCGGTGTCTTCCTCGGCGTGTCACAGCGCTTCGAAAATGATTCTGGTTCAGGATGGACTCCGGTTGGGACCGAAGACGAAGGAGGCCGTGCCATGCCGATGCCCAGTAAGGGTGACCGGACGTCGCTGACTGTCCGACTGCCGTCAGAGCTGATTGACACGCTCAAGGCACAGCGGAGCTCGGCTGGCGCTACGTCTCTGAGTCAGTACGTTGCCGATCTTATTGCGATTGCTAGTGACCGGGAAGATCTTGCGCGCGAGCTGAATCGCGCGCAAGAGCAGGGGGTGCTGCCGTTGACTGCGTAGCTGTCTTGACCCCAAACCGACGTTTGGGTCATACGACCAACTAAATCTGCGCAGCACCTTGAGATGACAAAAACCCCCGGCGTGCGGGCCGAGGGTTTCTGAAGTCAGAGAGGCGAGTGACTAGCTCGCAACTCGTTCTGTGTTGCTTTTCCCCGAAGGGACTGTCTTGGCGGACATGTCTCAGGGTACATCGTGCCCTGAAGTAGGTACAAGATTGAATGCTCGTGTCGTCCATCCGGATGCGACTGCGGACCGGCTGTGGCATCGATTCGCACCGGCCATTGCTGCGCGCCGGTCGATGAGGCTGTACGACCCGACGACGCGTAAATACGTGTCGGCGGGTCCGTTGACGGTCAAAAGGCCGGCATTGCCATCGGCTGTGCCGTTGTTCTCACGCGGTCGCGCCGGCGTCGTTGCCTTAGACTTCGACACCAAACACCACGGCCACGCCGCCGTTGTCGCCGACGTGACGCGTCTGCTGGCTTGGTTGACCGAATGCGGCGGCCGCGCAGTAGTCGACGAATCGACCAGCGGCGGCCGACACGTGCTGATACCGCTGGCACCGGGAAGAACAGTCACTGCTGACGAGGTACGGCCGTTGTTGCGCCTTCTCTCAGCGCGACTTCCCACGTTGGACATCACACCGATGACAAACGACGCCACCGGCTGCATCACCGTGCCGGGCTCGCAGTGCAAAGAAGGTGGCTACAGAACCCTCGTCGATCTTGACCCGGCGGCAGCGTCCGACATCCTGATAGTCGGGTCCGATGCCGGCACACTTCAGCGGCTCGAAGCTCTGCTCGGAGGAACGGGCGGAGCGGCTACAAGCCCGATCGTCGCCCACATCCGCGCCGAGACGTCCGCCGAACGGGTCCTCGGCAGCAGCGATGACGCCCGGTTACATCCGCGTTTCTGCCGCTCCACCCCGCCGCCGCGCTGCGTCCTCGACTTCGCCAGCACCGGCCGCATCGACACCCGCCGCTGGCTCTCCCGCTCGGAAGCACGCCAGTCCGTCATCACCCACGCCGTCCTCGCCGGCGCCAGCACCGCCGACATCCTCACCCGTGTCACCGAACCCGCGTGGGTGGGTGTGCGTGCCGCGTACGCCCGCTACGCCCAACCCGAACGCGCCATCCGCCGCGACGCTGCCCGCGCCCTCGACTGGGCCACATCAACACTCCCAGAACCAGTCCGGGATACCGGGCACAAGCAAAAGCACACAGGGGGTACCTACGATCCAGTACTTTGCTCATGGCTTACCCACGCTCAAACCTGGGTTGCTAAGGAGTTTCTTCACCGACGAGACCGATGGACTACCCATGCCGTCGTTCAAGCATTGGCGTGGGCTGCTGCAGTGTCAGGCCAGATAGTGGAAGGCGTTCCCACCGTCGGTGTAGGCGGGCGATCACTGTCCATCGCCGCCGGCATGCTTCCCGAATCGACGGTGTGGTCAGTTCTGGAGCGGCTGCGCGACATGGAAGGCTCACCGCTGTTGCTGATCGAGCGCGGAGTGGGTCAGAACCCCGACCGGTACGCGCTGGTGCCCACACACGCGGGACGAGCGACAGGCATCGACACTTCGACAGGGTTAGCAGAGGTCGAATCGGTACACCCGGCATGGAGTGTCATTGGATGGCGTCACCGCGTCCTTTACGACGCAGTGGCCAGCTCAGCAGAACCTCTGACCCCGGACGAGTTGTTCACAGCCGTCGGGGTCGGACGTACCAGCGGGTACGAGGCCTTGCTCGATCTGCGCGTTGCCGGTCTGCTCACGGTCGAGAACGCCCACGTCGGTGTGGGGCCGGTCGAACTCGACGATATCGGCCATCGTCACGGCCTCACGTCGGCCATCCGCGCCCGCATCGTGCGCCACCGCGCCGAACGCATCGTCTGGCGAGAATGGCTCGCAGCCCGAGACGAGGCACGCACCCCGCCCGAACCTGACCGGTCGTTGTTCGCGATCGCCGACAAACACCCTGCCGATCCACCCGACCGCGACTACATCATGGCGGTGATGAACACCGGTCCACCTGACCCGTTCTAAGACACCGTGCCGGTCACGTACCTCGGCCAGACGTGAATATCGTCTTCGTCGTTTGTCGGGATCAGGTGGTCGTCAACTTTTCTTGACGATAGGTAGTGTTGTTGCTCGCCTTCATCCCTACGCGGACATCCAGGGTTTTCAGAGTGTTTCGTTACCGAGTAGGTCGAGTGTGCGCTGTAGGAGCATTTCGATACGGTCTTCGACGTCGTCGACCATGTCGGGAACGCCGGCCAAAGCGGTATGTGCGCGGCGTCGTGCATCGACGCCTGAGCGGTAGTACCCGGGATCGAGTTCCACTGAGCGCTCCAACTCGACTGAGCGCTCCAACTCGGTAGGGTCGACGACCTGGGGTTGTTCGGTGTCCCAGCGATTCTGCGAGGTGACGACGCGATGGAGGCGCGAGTTGTGTAGCGGTGCGTTCCCGGCGCGGTGCATGGCAAGTACCGATCCGATTTCGGCGGCAGTCATCGCGGCGACGGGTAGGGGCATGTGCCCCCATCGATCGATCGGGACCGCGATCGGGCCCGATCGGATCGGCCACGCAGACATTTCGGGAAACCTGTTGTCCTGCAAATGCTCTGCGAGCAGAGTTGTCGAGGGGTATCGGTCGGAAAACTGCAAGACCGTGCGCCACCGCTCCCACACTTCGACCGGCTTGAAGTCGGTGACGCCGTGGGCGTTGATACGAATGCGGTGGTGGCCGCTGATCCAGACACTCTCCCCGTCGATGGTGATCTCGCCGCGGTCTAGAGATGCAATCGCCCTGTGCGACAGACCAGCTCCGGCCAAGAGAAGTAGTACGGCGTCACGGCGTCCGAACAATGCCGCCGTCGATCCATCGGTCGGTAGTCCGGCCGCGATCACCTGATACTGCACGGCGCATCTGGTGGTTCTTGCGCTGCGGGCAGAATCCAATGCCAACCGGAGCGAAGTCGCGCGACCCGGCGCGGGGTGGCCGGCATCGAGGTGGACGTGGTTGATGGCGGAGACCCGTCGCAACTGCACCGTCTCGCCAGCAGGGTTCCCGTCGAGAAACTCCGCCAATGTGGTTGGCGTCGCGGGTAGGGGCTCGACGTCGGCGGCAGCGCACCAGTCGGCGAACAGCGCCCACTGGTAGCGGTACCCGCTCACGCGGTGCTCTGGCTCGGTGCCACCTGCGCGACGGTACCGGCCTGGGCCGACACAGGCGGATCGGGACACCCGGAGCGGACGACTACAACGATCCTGACCAGAACCCATCGGGATGCGAAGTCTGCCAATCGCCTCGGCAGCAGTTACCGCACCGTCAGTAGAAATTGACGGTGCGGCGGGGGACGCCTTACGCCGGGATGTGGTAGGCCGCCGAGTGCAGTTATCGCACCGTCAAGAAGGGTTGACGCCCAGCATTTCAGCCGTGGATGCATGCCGACCGCGACGTTGAGATCTTCAGTAAACCCCCAGGCTCGCAGAGGATACGTGGCGCGCGCCGTCCGTTGGCGCGCGGACCAGTAGCGCGTTCCCCTGCCCCCCGCCGCCGCACAAGGCGGCAGCGCCGGTGCCTCCACCGCGACGATTCAGTGAGTGGGCCAGCGACAAAGCGAGTCGTGCACCGGACATCCCGACAGGGTGTCCGAGTGCGATCGCCCCGCCATTGATGTTTACTCGATTCATGTCGAGTCCTAGCTGTCGCACCGAAGCGAGGACGACGCCTGCGAACGCTTCATTGATTTCCACCTGATCCAAGTCACCGATCTTCAGGCCGTCTTTTTGGAGGGCCTTGGTGATCGCCTGTGCGGGCTGATAAAGCAGCGAGGTGTCGGGGCCTGCGACGAATGCAGACGCACCGAGCTCAGCGAGCGAATCGATCCCGAGCTTCTGAGCCTTGGTTTTGCTCATCAACACGACCGCGGCCGCGCCGTCGGACAGCTGCGACGAAGAACCAGCGGTGATGACTCCGTCCTTCAGGAATGCGGGTCGAAGCGTGCTCAGCGCTTCAACTGTGGTTCCGCCGCGGATGCCCTCGTCGTCAGTGACGGTTGTCGGACCGCGTCGGGACTTGATCTCGACTGGCACGATCTCGTCGCCGAAAGATCCGTTCTTCGTGGCTGTGGCAGCGAGCGTGTGTGACCGAACGGCGAAGGAGTCCTGATTCGCACGATCGAGATCGGTGCCTTGCATGTAGCGGTCGGTAGCTTCACCCATGGAGACCTCGTCGAACCCGCAGGTAAGGGCGTCGCGATCGAGCGCGTCATCGAGACATGCACTACCGTAACGGAATCCGGTGCGTGCACCGCGCGCGAGATACGGTGCATTGGTCATGGACTCCATGCCGCCCGCGACGACGATGTCTGCATCGCCCGACTCGATGAGTCGGTTCGCGTCGATGATCGCCTGCAGCCCGGACAAGCACAGGTTGTTGATCGTGACGGCCGGACTGGACAACGGGATACCCGCAACAGCTGCGGCCAGTCGGGCGGGATTCGGACCGACGCCCGCCTGCACGACGTTGCCCATGATGACTGCATCGACCATGGACGCATCGATTTTGGCTTTACCCAGGGCGCTTCGGATTGCGTGCGCACCGAGGTCGACGGCGCTCAGCGAAGACAACGCACCCGCGAGCTTGCCTATCGGAGTACGAGCCCCGGCCACCAGGACGGTGTTGGTCATAGTTCGGTTCCTTCGTAGGTGGACTGCTGTTGCGTGTGGGTGGGTCAGTGGCTGATCTGGTCGGGGAGCGTCTGGACGATGATGTTGTGCGCCTCATCGAGAATTGTTTGCACTACCTCTGCGCAGCTTGCGACCTCACGAATCAATCCTTGAGCTTGGCTGGCCCACCACAGCCCGTCGTCGATGTTCCCGTTGCCATATACCTGTTCGCGGCCGCGTGCACCGCTAGCCAGAGCTGCGACGTCCGCGAAAGTTGCTCCGGTACGTTTGGATATATCGGCAATTTTTTCGGACACAGCGTTTCGTGCCACGCGTGCTGTGTTGTCGAATTCGCGAAACACGAGCACCGTGTCACGTTCGGTGTTTCGAACGATCTGGTTTTTCACGTTGTCGTGGATCGGGGCTTCGGTGGTGGCCATGAACCGCGTTCCCATATTGACTGCCGAAGCGCCCAGAGCGAGCGCGGCCACGAGGCCCGAGCCGGTCGCGATTCCGCCGCTTGCGATGATGGGAATTGTCAAGGCATGGGCGGCAGCTGGGATGAGGACGAGGCCGGGTATGTCGTCTGCGCCTGGATGGCCAGCGCATTCGAAGCCGTCGATGCTGACGGCGTCGACGCCGACTTGTTCGGCTTTGATTGCGTGTCGAACCGAGACTGCTTTGTGGATGACCTTTATGCCGGCTGCTCTGAATGCTGGTAGGTGAGGTTGCGGGTTTCCGCCCGCGGTTTCGACGATGGTGATCCCGGCGGCGATGATGGCGTCCCGGTACTCGTCGTACGGAACGGGGGTGATGGTGGGCAAAATCGTCAGGTTGACGCCGAAGGGCCGGTCGGTCATGTCCCGGCACCGCATAATTTCCTTGACCAAGGCCTCCGGCGAAGGCTGAGTCAGGGCGGTGATGAATCCAAGGGCACCGGTATTTGCCACAGCGCCGATCAGATCGGCGTTGCCGACTGCCGTCATACCACCGCAGACAATGGGGTGCTCGATGCCGAAGGTTCGGGTGAATGCGTTGTCGAACAAGTACTTTCCTTTGGCTCGTCACAGGCCTCTGTGCAGTAAGGGTGTGGTCTAAACCTGTGCAGATCGTGAAGGCGCTGCTTCGTTTCCGCTCTGTTCCATTGGGCGGTGGCGTGTTTCGGGGAGAAACGACGCGCAGATCAGGCTCAAGACGCCGAAGCCGGTCAGCATCCATCCCACAGCGTGACTGCCGTATCGACTGGCCAGCTCTGCAGCAAGTGTCGGGGCGGTTCCGCCGCCGACGACGCCAGCGATGGCGTACGCCATGCCCGCACCCGTGTAGCGATACTCGGTCTTGAACATCTCCGGCAGCAGAGCACCGGCGGGGCCGTAGGAGATTCCCATGATGATCAAGGCCAGAGTGAGACCGGCGAAGAACGCCAAGGGTGAGCCGATGTCGATGAGCGGGAACAACAACAGGCCCCCAGGGATCGACAGCAGGCACGATCCCAACACCATCCTGCGACGCCCGACCCGATCCGAGTACGTGGCCGCAAGCGCTGTGGCAGCTGCGAATACGAGAGCGGCGAGCAGCCCCAGAGACAGGACGGCGGTGCGGCTCAGGCCAAGGGTGGCGGTGCCGTATGACGTGAGGTAGGCGGTACCGATGTAGAAGAAGGCAAACATCATCGACAGCGCACCCGCGGCGAGCAACAGTTCGCGCGGTTGATTCTTGAACACCCCGATCAGTGGCCCGGTCGCCGATCCCTGGCGCGGAGCCTGGCGAGCAAACATGGGGGTTTCTTCGACCTTCAAGCGGACGTAGAGCCCGATGAGGACGAGAAGTGCGCTGGCCAGGAAGGGGATTCGCCAGCCGTAATCGAGGAAAGCACTCGAGGTCTCTCCGACGAACAGGTTCACGATCAGAAAGGTTCCGCTGGAGAGGACGAAAGCAAGCGATGGACCGAGTTGCGGGAACAACGCGTAGAGCCCCCGTTTCCCTTTCGGGGCGTACTCGGTGGCCAACAGGGTTGCGCCGGCCCACTCACCACCGACCGCAAGACCTTGCGCGACGCGGAGTACAACCAGAATGATCGGTGCTGCGATCCCGATCGAGGACGCGCTGGGGATACAACCGATGAGAACGGTGGCGATACCCATCAGCAACAGGGTGCTGATCAGAGTCTTCTTTCGGCCGATTCGGTCACCGAAATGTCCGAATATAGCCGCGCCGAGTGGGCGTGCAATGAACGCGACCGCGAAGGTCGCAAAAGAGGCGACCGTGCCGGCCGCAGTGCCGAGTGCAGGAAAGAAGACTTTCGGGAACACCAGGGCCGCGGCCGTGCCGTAGATGAAGAAGTCGTAGAACTCGATCGTGGTTCCGGTGCAGCTCGCTATCGCGACGCGGCGCATGGGGGTGGCAGGGGGCACGCCTACCGGGTCGATCATTCTGGACATGAAAATCTCCTGCTCGACGGGCCCTGGCAGTCCGATGACCGGCGGGCTGTGTACGAGGAGAAGTGTGAGCGTCATTACATCCGTCGAGAACCCCCCAAAGTGGGTCGCGCTCTCTCGTAACCCCTTTCGGGGGTAGTTTGTGTCAGCGGATGAGACCACGCTCGCGGGCTATCAGCACGGCCTGCATGCGGTTGCCGGCGTGAAGCTTGCGCATCGCACTCTTGAGGTAGGACTTGACGGTGTTGGGAAGCAGACCCAGAGTCTCCCCGACGTCCTTGTTGCTGGAGCCGCGGGCGATCTCGGTGAGGACGTCGACTTCGCGAGGCCGCAACGACACCGCGGGCGTCGAGGACGGGGCGGGTACCAAGATCGGTGCGAAGCGGCTACCGATGGCCTCTAATCGCATACGCAAGGTGGCGTCATCGACGGCGACCGCAAGATTGGTGAGCTCTTGCGCTATGTCGAACATATCGGCGCGACTGAGGGTCGCCTGGTCCGGCTGAGCACGGGTCCTGAGAAGAGCCATCCGGCGATTGACTTCGTCTTCGACGGCGATGTCGCGCTCGATGCGTCTGATCAACGGTGTGAAGCTGTCGAACCATCGATCCCCCAGCGGCACGTGAGTACGAGCGGCGAGGTATACCAGGATGCGCGGAGTGCGATCGACGACGATCGGTAGCGCAGCGAGAGTTTCGATTGCCTCCGGCCGCACCGCGTGGTCGTAGACGTGGGTGATTCCCTGCGCGGAGAAGTAGTTTGCGACCGAGACCGGACGCGCAAGCCGTAGCGCTTTGCCGCCGAGACCCTCGCCGTTTCGCACAACGAGATTGACGGCAGACCGGGTACGCACTCCGGCAAGATCGGTGATCTCCATCGCCGTTGCACCCCGGTGCACCGGACCCCCGAAGACCATATCCATTCCTGCCTGACGGCGGAGTTGTTCGAGCGACCGGGCAAGAATCCGCCGCTCGATCGGCAGTGCAGGCTCGAACGGGCTGTCCATTCGTTCACCTCCTCGGGGGTTCTGTTTCCGACAGTAGTGAGTACGGTCACAGTGGGGCAATCCTGTACCTCCGAAAGGGGGTGCGGGCGGCAGACCTCCCTTCGGGGGTGCCGCATGGCAGTTCTCTGGGTCACATTTGATCGTGTGAACGGAGGAGCACACATGACCACGCAACCGAGCTATGCCGCTGGACCGACCGACACGCCCCTGCTCGACGACACCATCGGAGACGCGTTCGACCGCACCGTGACGTCCTTCCCTGATCGAGAAGCTGTGGTGGATGTGCAGTCCGGTCGCCGCTGGACGTACGCAACATTGGGTTCCGATGTCGATGCACTGGCGTCGGCGATGATCGATCTCGGTGTTCAGGCAGGCGATCGGGTCGGCATCTGGGCACCGAACTGCCCTGAATGGACGATCGTGCAGATTGCCGCAGCCAAAGCGGGTGCGATATTGGTGGCGATCAACCCCGCCTACCGGACCCATGAACTCGAATACGTACTGTCCCAATCCGGCATCAGCACGATGTTCGCGTTGCCGTCGTTCAAGTCGTCCGACTACGCCGCGATGCTCGCCTCGGCCGCACCGAAGTCCCCGGCCCTCGAACAGGTGGTGTACTTCGGAACGGATCAGTGGGCGGACCTCCTGACACACGGAAGCCACCTCCCGGCGCAGCTGTTGGCGATCAGACAAGGCGCTCTCGACGCGAGCGACCCCATCAACATTCAATACACTTCGGGGACAACCGGATTCCCGAAAGGCGTCACGCTCTCTCACCGCAATATCCTCAACAACGGATACTTCGTCGGCAACATGGTCGGCTATACCGAGCAGGACCGGATCTGCGTGCCGGTGCCCTTCTACCATTGCTTCGGAATGGTGATGGGCAATCTCGGCGCGATAGCGCACGGTGCGTGCGTCGTCATCCCCGCTCCCGCGTTCGATCCGACCGCAACCTTGAAGGCATGTCAGCAGGAGCGGTGCACCTCCCTGTACGGCGTGCCGACCATGTTCATAGCCCTGCTGGAGGTACCCGGGTTCGATACCTTCGATCTCTCTGCGATCCGAACCGGCATCATGGCCGGCTCACCGTGCCCGGTCGAGGTCATGAAGCAGATCTGCCGATGGATGCCCGAAGTCGCGATCGCCTACGGCATGACCGAAACCTCACCCGCGTCGACACAGACGGCGGCCGACGATCCCCTCGAGCGCAGGGTGTCCACGGTCGGACGCGCGCACCCTCACGTGAAGCTTAGGATCATCGATCCGGTCAGCGGCGACACGGTGCCGTGCGGCGAGCCCGGCGAGCTCTGTGTACGGGGCTACTCCGTGATGCTGGGCTATTGGAACCAACCCGACAAGACAGCCGAAACCATCGACGCCGACGGGTGGATTCATACCGGGGACCTTGCTGTGATGGACGACGACCACTTCGTCTCTATCACGGGGCGTATCAAGGACTTGGTCATTCGCGGCGGGGAGAACGTCTATCCCCGAGAGATCGAGGAGTTTCTCTACACCCACCCCGACATTCTCGACGCCCAGGTCATCGGAGTTCCGGACGACAAGTTTGGCGAGGAACTGATGGTGTGGCTTCGTCTGAGGGCCGGTGCGGCACCGATCGATGCCGAGGACCTGCGCGCGTTCTGCACGGGCAAACTCGCAAGGTACAAGATCCCTCGGTTCGTGCACTGCGTCGAGGAATTCCCCATGACCGTCAGCGGCAAAGTTCGCAAGGCCGAGATGCGCGAGCGTGCTCGCGACATTCTCGGCATCGCCACCACTACCGATCCCCACACTGCAGCAATCGGATAGGAAACGACATGAGCTGGACCATCGAACGACGTGGACGCGTTGCCGTAGTCACCATGAACACCAACCCCGTCAACGCACAGAACAGAGCATTCTTCGCCGACCTGCACGACGCGTTCGACGAGCTCGAACGCGAGCACACCGACTCTCCCGTCGTATTGACCGGCACCGGCACCCGGTTCTCGGCAGGACTCGACCTCGGTGAGCACTTCCCTCTGTTCGCGGGCGACACCGACACCGTCGCCTCTTGGTTCCAGGACTACCGCGCCACGAACATGCGGCTCTTCACCTATCCGCGCCCCACCGTGGCAGCGGTCAACGGCCATGCGTTCGCAGGCGGTTTGATCACCGCTGCTGTGTGTGACCGGCGAGTGGCAGTCAACGAGGGTGCCAAATTCGGAATCAACGAGGTCCCAATCGGAATCCCGATGCCCGCGGTGTACCTCCGAATGCTCGCCTACGCGTGGGGTGAGCCCGTCGCGTCACGGGCGTGTCTGCAGGGAGAGATATACGGAACCGACGACGCGCTTCGTTTGGGTTTCGTCCACGAACTGGCCGCGGCAGACGAGCTTGTCGACCGGGCGGTGACCATTGCCGAATCGACTCCCGAGGACTGCATCGGCAACTACGCGTACACCAAGCGCGCCCTGCAAGCACCCGCTCTGCGCGATATCGCCGCACTGTCGGATCCACTCGACGTAGCCGAACTTGCGGCCGGCATGACCAGCGAGGGGTCCCGCCGCGCGCATCGTCGCTACTGGGAACAGCTCAAGGGCAGGCCCGCCGAGTGGTGAGTCGTGGCGAATGATCAAGGCCTGCTGCCGGACTGGCTGATCTGGCACCAGCGTCCGTTCCCCGACTCGAACCTACTGCTGATCGACGGGGCGACGCCCGCACTCGTCGACAGTGGGTTCGTCGCGCATGCAGAAGACACCGCCGCATTGGTACAGGAGCACACCCGGCACCTGCACCGCGTGGTGAACACACATTGGCATTCCGACCATGTGGGGGCCAACGGGCTCTTGCAGGCGAGGGGCGCAGGTATTGCGGCCAGCGTCCCGGATGCCGACGCGCTCGCGCGCAGGGACCCGGGATGCTGCTCCGCCGAATACCTCGATCAGCCCGTTGCGCCGTACACCGTGGACGAGCCGCTGACGGGCGAGACCGTCCTACGCCTCGGCGATACCGATTGGCAGGTGGTGCTCACCCCCGGTCACACCGCCGGACATATCGCCCTGTGGCAACCGGACGAGCGAGTGCTGATCGTGGGAGATGCACTGTCGGACTACGACGTCGGATGGGTCGATCGGGCCCAGGACGGACCGGACGTCGCTGCAGTGGCAGCATCCTCGCTCCGGAGACTCGCGCAGCTGATGCCGCGGACCGTGATTCCTGCGCACGGCTGCATTCCGGTTGATCCCGTCGCCGCGTTCGACAACGCACTACGCCGGGCCGATCGCCTCGTCGACGATCCGGACGGTGCGGTCTGGTACGGAATACGCCGAATATTCGCTTTTGCGTTGATGATTCGCGGCGGGATCACCGTCGCCGACGTCGACGAGTACCTGAATCGACGGATGTGGTTGACAGACGCTGCGCGCCTGCTGCGTACCTCCCCTGAATCGCTGTCAAGCGAGTTGGTCGAATCTATGGTTCGAAGCAAAGCCGTCGTCGTACGGTCCGGGATCCTGCACGCGGCAGCAGCGCACACAGCGGTGTCGCAACGAGCACTCGACGTGGTGCCATTTCCGCGTGAGTGGCCAGCGGTCGCCGCGCGGGCATGAACCCGTCCTGGACCTCACGGCGAGGGCACGTCTGCGAGCGCGACGATTGCTCGCCTACCGAGGCTGCGACGGATGTGCTCGGTCATCGATTTCGCTGCAACATCAGCATTTCCGGCGGCGACGGCTTCGTAGATCGCACGGTGCTCGGCTTCGACCCGTGCGCGATCACGGGTGGAATCTCCGCCGTGCCGAAGGCCGACGAGCCGGTAGCGGTCGGCCTTGTCCCACAGCCGCTCGAGAATGTCGATCAGAACCGGGTTTGCGGACGCTCGGTAGACGGCGCGATGGAACTCACGGTGACGCAGGAGTGCGTCGAGATCCCCCGCATCGGTAATGGGCTCGAGCCTGCCGAGCGCGAGCTCGATGTTCGAGATGTCGGAGTTCGTTCGATTTTGCGCCGCCAACGATGTCGCGAGCGGGTCGAGGCTCTCGCGGACCTGGTAGAGATGGCGAGCCTCCTCGGCGGAGACCGGGGTTACCCGCGCGTCGCGGTGCGCTTCGAGTGAAATCATTCCCTCCGCTGCGAGCCGTCGGATCGCTTCTCGCAGCGGTGTCGTGCTCACCCCCAGTTCTGCGGCCAATTTCGCCTGGCCGATGACCGATCCCGCCTCGAGATCTCCGGTGAGGATTTGAGTCCGCAGCTGCGCGTACGCGTAATCGGTCTTGGTGAACGCGGTATCGGGATAAACCATTCTGCGGGCCTTCCCTCGGCACAGGTGAACAACCGTCGACTCGGACTCTAACACTGAGGCTATAGGTTATAACCTATAGTGAGATGATGACCTCTTATTCGACGGCGACGATCACCGATGACGACGGCCGAGTTTTGACCATCGTCGACGTCGAAGCCACGGTCGGGACGGAGGTCTACCGCAGGTGGCCGGTAGTTCTACGCCTGCTCGCCGAAAACGTCCTTCGGACCGGATCACCCGAGGTCGGCGCACGTGCGCTTCGCGACCTACAGTCCTGGCTCGAAAACCGCTCCAGCACCGCCGAAATCCCGTTCCTGCCGGGCCGTCTGATGATGCACGACACCACGAGCACGCCGGCGCTGGTGGACATCGCCGCGATGCGTGACGTCGTGGCCGCCCGCGGCGGTGACCCGACGTCGCTGACTCCGGTCCTCCCCGTCGAGGTGTCGGTCGATCATTCCCTCGCCGTGGAAGCCTTCGCGCAGGGCGACGCCGCCGGCATCAATCTCGCCCACGACATGCGTCGCAACGGCGAGCGCTATCGCTTTCTCGCCTGGGCATCGAAGGCAATGAAGACGGTGCACATCAGCCGGCCAGGCACCGGCATCATGCACACGATCAATCTCGAACAACTCGCCACAGTGGTCACCGTCGAACATCGACACGGTGTCGACTGGGCAGTGCCGGACATGATGCTCGGAACCGACTCTCACACCCCGATGATCAACGGACTCGGCGTCTTGGCCTGGGGAATCGGAGGGCTCGAAGCCCAATCTGTCATGTTCGGCATGCCCACCACGCTGCAGATTCCCGACGTCGTCGGCGTCCGGTTGACCGGCACCATGCCGCCCGGGGTCATGGCGACCGACCTCGCCCTGACGGTGACCCACCGACTGCGCGAGATCGGAGTCACGGGTGAATTCGTCGAGTTCTACGGGCCCGGGGTGTCGTCGTTGACCGTCGGAGACCGCTCGGTCGTTGCGAACATGGCACCCGAGTACGGTGCCACCACCGGCTACTTCCCGGTGGACGAGCATGCTCTCGAATACCTGTCCGACACAGGACGAACCGAGCGTCATTGCCTTCTTGTCGATACCGTCGTCCGGCGGTCCGGGCTGTGGTTCGACCCCGATGCAATTCCGGACTACACCCGATCCATCACCATCGATCTCTCGCTCATCGAGACCTCCGTCGCCGGACCGCGCCGCCCACAAGACCTGATGCCGCTTTCGGCCGCACGAGATGCCATAACGCGGGATGGAGCGCCCCCGACGAACGACGGCGGCCCTCTGCCGGACTTCCCGGTCGCCATTGCATCGATCACCAGCTGCACCAACACCTCCGATCCGCGACTTCTGATAGCCGCCGGCCTGTTGGCCAGAAGAGCACGCCAGCGCGGACTCACCACACCGTCGTGGGTCAAGACCTCCCTGGCACCCGGATCACCCTCCGCCGCAAGCATTCTCGACCGCGCAGAGCTGATCGACGATCTCGCCGCAGTCGGTTTCGACATCGTCGGCTACGGCTGCGCAACGTGTATCGGTAATTCCGGCGGCCTGCTAGACGCCGTTGCTCGCGCCGTGGACACCGGCGTCCGTACCCCGGTCGCTGTGCTCTCGGGCAACCGCAACTTCCCCGGTCGGGTGCACCCCGATCTCGAGTTGGGGTTGCTGATGTCGCCGCCACTGGTGATCGCCTACGCCTTGGCCGGCGACGCCTCGATCGATCTGACCACCGAGCCTCTGGGCGTCGACACCGAGGGCAATCCGGTTCACCTGTCGGATATCTGGCCTGACGCCACCGAGATCGACCGCATCCTCGCTGCGGCACGACGACCCCAGGACGTCCTCGACGATTTCGCGTCGGCGTCGGCGAACACTGCCTGGGACGCAATCGAGGCTCCGACCGGTCCAATGTTTCCTTGGGATCCCGACTCGACGGCCCTGCGTCCATCGCCCTTCGCCGACCGGGAGTTCGCGGACAATGTTCTGGGGGACTTCACCGCTTATCCGTTGCTGGTGCTCGGCGACGACATCACCACCGACCACATCTCCCCTGCCAGCGCCATACCCAAACACAGTTCCGCCGCGGATTACCTGGTCGAGCGGGGAGTCTCCCGCGATGACCTCAACGTCTTCGCATCGCGTCGCGGAAATTGGGAGCTCATGGTACGCGGCGCATTTCACAACCGCAGCGTCCGCAACGCACTGGCCCCCGACGCGCCGATCGCGCACACCGTGCACAGCCCCAGTGGCGACGTCATGCCGCTGCTGACCGCAGCCCGACGATACAGCGCTGACGGGAACTCCCTGGTCATCGTCGCCGGCGAGCGTTACGGGATGGGTTCCTCACGCGACTGGGCCGCGAAGGCCGTCCGGTTGCTCGGGGTGCGCGCCGTCCTCGCGCGCAGTTTCGAGCGCATCCATCGCTCCAACCTCATCGGAGTCGGTGTCCTGCCACTCATCGTTCCATCCGACGCCGCCGATGCGCTCGCACTGTGCGTTCCCGGGGACCGTATTAGGGTCGCCGCGCTACCGCACGACCTCCATACCCGTGAGGTGACGGTGACTCTGTTACGCAGAGACGGCACCGAACTGGTGTTCATCACGGTCGTTGCGGCCGAGACCGAACAGGACGAGCAACTCCTGCGGCGCGGGGGCGTCATTCCCGCGATTCTGGACCGTACTGCTGCTGGTTAGTCGCGAACTCCGCGCTATTCTTCGACTGCCGCGCCGATGGAGCGGAGGTGGGTCCTGAACGTGACGCGGGGGTCGGCCTGCCTCGCGGCGCGGTAGGCCTCGAACTGTGACTGTTCGCGAAAGGTCGATCCAGCCGTCATCCTCGCGGCCTGAGTGCGTTCGGTATCGCGGATCGATGCCGCCTGTACTGCTACTTCGGCGGCTCGGTCGATCGGTACGAACAAGACCCCGTCGTCATCGGCCAGGACGAAATCTGCAGCAGTCACGACGTGAGAGCCACACGACGCTTCCGATACCGCCATATCCGGACCGCCTTCGTCGGCGCGATCCGGTCCGACCGCAAGCGCACCGGCACTGAAAATCGGCATACGAATTGTTGTGAGCTGCCGGGTATCTCGATGCAATCCCCAGACAACGATGCCCGACAACCCTGCCTGTGCCGTCTCGAGCGCGACAAGGTCACCGATACAGGCTTCGTCGTCGCGGCCGCCGTTGTCGACGACGAGTACCTCACCTCGCTCCGAACGATCGAGCGCGTCCAAGAACACATCGACGCTACCGCGGTGAATCACGGGGTGAACGCGACCGACGAGATGGATGCCGTCCCACAGTGGCCTCAAGTGCTTCGGTGCACATCGAACCGGAACGCCCAGGCGCATACATGCGTCCGCGACGTGAGCGGTGGCGAGGTCGAGGTACCCCCACTGCAGTGCACTGTTGTTCACGTTAAATCTCTTTCTGCTCGAACCGATTTGGGTAGTCAACGAATTTGCTCGATGAGCAGGACTGCTCCGATGCCGATCATCGCGATGCCGGATAGTCGGGTCACGACACGAGCCGCTTGCGGCCGTGCACTGAGCACCCGTCGCGCTCCGAGTGCGACACCTACATAGACAACGGCGCAACTGGCAATGTGGACCAGCCCGAGAACGACGATCTGAGCCGAAACAGGAAGTCCTGCAGCGCGGGAGGTGAACTGCGGTAACAGAGCCAAGAACAGGAGGAAGACTTTCGGATTGAGAACACTGACGCCCACTCCCGTGAACGCCTGTCGCACCCCGGATGTCGATGCCGCATCCATATCCGCCCGTGGGGCAGGGGGATTGCGCACTGCACCGATGCCGAGCCACGCCAGATAGAGCGCACCGACGACCGTCAGCCCGGTCATGACGTTCGGTGATTCGGCGACCAGAGCCGCCACGCCCGCTGCGACAACCAGGGTCGCGATGAGATGCCCCGTCAGCATTCCACCGACGGCAGGTAGGACCGACCGCTGGCGCAGGCCCGCAGAGATCGCGTAGGCCCAGTCCGCGCCCGGTGTCAGGACGAACAACGCGGACACCGCCCAGAAGGCGGCGATACTTCCCAGTGTCATCTACTCGAACTCCGATCCTCGCGGCATTGACTCCCCTCGGGCAATGATAGATAGGATCAGCAGGTATTTTTACCTATAGATTGCTGCTTTCAGTCTCGCGGTTGGTAGATTCGACCCTGTGGATCGAATCGATAAGAAGATTCTTGCGGAGCTGCAGCAGGATGGCCGCCTGTCGGTGACCGAACTCGCCGAGCGAGTGAGCCTGAGCGTCTCACCGTGCCATCGCCGAGTGAAGGCATTGGAGGCTTCCGGGGCCATCAGTAGCTATCGAGCGTTGCTCGATGCCGAGGTGCTGGGCCTGACGTTCGAGGCCCTCATTTTCGTCAGCATGCACACCGCCGACCGATCGACCATCGCAGCATTCGAAGACGCCGTGGCAAAGGTCCCGAACATTCTTCAAGTGCAGCGATTGTTCGGCGACCCCGACTACCTGATGCGAGTCATCGCCCGCGACAGGTCCGCATTCCAGCAACTCTACGATCACAGTCTCGCGACACTGCCTGGCGTTCAACGACTTGTGTCGACCCTGGTCATGAAGAACGTCGTACTCGACCGCTCCCTGCCGTTGTGAACCGATCGCGGCCTGTTACTGCTGCGCGACAACCACAATGCCGTCCACGTCGGAATACAGGTAGTCCCCCGGCTCGAAGTCGACCCGACCGAAAGAGACGGTGACTGCGACTTCACCGACGCCGGTCTTGGAACTCTTTCTCGGGTTCGTTCCCAACGCTTTGATCCCGATCGGTAGGCGGTCGAGCTCTGCGGAGTCACGCACTGCGGCGTTGACGACGAGTCCAGCCCATCCGTTCTCGACGGCCAGCTCGGCCATGTGGTCGCCCATCAGTGCAACGTGCACCGAACCCCCACCGTCGACGACGAGGACGTCTCCGTTGCCCGGCGATTCCAGCAAGCCCCTCATCAGGAAGTTGTCCTCAAGGCAGCGGACCGTGCGGATCTTTCCGCTGAACCGGTCCACGGACCCGAAAGATCGGAACTGGGTGTCGCACGAACGGACAGTCGGGCCGATGTCGTCGGCCAAGTCGTTCGTCGATACCTCACCGGCGCTGAACTGCTCGGCTACGGACATGCGTGTACTCCATTTCGGTCGATGTTCGGTGGGCCAGCGATGGAGGACTACGCCGGCTCTGCCTTTTGTTCGATTCGACTCTCGGCGAGCGCCTCGTTGAGGCGCTTGGTTGCTCGTTCCATATGCACCGTCATGGCCGCAGACGAGGCGTCGCCGTTCTGCGCGGCGATGCCCTCGAAAACGGGAACGTGCTCGAGGTACGACGGCTCGTGGGAGTCCGCGGCGTCCATGACGCGTCGGATCCACACGTCGAGAAGTGTGCCGATACTGCCGAGCATGCTCGACAGCACTGTGTTTCCGGTCGATCTGGCGATACTCAGATGGAAAGCGACGTCCGCGTCGACGAATTCTGCGGTGGTCTTGGCACGGCGCATGTCCTCGAGGTGGCCTTTGATCTCGGCCAGATCCTCTTCGGACCTGCGCTCGGCGGCCAGTCGCGAGGTGAGGATCTCGAGGTGTTGCCGCGTTTCCACGAGATCGGACGTTCTCTGCTCTCCGACCAGTAAGCCCCACTCCACCACGCGCGGAAGAAGGCTCGAGTCCGGTGATCGCACGTAGGTGCCGTCACCTTGCCTGACCTCGAGGAG
This sequence comes from Rhodococcus sp. 15-2388-1-1a, assembly GCF_002259145.1. Classification (NCBI taxonomy): domain Bacteria; kingdom Bacillati; phylum Actinomycetota; class Actinomycetes; order Mycobacteriales; family Nocardiaceae; genus Rhodococcus; species Rhodococcus sp. 15-2388-1-1a. Next base: position 41,038 of record NZ_NPFP01000053.1, on the reverse strand, counting down.
CCCGAGCAGGCCCAGTGACTTCAACGCCTCACGGACGACGAACCGTCCGACTCCGAACGATTCTGCCAACTGACGCTCGGACGGCATCCTCGAACCGGGTGTCATCTGGCCGGAGAACACCGCTTCCAGCAACGCTTTGGCGACCTCTGCAGACAGAGGTTCGCGCGGAGTCTGCGTGATACGTGCAAATTGGTCGCCCACTCAACCACTGTAGCGTATGTCATCATCGCTACGCTGGCTCGACGCACGGTGGGTCAGTCGGGCACGTTCGGTTGCGGTCAATCCACCCCACACTCCATAGGGCTCGCCGGCTTGCAATGCGTACTCGCGACATCGGCTCACGACCGGGCACTGCGCACAGATCTCTTTCGCTTCCTGCTCCCGTTCGGTTCTACTGCGACCACGCAGGCCGTTCGGTGCAAAGAACGTCGCCGACGAGGTTCCTCGGCAGCGTCCGAGCAGTTGCCACTCCCATTCCTCTGTCCGGGCCGGGGGTAGTACGGGCGGCGTAGCTGCGTATTTCGCGATGCGGGCACGATCGGTCATCTGTGCCATAGGGGCTCTCCTTTCAGTGCGTCTCGATGGTGCCGAGCAACATCGGAACCGCGAATGTATTTCGATGTCCGCCGGCCACAACGTATTTCGCCGCTGCTTCTTGCCATCGCGCGTAGTGCGGTGCGCTGCGATGCGTGACTCGGAATGCGTGTTCGTCGGCATATATTTCGTAGAGGTGGAATCTGGTGTCGATCGCTGCGTCGCGGTGGACGTCGAAAGTGAGACAACCAGACTCGTCCTGCAACGATGCTCGGGCGTTGACCGTGACTGCCTCCACGAACTTCTCGAGGTGTTCGGGTCGGACGTCGAGGGTGACGAACACTGTGAACGGCATCTGGTCCCCTACTTCAATCCGTCGACGCCGAGCGAGGCCGCGAGCGTCGCCAATTCCGCGACAGTCTGCGCAGGTAGTGTGATCGATCCGCCGGATTTCTCGACAGCCTCGTTCTCGATTTCTCCCGGCACGAAGATGCGGCCACCCGGTATCGGGTTCGATCTGTGCACCGCCTCGATGAGGTCGTCCATCCTGGCGTCGAATTCTTCCCGAGGAGCGATTGCTTCTATGTCGATCGCGAGAACAAGATGACCGCAGCCACTGCGTCTGTCGGGTACGAACGGCCCGACGATCCCGGTTGCGTAGCTACTGCCGGTCAGCACCCCCGACAGGACGTCCATCATGAACGAGATTGCGTAGCCCTTGTGGCCGGCCATCGGCAAGATGATTCCATCGATGGCAGCCTGTGGATCGTTGGTGGGCAAGCCGTCCGCGTCGATGGCCCAGCCGTCGGGAAGCCTCTGGCCTCGTTCGCGCGCAGCATAAACCTTGCCACGTGCGACCCCGGTATTTGCGATGTCGAGCACCACAGAGCCATAGGAACCGCTCGGAACAGCGATCGACCATGGATTGGCGCCGATCATCTTGTCCTTGCTTCCCCACGGTGCCATCGCGGGGCTCCCGTTCGTGGTGAGGATTCCGACGCATCCGCGCTCGGCCAGCCGCCTGGTCCAGTACGCCGCGGTACCGAAATGGTTGCTGTTGCGCACCGCGACGACACCGACGCCATGAATTTTGGCGGCATCGCCTGCCAACTGGATCGCTGTGTCCGTCACTACTTGGCCGATACCTTCTCGGCCGTCGAGCACTGTGACCGCACCGAAGGTACTGACGATCTCGGTGTCGGTCACCGGCTCCATCACACCACTCTGCAGCCGGGCGGTGTACCACGGCAAGCGCAGCATGCCGTGGGACGGATGTCCCCACATATCCGATGTGACAAGTGATTCCGCTACCAACGATGCATGCGCGGTGGGAACCCCGAGTGCTTCGAGGATCCGAGCTCCGTGATCGGCTACCTCCGCTGCGTCGAACGTATGCACTTCGCCTGTGGATACCTCGGTTCTGGCCTCGGACATCACGCGTAGATTCCGCGTAGTCGCGCTACTTCGTCCTGCGTCACCGGCGAGGTTTCTCGTCCGTGGAGAAGCAGATGCAATTTCGCCGTCTCTTCGAGTTCCTCGAGTGCGTCCGCGGCGGAAGCCAGGTCGGAACCGGCGACGACGGGTCCGTGGTTCGCCAGCAGCAATGCGTGATGATCCACAGCTGCCTTCTCCGCGAGTGGCCCGAGGGCCGCATCGCCCGGCGCGTGGTATGGCAGCAGTGGCAATTCCCCTACGCGCATTGCGTAGTAGGCAGTCAGTGGTGCAATTGCGTTGTGCGGGCTGGTATCTGCGAGACACGACACCGCCACGGAATACGTACTGTGGGTGTGGACGACGGCGCGCGCCGCTGGCCGTGCGCGGTACATCACCAGATGAAGGAACGCTTCCTTCGTCGGTTTACCACCCGCCAGGTGGTTGCCCTCCATGTCGACTCGCGCGAGGCCCTCCACCGTGAGCTCACCGAGCGAGACGCCTGTCGGTGTCATCAAGATGGTGCCGTCGTCATCGATGGCACTGAGGTTTCCGGTCCTGCCGAAGGTCAGGCTTCTGGTGAAGAACGACGCTCCCAGTGCAACCATCTGGCCACTAACGCTCATCCGAGTACTCCTATGGTTGCTGCACGGACCAACAGGTCCGGCTGTCCGAAATTGCCCGACTTCAACAGAAGCGTCACGTGTTCGGAGTTGTCATCGGTTGTGCTGCACCAGGGAACGCCCCGATCCATTTCTGCATCGACCACGACTGCCTTGACGCCCAGGGCGTCGACGACTGCACCCGAGGTCTCACCGCCGGCAACCACGATCCGCTCGGCCCCAGAGTCGACAGCCGCCTTGGCCAGTGCGCCGATCATGCGTTCCAACTCGTTCGCCACGGCCGGATCGAACGGCCCCCGATCGTCCGCCGAGGCCGACGAATACATCAGAATCGGGTCGCCACCGATGTGCGACTGCATCCATTCCAATGCATCGGGTAACAGTTCTTCCGGTGACGCCACCGTGCGCGGGTCCAGACGATAGTGCGCGAACGACGACTTCGCCTGTGCCACTTGACCGAGCGTCGCCTGCGAGCAACTCCCCGCGAAGATCACGGTGGGCCCGGTCGGTGCGGATCGAGGTGCCGGTTCGACCGAGGCGGTGTCCCGGTCGTGCAGGACCTTACCCAAGGCCCCTGCCAGTCCCGCGGATCCCGCAACGAGCGCGAACTCACCCACAGCTTCGGCTACGGACATCAGATCCGCATCCTCGACCGCGTCGATCACGACATGTCTGACACCGCTGTTCCCCGCTGACGCCAGCGCCTGGCCGATCGAGTCCGGACCGCGGTGAACAGCGGCCAAGTCCACCAGTGATACCGGGTAGGTGGTCTGTCGGCCGAGGACGGCGACGATGTCCGAGTCGGTCATCGGTGTCAGCGGGTGGTACCGCATCGAGGATTCCGACAGCAGACGATCGCCCACGAACAGGTGCCCCTGATAGACCGTGCGTCCGTGCTCGGGTGCGGCAGGACAACTGACCGTGAGTGAATCGCCGGTCGCCTCCAGCAGTGCGTCGGCCACCGGTCCGATGTTGCCGTCGTCGGTCGAGTCGAAGGTCGAGCAGTACTTGAAGTACGTGCGCGGTATTCCGACCTCGCCGGCCAACCAATGATGCGCTGCCAGAGACATTTTCACTGCCGCCTCGGCATCGAGCGACCGCGTCTTGAGCGCCACGACCACGGCATCACACGACCCGACATCGACGGATTCCTCGGGGAGACCGAACAGCAATACCGTTCGTAACCCGTGGCGACGCAGTGCCGCTGCGACATCGGTGCCGCCGGTGTAGTCGTCGGCTATGCACCCGATCTTCGGGGTACTCATCTTCGGCCTTCGTTCGATGCTGCGATCTTCGACGCAACCGAACGCGCCGCGAACCGCGGCGGGCTGACGACGGCGACACCGGTCGCCGCCGCCAACTCGTCGTGCACCGGGCTGAGCGAGTACTGCGCGATGCAGAGCAGATCGAACTCCCCGCCTGCGCCTGCGACGCCCGCCGCCAATGCAGCGACCAGACCCGGGCGGTCCTGTGCCGCCGCGGCAGCCGCCGCGCCATCACAGAAGACCGGAACCACCTCGATCCCAGCACCGTTGGCGGCCAGGTGCTCGTGCAATCTGTTCGTCGAATCTGCCGCCGAAGCGTGCAACGAAGCCAGCACTGCAACACGTCGCGGAGCCAGGCGGACGATTTCGTCCATCATGTCGGCGTCCGAACTCGTCACCGGCGCGAGAAACAGCTTGTCCGCCACCTCGACCGTATCTCCGTACATCGAGCACACCATCAGCACCGCGTCCGCTCCCCCGTCGATCCCGTGGCGGACGAGGCCGAGCATCCGATCACGCAGCGGTGGTGTCACACCGCCTAGTGTTTCGGCGTCGGACCCGAGTCGGTCGTCGAGCAGGTTCCACAACCGGGCACCCGGGAATTCTGCGGCGAACGCTGCCGCAGTGGGTGAAATGGATGCTGTCGTCGAATGCACGACAGCGATCAGGGGTTCATCGCTCACGTCTGATGTCCTCGAATAGTGGGAGAAGGTCGCCGGGCTCAGCCCTGTTCGATGGCGTCCGCGACTGCTACACCGAACTCGCTCGTACCGGTCGTGCCGCCCATGTCGGGCGTGACGGTGCCCGCCTTGACGGTGGCGTCCACACCCTGGCCGATGAGTTCGGCGGCCTTGACGAGCGACGCGTCGTTGTTGCGGGCCCCGAGCCAGTGCAGCAGCATCGCCGAGGAGTTGATCATCGCGATCGGGTTGGCGATGTTGCGTCCGGCGATGTCGGGGGCAGAACCGTGCGAGGCCTGCGCCATCGCGCGATCGAGTGAAGCGTTGATCGACGGGGCAATGCCGAGCGACCCGGCGATCTCGCCGGCGAGGTCGGACAGGATGTCGCCGAACATGTTCTCGGTGACGATGACGTCGAACAGGTTGGCGCGGCGCACCAGGTGCACTGTCATGGCGTCGATGTGGAAGTCGTTGATCTCCACATCGGGGTAGTCCTTGCCGATCTCGAGGCAGACGTCCTTGAACAGGCCGGTCGTAAGGCGAAGGACGTTCGCCTTGTGCACGATGGTGAGTTTACGAGAGCGGGTCTGGGCGAGCTCGAAGGCGACCTTGGCGATCTTCTCCACGGCCGAGCGGGTGATGATGCCCATGGCGATCGCAGTGTTCTCGTCGGGCATGAATTCGCCGGTACCTGCGTAGGTGTTGCGGTCGGCGTAGAAGCCCTGGGTGTTCTCTCGCACGATCACCAGGTCGGTTCCCGGCACGATCGCGTTGGCTCCGTCGAATGCCTTGGCGGGACGGATGTTTGCGAAGAGACCGAAGTGCTTACGGATCGTGCCGCTCGGGTTGAGCTGAGACTTGAACGGTTCGGGGTAGGCCGCACTGTCGTGGGGTCCGAGCAGCCATGCGTCGGTTCCTGCGAGACCGTCGAGGGTTTCCTGCGGGATGGGGCTTCCGTGAGTGTCGATTGCCTTACGACCGAGGGGGAAGGTGACCCACTCTGCGGCGGGAGCGCCGGCAGCGCGAAGGGCGGCGTCGACGGCGGACACCGAAGCGGGGACGATCTCCGGCCCGATTCCGTCTCCTTCGAGAAGACCGAGACGCAAGGAGTTGGTAGCCATGATGTTCACACTTTCTGTATTCGGGGATTGTGAAGTGAAATATGCTCCGGCACTGCAGATCAGCGCGCGTAGAGCTAGGCGGACACGGCCTGCTTCTGGGGGTACAGGAACATGTTCTCCGGGTTGATCACGAGGTCGACCTCACCGGTGTGGTTCGGCTTCAGGCAGTCGGCACTGATCTCCGACGTGCCCACCGACAGCAGGTACTCGTAGCGTGACCCGACGTAGGACACGCTGTCGACGTGCGCCCGAACGACATTGAGACCGGATTCGACAGTGTTGCCCGCGTCGGCGATCGTGACGCGTTCGGGACGAACGGCGACGGACACCAGATCGCCCGACTGGACGTTCATTCGTCCCGTTGCGTGCACGACCTGCCCGGTGGAATCGAGCTGCACATGAGCATCGTTGGCCGACGCCTCGACAACCTTGCCGTCGAGGAAGTTGCAACTTCCGACGAACGCCGCAACCTCACGGGCCGCAGGCTGCTCGTAGATCTCGGTAGGTGAAGCGATCTGCACCATACGACCTTTCGACATCACCGCGATTCGGTCGCTCATGGCCAGAGCTTCTTCTTGATCGTGCGTGACGTAGATGGTGGTGATGCCGACGCTGGCCTGCAGCGCCTTGAGCCATGCACGTGCCTGCTCGCGCAGTTTCGCGTCGAGATTCGACAGCGGCTCGTCGAGGAGCAGAACACGTGGGGAGTACACCAGTGCTCGCGCCAATGCCACACGCTGCTGCTGTCCACCGGACATTTCGTGCGGGTAGCGACTGCGCAGATGGAGCAGGTCGACCTTCTCCAGTGCGTCGTCGATCAACTCGTTTCGGCGAGCCTTGGGAACCTTGCGCAGAGACAACGGCAGAGCGAGGTTGTCGGCGATGGTCATGTGAGGCCACAACGCGTACGACTGGAACACCATGCCGAGGTTTCGTCCCTCGGGCGGCACGAACAGGTTGTTCTTACCGCTGAAGAAGACCACGTCGTCGAGCTCGATGGTGCCGTCGTCGGGCTTGTCCAGTCCGGCGATGCACGACAGGGTCGTCGACTTTCCACAACCACTGGGACCCAGGAGTGTGAAGAACTCACCGTCGTGGACCTCGAAGTTGATGTCGTGCAGTACTTTGTTTCCGTTGAACGTCTTGTTGACGTTGCTGACGCGTAATTCAGGCATCGGTCTTCGGGCCTCTCAACAGTCGGGTGGCGATGGTTACGAATACAACGGTGATGATGATCTGGATGGTCGCCAACGCGGCAACCGATCCGGCGTTCCCTTCGGCCCAGAGTTGAAGTGCGGTGGTACCGATGACGTTCGTCTGCGAGTTGGCCAGGAACACAGCCGGTGAGTACTCCTTGATCATCGTGACGAATACGAGGATCAGTGCTCCGGCGAAGGCCGGCAGTACGAGCTTTCCGAGCACCCGAGTGAACGTTTTGAACCAGTCGGCACCACTGACGCGGGCCGCGTTGTCGAGCTCTTCACCGATCTGCATCAGCAGGGGCGAGATGTTGCCGTATGCAGTGGGAAGTGCGCGCATTCCGAAGGCAATCACCAGAATCCAGATGGTGCCGCTCAGGAGTCCCGAGATCCACCCGGGAGCAAAGGCGAGCGCCCAGAAGAATCCGATACCGACGATCAGACCGGGCATGGCCTGCGGTGCGAGGGCGAAGTACTCGACCAGCCGGTTGGCCTTCATATTCGATCGGCGAGAGACGAGCACAGCCATCGTTCCGAGCACGCTGACCACGATCGCGCCGACGACCGCGATGACAATGCTGTTGACAATCGACATGTAGTACGACTCGTAGCTGAAGATCGGGACGTAGTTCTCGAACGTCAGAGTCGAGAACGGGGACTTCAGCGGTGTCAGTACAAGGGTGAACGATCGGAAGATCAGCGCACCGATGGGTAGGAGGGCACCGAAGATGAGGTAGATGGCGATGAACGCGGCCGAGACCCACTTGATCCAACCGAGATCGAATGTGCGGGGGCGAGTCGCCTTGCCACGAACCGAGACGAATCGCTGCGAATTCTTGAGCAGCTTCGCTTGAACTCCGACCAGTCCGATGGTCACGACGAGGATCAGCACCGACGCAGCGCCGAGAACACCGTAGTCGGGATCGATGGCCTGAAGTCCGTTGGTGTAGAGGAATGTCGAGAACACCGTGATGTCGACGGGCTGTCCGTACAGCAGTGGGACCGAGAGGGTTTCGAGCGACATGCTCACGATCAACACGGAGCTGTAGACGATCGGCGGTCGGAGCATCGGGATGACGACGGAGCGCAGGATTCGCAGTGGCCCGGCGCCGCAGACCTGGGCCGCCGATTCGAGCGAGGCATCCGCCTGGCGCAGTGCGCCGACACAGAACGTGAACGCGATCGGTGCAAGCGCGACCGCCTCGGTCAGCGCCATCCCGGGAATGGAGTAGAGGTTCCACGGAACGAAGCCGAGTGCTTCACGCATTTGCACGCTGGCGAATCCGGCCGGTCCGTAGAGGATGATCCAGCCGAAGCCGAGCAGCAGCGAGGAGATGTAGAACGGCCAGCGCATCGATCCGGCGATGAATTTTCCGAACGGCAGCTTGGTGCGGGTTACCACCACGGCCATCGGGACCGCAAAGACCTGGGCGAGGATCGTGGTCAGTCCGGCGAACAGAACGGTGTCGAGGATGACCTGGCCGAAGCCTGCATCGGTGAACAACTTCAGGTAGTTCTCGAATCCGAGGATTCCGCCGGCCTCGTAGAGAGGCCTGTCGACGAACGACTGATAGAGAGTCGGAATGACCGGTGCGAGAACGAGAGCCGCGAGAAACAGCAGCACTGCGTATTGAATGACCTGGTCGCGTCCGATGCCCCTGAACTTGCGGTACTTCGGGCTTCCCAGCTCACCTGGCTTGAGGGGCACGAACTCGGTGCCCTGCGCTTCGGGGGGTGTAGTCAGTGTCATGGCGTATCGCTTCTTTCGGCTCAGCCGGTCTGCAACGAGGTCCAGCGGTCCGAAAACTGCTCGATCTCCTCGTCGGTAGCTTTGATGTAAGGAACAAGGACTGTGTTTTCTTCGCCCACGGAATCCACCACGTCGGAATAGGTCGCCACACCGTCTTCTGGCTTCTCGACGCCGTCGCGGTAGGCGGTAAGGCCTCCTTCGGCCACAGCCGTCTGTCCGTCCTCGGACATCACGAAGTCGGTGAACAGCTTGGCGGTTGCTTCGTGCGGCGCACCGTCGGCGATCGAGATGCCGCGTCGCAGAAGTGGGGTGCCGTCAGAGGGGAACACGGCCTTGATGAGACCGCCCGTGCGCTGTTCGGCGGTCAGGGCCGGAGCACCCATGAAGAATCCGACGGAATACTCGCCGGCAGTGACCTTCTCGACCATCGATCCCGTCGACGTCTCGTTCTTGGAATACGGGAGGATGTCCGCGAGCTCGTCCCACGCCGCGTCGTCGTTCTCGACGAAAGCCCGCGTCACGGTGAACCCGAACGCGCCCTTGGGATTACGTACGGCAATCATGCCGTCGAACGAATCCGGGTCGGCCTGCACTTTGGTCGCCAGATCCTCGATGCTCGTCGGGAACTGACTCTCATCGAGCAACTCGGTGTTGTAGATCAACGAGATCGGGTCGACCGACATCGAGTACACCGACGGTAGCGCTTCGGCGAACTCCGGCAGCTGGGACAGTTCGGGTGAGGTGTACTGCGCCACGGTGCCCTCGCGTTCGGCGAAATCCGCCCATGCGTCTGCCGCGTTGCTGACCACGACATCGGCCGAGGCTTGGCCGGTGGCCTGCTCGCTGAGTACCCGCTGGAAGACCTCGTCGCTGTCGAGGTTGGTCGCGTTGATACTGCCCACCCACGGGAACTTCGCTTGGAACGCTTTGAAGATCGGTGCCCAGCTCTGTTGGTCGGTGTTCGAGTAGATCGTCAACGACCCGCCCTCGGCCTTGGAGGCGGTCACGATGTCCGAGTAGTCGGCCGGGTAGTAATCGGGGAGCTCGACCGCGTAATCGGTGTAGTCCTCACTGGCTCCGCAACCGCTCGCAAGCCCGACCGCTAGCGCGGTCGCCCCCACTGCGCCCACGAACCGTAGGCCTCGACGGCGCACAGGGGCCGTGGCGTTGCGGGACGTCCCGCCTGATTGGTTCGACACGATTGAAAAATCGCCTCCTCGGTAAGTTTGCCGGCCCGTGTGAAGTAGCTCACGTATGACCTGGGAAGTGAAGCTAGTTGAAAATTGGTCGCCCTGTCAACCTGTCTCCCAAATGGGCGGCCATCTTGGAGGTGGGCCCGGTGACAGCTGCTAGATCTGTCCGTGGGCACGATCGCTACGAGGCGCTTGAAGGTCGCGGTGGACTATGCCGCGGGGCTGAGGGGAATCCTTAACACCGGGACACATTTTTATGCGCCATTTTCGGTTGCTACGAGCTGCTCTTGAGTCCAGCGCCACCGCCAGTGTGGCTGTAGAAGCCGACGACCCAAATATGCGCTTGCATTGTCTTATCGGCGTTCATATCGATGACACAAACAAAAAGGCCGTCCAGTTCATGCTGTCTGAGGAGTGTCGACATGCTTTCGATCACGAGCCAGGAATCAAGAAAATAATCGCCGATTCAGGCTCGTCGCGAGGTAGATGCAAGTTCCCTGACTACACACCGATACTCAGAAGCATCGACGATCTTTCTGACGACGGTGGATCGATGCTGCTCGCCTAACCCGTGTGTTCTGGCTTCTCACACGGGCTCAGCTGGGCTACTGCTGGATTGATGCCCCAGTCGAACAAAGTGCAAATTGGCCCGTCACTGCACCGTTTTGAATCATCGCCAAACTATCAATCGGTTTCGAGCTTTACGGCGACGATAGCTCGAACTATCGAGCGTGCCGATTGCCTCTTTTGAGGTCCGTCGCACAAGGAGGCCGCACAATTCAAGGTCCAGCTGACCAGGAATTAAACCACAGTCGCACAGAACAATCGGCAAAGTTTAAGAACATCTCGACTTTATCGTACTCGTGGCGGCACCGGGTACCCGGTGATTTTGAAAGCGCGCAAATATGCGTGACGTGAATGACTTCGGGAAGCGTCCGCACCTCGCGAACGGATACGGTCGCGGCAGGGCCCGCCGCGACCGAGTGCATGATCCAGGGCGCATCCCGGGGGTCGATCGGAGTTCCATGTCTGGTGAATGTTGTACACCAGTGTAGAGAAGGCGATTCGGGGGTCCAGCCGACTGCGGCAGCGCAGAGCGACAACCGCAGCAAGGACAGTTGAGAATCTCCGCTCGGCCCACCGACAGCACACTTCGCGAAAGCTCAAACAAGAGGTCCAACTGACGCTGCGAAGTTCACTACGGTCCCGAGCGTCAGCAGAACGACACCTGTCCAGCCAGCGCGAAAACCGGCTGTGCGTTGGAGTTGAAAGTCTGGGTCATAGACAGGAGCCCACGCCTCTATGGCTGCGCCCAGAAGTTTCATGTCTTCGTCAAATGGCAGGTCTGGGCTCGAACGCTGCAGCTCCGTTCCTTGTTCGGCTTCGTGTGCTAATTGAATCCTACGTTCAAAGTCTCTACTGAGGCGACGGTCGCGACGTATATCGGCGACAACGAGAGCGATGCCCAGCAGCTGGGTCACGAGCCCCGTACAGAGGAGGGCGACAGTAACCAGAACGGGCATGCATCATTATTTACGGACAGGGAACCGCAGGGACGCCCGACCCCTGCTGAGACGTGCGAGCGGCTACCCTGACGATCGCAGATACGTTCGACGAAGGAAGGGGTGATGTCGATGGCCACGAACAGTGCAATCGAATGGACCGAGGTCACCTGGAACCCCGTGACCGGGTGCGATCGTGTTGCCGCAGGCTGTGACAACTGCTACGCGCTGGCCCTGGCCAAGCGGCTAAAGGCCATGGGCGCTGAGAAGTACCAGAAGGACGGCGATCCCCGTACATCCGGACCAGGCTTCGGCGTGACGCTCCATCCAGGGTCCTTGGCGCAGCCGTACCGCTGGCGTGCTCCCAAGGTGGTCTTCGTGAACTCGATGAGCGACCTCTTTCACGCAAAGGTCCCGATTGACTTCATCCGTGACGTCTTCGACGTGATTCGCGAGACGCCGCAGCACACCTATCAGGTGCTCACGAAGCGGGCCCATCGGACAGCGAGGATTGCCGACAAACTCGACTGGCCCGACAACCTATGGATGGGTGTCTCGGTCGAATCGGACGACGTAGTCGACCGGATCGACTATCTACGCGCTGTCCCAGCCGAGACACGATTCCTATCATGCGAACCGCTCCTCACGGCTCTGCCTCACTTGGAGCTCGACGGAATCGACTGGGTCATCGCCGGCGGCGAATCAGGTCCACGAGCACGACCGATGGACCCGGCGTGGGTCGAAGACATCCGCGACCAGTGCGTCCAGGCTGACGTAGCGTTCTTCTTCAAACAGTGGGGCGGGCGGACGCCGAAAGCGAACGGCCGGGAACTCGATGGTCGCACCTGGGACGACATGCCGGAGCTGGCAGCAGCTTCGGCTTAGCAAGCCCGGCGGAAGACGAAATCACGCGGCTTTTTGCCCTTCGCCACATATTCGAGTTCGCCCGACTTCACGAGCGTTCGCAGCGCCGCGGTGAACGCAGTCTCCTTCGCTTCGCCATAGAGATCACCGAAGATGGGCCTGACGTGGTCCACCGCCTTCTTGGGCTGGCCGTCAGCGGTCAGCGCGCGCAAATTCCCGGTGATGTGGTCAATAGCTTTGGCGTGCTCACGCGCGAGTTGGTCGGCGACGGTGTCCCACAGCATGTTCTCGCGTTCGTCGGGGTCAGGACCTAGGAAGTCGATCCATTTTTCGCGCGCCTTGGCAGCGGAGACACCGAACACCCAGATTCCATGAGGCTGGGAGGTGAGGAAGATCAGGTAGTAGACGGGTTGGTGATGGACTTGTCGTCGTACTGGCGCGACGACGGATCCGTAGGGCGTGCCGTCCGTGAGGCGCTTGGCATACTCGATAGATACCGCGTCGGCGGCCGCCTCCCAGGTCTGTCCACCGGACGCGTAGTGCGCCTGCAGGGCCACGTCCCGCCACCAAACGCCGCCGCACACCTCATCCGCCTGTGCGACGCCGCCTAGTTCGAGCTGGCCCTTTTTCAGCTGCCCACCAGCGCGGCGAATCAGATCGGCGTTGAAGTTGAGCAGCACCTCGGTACGAGGCCACGTCCCCCTCTGCTGGAGGATCTTCCTGATGGAGGCCATTGGGAGCACCGCTCCGCACGGATCAAGAAAGACGAATAGGCTAGCCCCGGCGGCCAGCGTGAGCGCCTCCCCGAAGTATGTCTCGCACTCCCCGTGGTAACTGTCAATGCGGATGCCGCGGTTGCGGTACTCGTCGGCGACCGCGTCGAGCGAGGCGTAGTCGGCGGGGGCCTTCTCCACCAGGAAAAGGTCGATCGTGGTTGTTGCCTTGGCCTTCTGTGCAGCGAGCATCATGTACTCGGCGGACCCTGGTTGCTTCGTGTCGAAGCGGCCTCGCCCCGCGAAACCATCGACGAGTAAGCAGCGCTTCGGAGACAGCGGACTGGCAGTCATCGTCGCGAATTGGATGACGTATTGGTCGAGAATTCCGTGTTTGTACACGGACTGTGGCTTCGGGTTGTCCAATAACCCACCGTCGGTCCCAGTCGCCATCACTACTCCGTTAGTCGCGTTTGCCGCCGGGCCAACTGTTGCCGTTGCGCGGTCGTGTCTGCTACCCGATCGCACCGCTGGAAAGGCGTGCATCCTCCGCTGGAATCTTATCGGCGGGGGCGGCAGAGTCTGGGATCTGAGGCCGATCGAGCCAATGCCCTGGGTTGCTGACTGTGCTTTCTGGAATCGAGTGCCGTCGGTGCTCCTGCCAAAGAAAGTAAAGAAGATGCGGGCGTCAGCCACCAGTGCTACATGAACTTTCCGAAGCCACAGCGGATCCGCACACGTCTGCTTCACCAGAGGGCGTCAACACAAACGGCTGCGGCATTCTGAAACTTGAGTGACTTAGAGCCCGATGTCAGCCACTGCGTTTCCGGCCAGGGGGGCATGTTCGCGACGGTAGACCTCGACGGAGTCCAAGCTGGCGTGTCCGGTCTGGCGGGCGATGGCGGAGCCGTCGGCTCCGTTCCGTGTGCCTTGGGTGACGAAGCCGGCGCGGAGCGAGTGCCCACCGAGCTTGGCAACCACGGTGGGGTCGTAGCCGGCATGCTGCGCGCGGCGACGGACGGTCTGATGGATCGCAGCACCGGACAACGCTGCGGTGCCAAGGTTGCCGTTCTTGGCAACGGCTCGGAGCAGCGGTGAGCGGGACGAGGTGCGGGGTACTCCCCCACGGCACACATGCTCGATGAACGGTTCTCGCTTGCGGAGTAGGCGGATCACGGACGGACGTCCGCCGATGTCGAATGCGGCGACCACCTGCACCCAGCGCACATAGGCGCAGGGTGGGCAGGTCTCGGGAGAGTCGGTGTACGGCAGGGCTTTCACCGCTCCCCTGCCCTCTTGGTCGGTCTTCGATCTACGTAGACGTACGTGGAGGCCGTCATTCCGGTGCACGGTGACATCACCGCACAATAGCTCCGACAATTCGCTACGTCGGTAGGCACCGGCGAACCCGAGGAGCAGTATCGCCGAGTCGCGGCGCTCCAAGACCTCGTCGGCCCATCCTTGGCACCGTTCCCGTGCAGTCTGTACGAGGAGTTTGATGTCGTCGACCAACAATGGGTCTCGCGGGGTGCGGGGTCGGTCCCCCGCTGCGGCGTACTCGCGCCGGATTCCCGACAAGGTCGCGGTGACGAGTTCGTGCGCTGACGGGGAAAGATGTCCTGTGGTGCGGTGTTGGTGGTTGATCGCCGCGATCCAGGTGCCGAAGGTGGCAACAGCGTAGGCCCGCTCTCCTGTTTCGGTGCGGGTGTCGGCGGCGTCGACTAGGTAGGCGGCGACGGTGATCGGGTGCGCCGGAAGCGTCACGTGATCATTCGACTCGCACCACTGGGTGAACCGTCTCCATGCGGCCGCGTAGGTCTTGCGGGTTCCCTCGGAGCGTGAGGACTGCACGGCGGCCGCGATTCGTTTCGCGACGGCTGGCGGAATCTCAGGCTCAACAGCCACTGCCCCGACGTTTACAAGAGTGCCCTCCGCAGGTGTTCGGGCAGGCCAGAGGTCCATACGTGCAGCCTAGCGCAGGTCACCGAGACGTCTGCAGAGCAAAACTGTGCTGAACTGGCGTTTTGGCAGTGACGATGCGGAAAATGCAATTTACGTTGGTCTAATCTGAATAAGTAAGGGTGAGTAGGAAGCTCTATCTGCAAGAGTGCCATTGGCGACCGATCAGAGCTGGCGAAGTGGTGGGTCGCGCTTCTGACACAGACCGGCTACCTGGGCTTAAGCCTCCGCTCCACTTCCCCACTGGTCCGAATCGGAGGCTCAGCAGCAAGGCCTCGGCGGATGTGCTTTCCGCCGAGGCCTTCTTGGTTGGATGAGCTGTGTCAGATGCCTCGAAGCGTCTTCACCAGCTCACGTATGTCCTCCTCGTTGAGCGCTTCCCTGATCGCGACTGCCACAGAGTGGGGATCGCTTTTCAGCTTCATCAGCGCCCGGATTGCGGCGCTGCGTGATGCGATCTGCTTGTCAGCATCGGAGGGTCGGCGTGGTTTCTTCTCGTTTGCTTTCGGCGATGGTGGGTTCTGCTGGCGTGAAGACCACTCAGCGACCTGCTCCGCAGACGGAATCTGCGCCAGCGCCCGAGCGTCTCGGATCGCGAGATCGCCTGAACGTAGTTTCTCCCGCAACTCAGGCTCTAGCTTGAGCAATGCGCGCCGCTGCGAGATCCAGCCTTCTGATCGCCCCAATTTTTGAGCGGCCTTGGTGGCGCTTCCGAGTTCAGTAACAAGAAGGTTGACAGCTTCTGCCTCTTCGACAACGTCGAAGTCTTGCCGGTCCAGGTTTTCGACTATTGATGCCCACAGGATGGCCTCTTTGGATGTTGCAAGGCTGTCCTGAACGACCACATCCATTCCCTTGCGGCCATACTTCTCGCTCGCAGCAAGCCTTCGGCAGCCGTTGACCACAACCCAACGTGCGGAACCGATTCTGGCGACGTCCTCTGGCCAAAGTTCGAGCCACCGTGCGCTCGTAACCACTGTCCCAGGTTGAAGCTGCCGCTCCGCGATTGTAGCCAGATCGGCGAGATCCCCGACCGCTGAGCGCGGATTCCGAGGGTTGGCCACTAGTTCGGACAGAGGCACATCTGGTCTAAATTGGCCATCCACAGGGATGGATGCATCCACGGGCGACTTGTCCCCCACTGAACCAACCAGACTAGAAAAATCGACCCGACCGCCCCGGGACTTCTGTGATGTTGCCATTTACTTACCTACTTCCAGCTCAAGGCACAAGCGTTGGAAGTCCTCACGTGCCTGCAGCGATGCCCGATTTGGCGGGTACTCGGTAACCACTTGCCCCTGAGCTGCGGCTCGACTGTGCACCTTGTAGTGCCGAACAACGGTGTTGGCGAGTGGCCAACCTTGCGCTTGGACGAATGCTTCGGTCTGTTCCAGGTCGACTCGGCCGTCTCTTGGATCCCAGTTGTTGATGACGACAATGAATGGGATTCCCTTCGGCTCAAGCACTTTGGAGATTGTGCGGGCCGTCGGGTCGAAGCTGAGTGGCTCCGGGACGATCGGGACGATCGCGAGATCGGTCACCGAAAGTACAGTGTCGAGCGCTTGTCCTGAAGTGCCGTTATCTACAGCCCCAGGACGATCGCCGATCCAGCCCGGCGTATCGACGTAAACGTGTTTGATTCCATCCAGGTTTGGCAGATGGCGGAGCATTTCCGGGTCGTCGATCTGAGTGACCCGGAAGGGAAGGTCCTGCACTCTTTCGGCCCACCACACTGCCGAGCCCTGAGGGTCGATCGAAGCTGCCAGTACTGGCGATTCGCTCTGCTTGGCTCCGGAGCGAGTCAAGACGTCATTCTTGACTGCCGCCAGGTTCATCGTGAGGGTACTCTTCCCCACTCCGCCCTTTTGGCTGATTATTACGTGTACGGGCATTGAGCCCACCTTCCGTTTGCTTCACCGCGGTGCGGCTACTTCGGTGTGGTGTTCTGGCGATGATCTTTACCGCGGTAAAGATCCGCGAGAACGCGCAGCGCTGGAGTTGCTTGCGCCCTCGAAATGTACATCACTATGCCTCCAGAGTGTTCGGTTGTAGCTTCGACTCGCCGGGTCATGTCTGTGATCCGATGGCAGACTCCCCCGCTGGACCTCGGCGCTCACTGGCTCGTCCACGCGCTGTGGTACTTACCGGCTAAATCTTTACCGCGGTAAACGTCAAATCAGTGAAGGTGGGCAGTGCTTAAGTCCGCCTGTCGCACCATCAACTACTGGTATTCAGACTTCTGACCCGAGGGTGTGGGAGCTACACCGTTGCAGATTCGTGCGAGGACTGTGTCATTGAAGCAGCGAGCAGGGCTGCGGACGGCAGCCGTCCCCAACGTTGGCTGGTTCGCTGGTCGACAGCAGTTAGTCGGGAGGCTTGCTAGGTATGGTGATACACGAAGTGCCGGCACCACGCCCGTCGGATGTCTTTAAGGCCCGCTGAGGCGCGTCGTACTAAGATTTCTGGGCGCGACCTGGCGTTGGTTCTGCAACAGTCGTTGCACTTCGAAGTACGCGCTAGTTGCTTGCTGTTGCAGTGCACTGCAATCATGCGCGACCAGGCTCTTCTGATGCAATCGGCCGGCCGATATCGTAGTGAGGGTGCAACAGTTTTCGTTAGGGTTTTCGGGCAGGCCCCAGTTTGGTCGTTTCGCCCAATTCCGGCGGACTGTCAAGGCGCTAGGTCCTGAGCCTTGGCGTTGTCGCGTCTTTACCGCGGTAAAGGCTGATCTCTCACCGCAAGGTGATGATTCAGTAAATGCGAGTGGGTGGTGGGGTGATGTGGGCTCCAGTGAGGCCTTGAGTTTCATTTCTTGTCGGCAGTTAGTTTCAGCCATCTCGTAGGACCTTGGTTTGGCCGGCAACGCCTTGCGGCGGATTTACGTAGGGTGAATCGCGATAGTTCGCGCCGAAGTAAGACCGGGGGGCAGGATGTCGCGACCCCACCCAATTTCGTCACTGTGACGAAAAGCGTCGCACCCACAAGCGTCGGGATCTGCCCGATTTGCAGTCGAAGTTCCGGGTTTTTTGGCGGTGCGCATTCGAAGGCCGGCCGAAGGTGGCGGCGGGCCTTTGATAGACAATATTCAATCGAATCCGCTTTAACGAGGCTGGCGTGTGCTGGGGAACTTCCTGTTGAGTGCATTTGCTTGAGTTAAATCGTGGATGCGCTTGATGCGCTGGGGGACCGGGGCCTGCAGAGCCTGGAGTCCGGGTGACCCGTTCCATATCTTGGCGACCTTTACCGCGGTAAAGATTGAATTTGACCTTGGAGTGGTACAGAGCTGCACCCTTGCGTCGAGCTCTCTTCGTGTTGCCGTTCGAGCGCGCCCTTCGAGGCAGGCTTCAGTGCTATGCCTCGCTCAGGCCGAGTGCGACGCTGGCAAGGCTGCATCCTGACATCGATGGAGCGAACATAATCGCGCTCCTATGGGATTGGGGCAACAGGTGAGTCGAATCGTGGGCTGGCACCAATGGTCCAGGCTCTGTGTCCTCTAAGGAGAAGCGCTTCGTAGGAGGGAACGGATGAAGGTGTGTCAGGGTCTGGACGAACGAACATCTTCACGCCGGTGGCGCGGAGCAGCATCAATGCTTGCTGTTCGAGTTCGTGGACCCGATTGCGGGGCCTGGTCGGTGTTCCCAACGCTGTGAGCAGTGCGAGGTAGAACCGGCCGGGTGACGGGTCCGGGGGCATCTGCATGCACAACACCGGTATCTGCTCGCGGTCGGACAAGCTGATCGGCGGATGAGTGCGCCGGAACTTTTCGATGATCATCGACTTGCCGTTGTTCGTCGGACCGAGCAACAGTAGGTTCGGCATACGCTGTCGGTCCGGCCACGACAGCAACGTCTCCAGATGGTCGATGACCGTGGCGATCACCTCATCGGTGCTCACGCGCACTCTGTACCTCGGTCCCACCGAGCGGCGCCGCCAGTTCGAGCGCCACCTCGCGTGAACGCGCGGCTCGCGGCGATGCCCGATGATGCGTACGTTCGCCCGTGGCCGCTGCATCCGCAGCCACTGCCAGGTGAGGCCCTCTCGTCCCACCGCGGGCTCGGCCACGACACCCCGTGTGGCCACGAGATGGTGCGCGCCACCCTCGCCGGTATCCAGGTATCGGTCGCGTAATAGTCAGTGAGATAACCGATTTCGGGTGTACTGTAATGCGCTTCATGCCGTACTGTTGGGGGCAGCGGGAAGGCCAGGTTCTTCTCAGAGCACTTGCAGGCGAACGCTTTTCCCGACATGACCAGATGGTCGGTGCACCCAGGTCCCGTCGCCGTGCCGATCGACCGGTGGGGCCACATGCCGTTCCCCGCACAGTCGATGTCCCCGGCAGGGGTCGGATGGATCGTCGATGCCCATCGCACTGGGCAGCCGCCTCGACACGACCCACGACCGCCTCGGTCGCTGCTCCTCGGTGATCGCGCGCTGGAAGCGGACATGACCGGCTCGCCGCCGCAACCCGTTGCAGCTGCACTGGACTCGGACTACTACCGAATCGGTATCGATGCCCGCCGCCGTGCCCACACCGATCTGGCCGATGTGTCCGACATAACCGATGATCTCGAGCATCGGATCGAGAATCTGTTGCAACGCACCCTCGAACTGCTCGATGGCGCGCCGAAACCAGAAGCGCAACCACACATCGAGTGGGTCGGGTGAACAGTGATCGACAAGAACGATACGGCCATGCCGTGAATGCGTACGCCGGCGTCAGAGAGTTCTGCTACGGGGTCATCCCGCCGCGGGACCTCGCTTCTTGATCGAGCGCGCGCGATCGACAGCTTCGATGTCCGCGTTGATGGTTCGGCGACGTTTCCTCAGAGTCAGTGCCGACAGCGGCAGGCTTGCGGCAAGTGCGGCGAGTAGTACCAATACGAAGGGAATGTCGAGGGTCGTCAGCGCGTCGACGGCCAAGATCACGCCTGCAGCGACGCACACGAGTATCAGCCGTACGCCGTTGTAGGCCAGCACATGAAAGACGAGCTGCCCCTGGGGGGTTGCGGGTGTGCGGATCAGTGGCATCGGCCGTCCTGTCGTGCGTAGTTGTGCGGGCGTCACCGTAGGGTGCGGGGCCGGGTTTCGGTGCCGATCTGCTTGAGGAAATCGTTGTAGGCGTTCAGTTCGCTGTATCCGTCTTCTTCGGCGTGGCGATCCGCGACGGCCGATTCCTCTTTTTCGTCTCGGTTCCATCGAATGCAGAAGATGAGCACCACCAGCAGGGCCACCGGCTCACCGTAGGACCATGCCAGCGCCCCGGCGAGTTTCTGATCAGCTATCGGATCGACACCCCACTGCGGGGGAGGGGAGGCGAACGTGGCGAGCATGGGGGTGCTCGACATCATCAGGATGACACCGAAGAACACATGCAGCGGCATCTCGACGAACAGGTCGAACATACGGCCCAGATTGCTCTGCCGAACAGGGAGGGGGCCGACGGCGAGCACAGGGATGATGAACAGCAGCCCGCTGGCGAAGAAGAAGATCTCCATCGATACGTGCCCGATCTCGCTGACGGCGAGAACATCGAAGATCGACGACAGATACAGACCGTAATAGCTGAAGAGGAACAACGGAATCGTCAGCCCGGGGTGAAGCGCGATGCGCCCGGCGCGGCTACGCAACCCCGTCAGCGCCGCGATCAGTACCCACCGCCCGGTTCCGTGATGAGCGGTGGCACGCAACAAAAGTCGTCCGGGCGAACCCACCACCAACAACGGTGGGATGGTCATCGACAACGTCAGATGCTGGAACATGAAGACGCTGAACAGGCTGTAACCGTAGCGTTCGACCTGCAGTCCGGTCACCAGGACCAGCGCCGCGCAGCCGAGCAGAAAACTCGCACTCCGCCACCGTGACCACGCGATACCTCGACCGCGGACCCGGTAGAGCCCCCAGCAGTACAGCCCGGCCATGACGATGCCGGCGATCGGCAGGATCGGGAGCGGCGGTACATCGAAGCTCAGCAACGCTGCCAGCGTCGGCGGGCCTTCCGGGGGAGTTACTGCGGCGATGTTCATCGGGACCCTGTCATTGCTTGTCCTTGCCTCGGATCACCAACGTCAGGGCGATGGCAGCGAGACCGAGGACAGTCAGGCCCACGATGGAGAGCAGCATCATGGTGTTCTGTTTCGGTGGCCGGTCTTCGCTGGCGGACGGGTTGTTCGGATCGTAGGCCTGCGTCGGCGTGGTCGAGGGAGCCGGCGAGGTCGAACGTGCAGCGCTCTGCGATTGCTGTGCAGCAGCGTCCGGGCGGGTGGCGGTCTCTGCGACGTCGACCGAAAAGCCGTACGACCCGGTGATCGGGTGCCCGTCCGCGGAGGTGACGCGGTAGCCGACGGTGTACTGCCCGTTGGGTAGGCCGTCCTCGAGCAGGACCGATACGTCGGGGCCCTCGACCGTGGCCGTACCCTGCGTCCACTGAGTATCGCCAGGACCTACCACGCTGATGGTCGCGAACGATTCGTTGATGTCCTGGTTGAACACCAGACCCACACCGATAGGCGCGAAGTCGAGGGTGGCATCGGCGGGCGGGTCGGAGCTGACCAGTTCACTGTGCGCCGACGCCGGGGCCGCCCCGAACAGTGCTGTGCCGCACATGAGCACGGCGATCAGCATCCATCGTTTCACGTTCGGTTCTCCTCTGGTCGTACTGATTCTCTTTACTACTATGCGCAATAGTAGTAAGGGGGTGTGAGCCTACGGGGATCGGTCGACCGTGTTACTTGTCGACGTCCGGCCGTTTCGATATATCCGGCCCGGCGATGGCTTCGGTGATCACTTCCGAAGGCGCGATCGAATCGGCGTGCGGGCCACCGACGTGCTGCTCGGCGCGGATGCGTTCGACCATGTGCGGATAGTGCAGCTCGAATGCCGGCCGCTCGGAGCGGATCCGGGGCATCTCGGTGAAGTTGTGCCGCGGTGGTGGGCAACTGGTCGCCCACTCGAGGGAGTTACCGAATCCCCAGGGGTCGTCGACGGTGACCACTTCGCCGTAGCGGTAGCTCTTGAAGACGTTCCAGATGAACGGAAGTGTCGAGGCCCCGAGGACGAACGATCCCACGGTCGAGATCTGGTTGAGGGTGGTGAATCCGTCGGAGGGGAGGTAGTCGGCGTAGCGGCGCGGCATTCCTTGCGCTCCGAGCCAGTGCTGGACGAGGAAGGTGGCGTGGAATCCGAGGAACGTCATCCAGAAGTGCCACTTGCCCAGTCGTTCGTCGAGCATGCGGCCGGTCATCTTGGGGAACCAGAAGTAGATGCCGGCGTAGGTCGCGAACGCGACCGTTCCGAACACAACGTAGTGGAAGTGCGCGACGACGAAGTAGGTGTCGGTGACGTTGAAGTCGATGGGCGGGCTCGCCAGCAGCACCCCGGACAGTCCACCGAAGACGAACGTGATCAGGAATCCGATAGAGAAGAGCATGGGGGATTCGAGGGTGACCTGGCCGCGCCACATGGTGCCGATCCAGTTGAAGATCTTCACGCCGGTCGGCACGGCGATGAGGAAGGTCATGAACGAGAAGAACGGCAGCAGCACGGCACCGGTGGCGTACATGTGGTGCGCCCACACCGCGATGGACAAGGCGGCGATGCCGACGGTGGCGTAGATCAGGCCCTTGTACCCGAAGATGGGTTTGCGGGAGAAGACCGGGAAGATCTCCGAGACGATTCCGAAGAACGGTAGCGCGATGATGTAGACCTCGGGGTGTCCGAAGAACCAGAACAGGTGCTGCCAGAGCAACGCTCCGCCGTTGGCGGGATCGAAGATGTGGGTGCCGAGTTTGCGGTCGGCGAGCAGGCCCATCAGTGCTGCGGTCAGCAGTGGGAACGCCAGCAGGATCAGGATCGAGGTCACCAGTATGTTCCAGGTGAAGATCGGTAGCCGGAACATCGTCATTCCCGGTGCGCGCAGGCACACCACGGTGGTGACCATGTTGACCCCGCCCAGGATGGTGCCCAGGCCCGCGATGAGCAGACCCACGATCCACAGGTCGGATCCGATACCGGGGGAGTAGACGGCGCTGCTCAACGGGGTATACGCGGTCCAGCCGAAGTCTGCGGCACCGCCGGGGCTGATGAACCCTGCGGTGGTGACCAGTGCACCGAACAGGTACAGCCAGTAGCTGAAGGCATTGAGCCGGGGGAAGGCGACATCGGGTGCGCCGATCTGCAGCGGCAGGATGTAGTTGCCGAAGCCGAAGACGATCGGGGTGGCGTAGAGCAGCAGCATGATCGTGCCGTGCATGGTGAAGAGCTGGTTGTACTGCTCGTTGGAGAGGAACTGCATTCCCGGGACCGCGAGCTCGGAGCGCATGATCAACGCCATCAGGCCACCGACGAGAAAGAACCCGAACGAGGTCACCAGGTACATCAGTCCGATGACCTTCGGATCGGTGGTGGTGACCATGGTGCGCAGGAATGATCCCTTGCGGGCCCCGCGGGGTGGATAGGGGCGGACCGCCGGCGCAGCCGGAGGAGATGTCAGCGCCGTCATGGAACCACCTTCGTGTCGCACGCGAATTACAGGACGCGTCCGTCAGCTTAGCCTAAATACTATGCAGCATAGTATTTAGGGGTGGTTCAAGTCAGCAGAACCGCGCACGCTGCGGCGGAGACCGCACTGAGGGTGAGGATTGCCATGGCGGCCGGCACCACGAGCGGCAGCACGGCGGCGGCAGCGTACGCGCCTGCCCCGGTTCGGCTCGGCGTGTGCGCGCTCGTGTCGAGGTGATGCAACCGCTCGGCGGTCGATTCCCCGATCAGGCCCAACGCCCACAGTGGACGCGCCGAATGCGCCTGCGAGACCGTCGACAAGGCCGAACGCACGGTGTCGGCGCTGGTGACCGCGGCCGCGGACCGGTCCGCGGCGACCTCGACCAGAACCCGCACCGCTGCAGGTGCTGCGGCGAACAGAGGAACGCGAGGAAGTGCTTTAGCCAGGATCTCGCAGATGTTGACGATGCGGTGGTGGTGCCCGCGCAAGTGGGCACGTTCGTGTGCGATCACTGCCCGCTGTTGATCGGGATCGAGATGGGCGAGCAGGCCTTCGGTGGCCACGACGTAACCCGGGCGACCGTCGATGCTGTAGGCCAGCGGGAGCGGGTGGTCGAGCCACATGATCGGTTCGGGTCCGGGGTCCGTGCGCGCCACGACGGCGATGACATCGCGGTGATAGTCGCGGACTTTGGACCGGGCTCGAAGCTGACGGCGAGTCGAGCGCAGGACGCGCGCCGACGCCGATACCGCGAGGACGACCGATGCTCCGGCGACCGCTTCGCCGATCCACGGCTGGGCCGCGTGTTGCAGCGATCCCAGGCAGCGGACGGCAAGTTCGACCATGCCCTCGGCGGGCGCATGGCCGGGCCAGAGCAACACGGTCACCGCGGATCCCACGAGGAACAGCACCCCGGCGATGCTGCCGATCCATGCGGTCAAGGCGAGAGTGGGGCTCACGGTGCGGGTGAGTGAGGTCAGCGGCTGCGGCAGGGCGACGGCCGCGATGATCGCCGCGAGGAGCAACACCAGCGCGACGATCACCGGTTCACGTCCGGCAGGTTCCCCCGCAGGGCGTCGAGTTCGTCGTCGGTGACGGTTTTCGCGAAATGCATCAGCACGGCGGCCGAGTCGGTGCTGGTGTCGAGGATTTCGCGCAGCGCTTGCGAGGTGGCCTCCGCGCGCGACTGCACCGGGGAGTAGAGGTACGCGCGTGACTGCTTGGTCCGCTCGACCCACCCTTTCTCGTGGAGATGGGTCACGACGGTCAGGATCGTGGTGTAGGCGGGGTTTCTGCCGGCCATGCGCTCGCGCAGGTCGTGGACCGACTGCGGTCGATCACATTCCCAGAGCACGTTCATCACCTCCGCTTCGAGATCACCGAGCCTTTTCATCGCCAGTTCTTCTTTCCTCGTCGTGTCAGGTGATATCGACTCCGCGTGCCGACAGCCACGCCGCCGGGTCGGACTTGGCACCGTCGGGTTGCCACACTTCGTAATGCAGGTGGGGTCCGGTGGATTGGCCTCGGTTGCCTACCGTAGCAATGAGCTCGCCGGCTTTCACGCGTTGACCGGCGGTGACGAGCGCCTGGTCTATGTGGCCGTACACCCCGATCGTGCCGTCGTCCTGACGAATACGAACCCACAGGCCGAACCCTTGCGCCGGCCCTGCTTCGATGACCTCACCGTCGGTCACCGATACGATCGGCGTCCCGATCGTATTGGCGATGTCGAGTCCGTAATGCGTTGTCCCCCAACGTGGCCCAGAACTGGAGGTCAATGTTCCCGACACCGGCACCACCGAGAGCGGGCGCCGCGCCTCGGCATCGCGTGCAGCGCGCTCCGCCGCCCGAACTCCCCCCTCGGCGAGTTGCTCGGTCATGCGCTGCGCGACCCGACCGACGTCGAGATCGGGCAACTGCAACACCTGCGGGGGTGAGGCAACGACCGGGCTCGGCGGCAGGACGCCGGCGGGAGGTCGATCGATACTCGCAGCGCTGAGTGCCACACTGTCCTGCGACCCGGTATTCGGAGACGTCGCTGCCGCGGAAAGAAAGGCACCGACCGCGACCGACGCAGCGATGGCGCGGCCACCCGGCTTCGGCACCCGGCGGCGATGAAGTCCGCGGCGAGCACTTCGAAGTCCGCGGCGAGCACTTCGCGACACGGGCTGGACTACATCGCGGTCACCCTCGCCGTGCGTCGTCTCGTCCGGACCGGCCACGTGCGCCGCCCACATCGACGCGGTAGTGTCCGCGCCCGCGGTGTCCCAGGCGGCGCTGACCGCGTGAGCAGGTCCATCCGGTGCGGGCGTCTGCGCCGAGGGCGTGCGCTCGTCCTCCGACCGGTTATCGGAGTACCCGGCATCGGCGGGCGACTCGGTCACGAAACGCGAGGGTGCGAACTCGGCCCGTCGATGACGGGGGCGATCGGTGAGCGCCAGCGTCCTGGTGCCGACGGGCATCGAGATCACGCCGCCGCGCGCCGGCGCTGCGCAGTCGTCGTCGATCGGATCGGGTGTGCGGTGTCGGGCCAAGATCACAATCCTTGGTGGCTACGAGGCCGAGGCCTCGCTCGAGATAACGAAATGGTGACGGTCAGGCCACAGGTTACTACTATCAAGCATAGTTTTTCCATCCCACTCGACCCGGATTCACCCATAACGCTGGTCACGGTCCTCGGAGGACATCCCGCGGGCAACGGCGACCCTGACCGAGAACGGATTCCTCGGGTATCAGGGGTGGTCCCGCCGAGAGGACAGGCCACCGAGCATGGTGTTGTACGCCTCGAGTTCGGTATCACCTTGATCGTCGACTCGGCGATCTCGTTGCCGTGCCGCGCTCTCGTCGGCCGTCGACCACCGGACCGCGGCGAGAACCGCGGCAGCGAGCAACGGCAACTCGCCGATACCCCACGCCAGAGTGCCGCCGCGCCGCTGGTCGGCCAGCAGGTCTGCGTTCCAGTCCAGACGCAGTCCGCTGTAGAAGCTCGCTCCGAGCGCGGTCTCGAGATCGATCGTCACGACGAGGAAGAATGCGAACCCGGCCAACGCGGTGATACTCGCGAGCAACTTCGTCAGTCCCGCGATCGGTCTCGGTACCGGGTCTTCGCCGACCGTGCCCCAGAACATCACCATCCCGACGGTCAGGAACCAGCCCTTCATCACCATGTGTGCCACATGCGAGTCGGCGACGGTGTCGAACACTCCGCCGGGGTAGAGCAGGTAGAAGCTGCTCAGGAACACCGTGGTGCTGACCCACGGGTGGATCGCGATCCGGGCTGCTCGGCTGTGCCATGCAGCCCGGAGCCATTCGCGCGAACCCGGTACCTCGGCTGCCGGCGCGGTCGGCAGGACCGAGGCGACCAAGGTGGCCGGTCGGCCGAGGACCAACAGCAGCGGCACGGCGATGGCGACCGCGGTCAGTCCCGCCATGTGCACGCTGAACATCGCCGGGCTGTAGAGCCCGACCCCGGACGAGGTCGCCACGAGCAGCACCGCAGTGCCCGTCAACCAGCTCGCTGTCCACCGCCTCCGCCATGGCAGGCCTGCTCGCCGGCGGCGCCGCACGGCCACCAGGTAGAGGACGGCCGCGATCACCGCCGCGGAGCCGAACACCAGGTCGAAACGCCACTCGAACGCCAACCGCGCAGCGGTGGGCGGGCCGTCCAACACGTAGCCCAAGGCCTCTTCGTGCGCCTGAGGTAGCGAGGCGTCCTGCGGCGGGGGCGGGGGAGTGCGGCCGAGTGCGACCGCCAGGCCCACTGTGGTGACGAGAACGAGGGTCTCGATCATCGACAACGTGATCAGGGATCTGCGGTTCTCGGGATCGTGAGCCAGAGCGCCGACCGTTCGTCGTCGCTGTATCCACCCGAGGGTCCCCACGATCGCCAGGGCTGCGATCTTCGCCAGTATCAGAGCGCCGTACGTCGAATCCCACAGCGACGTCACGGGTACTCGCACGGCAGCGTTGACCACTCCGGAGACCGCCATGATCACGAACGCAACCAGAGCGAGCGTCGAGTAGCGGCGGGTCGCGACGGCAAGGTGTCCACCCCCGCGCAGCGTATGAGCGAGAAGTGCGAGGAGTCCGCCCACCCACAGTGCGGCAGCGAGGATGTGCAGAATCAACGAGTTCGTCGCGATGTCGTGATTGCCGCCGGTCGAGGAGTGGCCGGTGACCGCGCGCGGGATCAACGCGAGCATCGACAGGGCGAACAAGGCGGGGGTCCACCGATGCCGCAACACCGCCGCGCATGCTGCGGCGGTGATCGCCGCGACCGCAGAGGTGATGGCCCATGCAGTGGAGGCTTCGACATCGCCGATCGCACCGAGGAACTGCACCGGTTGCGCCGCAACGGATCCGACAGGTTGACCCGACGCGTCCGAGAGCGTCAGCGGCACCAACGCCGCCGCGCACGCCGCCCACACTGCGGAGGCCTTCGCCGCGGTGCGGACGGCTACGTACCCGTCGATGTCGAGCACACCCGACCTCTGAGGCGGAACGAGAAATGCCGCGAGGAGCAGCGACCCCGCCGCCACGACGGCAGCCACCTCGCCGATCGCGGTCAGTGCCGGGATCCCGAACGTGGTGACCGGGCCGGGATCGGGCAGACCCAACAGGACGAGCGCTTGGGACGTCGACATCGCGGCGAGCAGTGCAGCGACCACCGCGGCAATCACCGCGCACAGCAACATCACCTGCGATCCGGAGCGTCGATCCACTGCGCCGCGGGTCGAGCGGGCCGCTTCGGTGGCCATGGTGTCCGCCTCTTCCCGGTGGATCGTGTTTCCGGCATGGGCGCGAGGCAGTCCGACCTGCGCCGACAATGAACTACTACGAATGATAGTTGTACGGGTCCGGGCAGCCGCCGCCGGACGATCCTTCAACACTTGCACATATGCGCATATCGCAATATGTTGTCGTTCTACGGACCGGACACGACGAAGGAGCAACGATGGGGCACGGACACGGCCATGGGATCGAGCCGGGTTCACCGGCCAGCGCGTCCGGAAAACACCTGGGCCGACTGTGGATCGCTGTCGGCCTGGGGGCGGTCACCCTCGTGACGCAGGTCGTGGTCGGCCTGTCCACCTCGTCGCTGGCCCTGCTCTCCGATTCCGCACACGTGTTCACCGACGTGTTCGGGATACTGATGGCGATCGTGGCGATCACACTCGCGCAGCGACAATCGACCAAGGCTGCCCGCACGTTCGGGCTCTACCGAGCCGAGGTGTTCGCCGCATTGTTCAATGCACTTCTGCTGTTCGGTGTGGCCGGTTGGATTCTTTACGAAGCAGCGCAACGCATCTCGAATCCGCCCGAGGTCCCCGGCGTCCCGGTGATGGCGGTGGCCACCCTCGGGCTCGTGATGAACCTCATCGCGTTCGTCCTGCTGCGCAGCGGTGCCAAGGACAGCCTCAACGTTCGGGGTGCGTATCTCGAGGTGATGGCGGACATGCTCGGCTCGATCGGCGTACTCGTCAGCGGGCTGGTCACCGTTCTGTTCGGATGGCGGTACGCCGATCCGGTCATCGCGGTCGCCATCGGAGTGTTCGTCCTGCCGCGCGCGTTCAACCTGGGCCGTCACGCCGTGCGGATACTGCTGCAGCACGCCCCGTCGGGCATCGACGTGGCAGCGGTCGAGAAGTCGTTGGCCGCCGTCGAGGGTGTCGAGGACGTGCACGACCTGCACATCTGGACCCTGACGTCCGGGATGGAGGTCGCGTCGGCGCATTTGACCGTGACCCCGGGTACCGCCTCACCGCCGGTGCTCGCTGCCGCTCAACAGGTCCTTCTCGATCAGTACAGTCTCGAACACGCCACGCTGCAGGTCGAACCTCGACGTGGTGAGGGTCGATGTCGGGAAGTGGCGTGGTGACAGGGAGCAGTCGAGGTCTTCGAAGTGGGTGAGGCGGGGTCGTGCGAACCCGCCGGCTCGGGTCACGCGGGGTCGTGAGATGGATCTGCGCGGCGCGGTCGGTGGTCCACAGGGACGTCCGTAGGGAGCACTGCACCGGCGACACGGCGAAGGAGCCGCAGACGGTGAGGTCCACGGTCAGGTGTGCGCGGCCGCCGAATCGGAACCGGGCTGCCTCTCGGCTGTATCCCGCACGAACACCGACGCACCGATCAGCACTACGACACCGCTGGTGATGTAGACA
Source organism: Rhodococcus sp. 15-2388-1-1a (assembly GCF_002259145.1). NCBI lineage: Bacteria > Bacillati > Actinomycetota > Actinomycetes > Mycobacteriales > Nocardiaceae > Rhodococcus > Rhodococcus sp. 15-2388-1-1a. The sequence continues at coordinate 11,546 of NZ_NPFP01000053.1, read as the reverse complement.
TCGGCGAGGTTGAACGTCGGCCACCATCCAGTGTGGAAGTAGTCCGTGACCGCACCATCGACAAGCCGGTCGAGAACGTTGGACAGGGCACCGGCGAGGATCAGTGCCAGCGCTGCCGTTGTCCACTGCTCCCCGTGCCGAGCGCTGTGCCATCCGTAGGCCGCGACCCCGGCGGTGATCGTCGCCGTGACCGACACGATCACCCATAGAGGCAGCGAATCGCCCAGGCTGAAGGCCATTCCGCGGTTGAAGGCGAGTCGCAGTTCGATGACCGGTAGTGCGATCGGAGAGCCGGGCAACGCTTGTTGCGCCCAGTAGTCGACGGTCAGCGCGGTAGCGACCAATGTCAGCACGAGAGTCACTGTGTAAGCACGCACTCGCGTGGGAGACGTGGTGGGGGAGCGGTTCACGGATCCTCGTTCTCGGGTGTACCTCGGACGGGTGTTGCGCGTCGACGGCATGGGATCGGTCTCCACCGCAGAGTTGCCATAGCTTTAAATACTATGCAACATAGTAATTGATGAACGGCAGAGACTGCTCCGGTACCGGCTGCACGCGCGTGCCGTCATGAGGGCGGCTCCCGACATCGAACCCGGACCTCGACCTCTCGTCTACGACCCGAGCCGGGCGCGGTGGGTGACCGGCAGCAACGGAGTCCGCGCCTGGATCCGGCTCTTCGCCGCCGCGTGGTCCGGGCTGATGTTGTACGCCACGTTCCCTCCCATCGATCTGTGGTTTCTCGCTCCGGTAGCAATTGCAATGCTGCTGTTGGCTGTGCGTGGGCGAGGGACGCGTGCGGGGGCCGGCTTCGTCGCCGGCTCGGCGTTCTTCGTGCCTCTGCTGCCGTGGGTGGGGGAGTACGTCGGATCGGTGCCGTGGCTGGCGCTGGCCGTCGTTCAAGCCCTCTTCGTGGCGATGTTCGGCGCGGTAGCGGATCGGATGTCCCGACTGCCGTGGGCGCCGGTCTGGGTGGCGAGCGCCTGGGTGGCGATCGAAGCTGCGCGCTCACGTGTCCCGTTCGGCGGATTCCCCTGGGGCCGCATCGCATTCGGTCAATCCGACGGTCCGCTGCTGCCTCTGGCTGCGTTGATCGGCGCGCCGGGGTTGTCGTTCGTCGTGGTGCTGATCGGGTCCGCTCTGGCCGGTGCCATCGCTTCCGATCGCATCACCCGCAGAACTGCAGCAGCGTCGTGCATCGGTGCGGCCACTGCTGTAGGGGCGCTCACGGTGGTAGCTCCACTGTTCGCTCCGCCGCCGCAGGACACGGTCACCGTCGCCTTGGTGCAAGGCAACGTCCCGCGGCTCGGTCTCGACTTCAACGCCCAACGACGAGCAGTGCTCGACAATCACGTTCAGCGCACCATCGAGCTCGCCGACGACATCGACTCCGGCCGCGTGCGCGCACCCGATCTGGTCGTCTGGCCGGAGAACTCCTCCGACATCGATCCCCTGCGCAACCCCGATGCCGCCGCACGAATCGACGCCGCAGCCCGCGCCGTCGGAGTCCCCGTACTCGTCGGCACAGTACTGCGCCGAGACGATGGCACCACGAGCAACACCTCGATCGTGTGGGATCCTGTCACCGGCCCAGGGCAGATGCACGACAAACGTCGACTGGTGCCGTTCGGCGAATACCTGCCGATGCGCACGATCGTCACCGCACTCTCTCCCTACGCCGCCCAAGCAGGACGCTTCGTTCCGGGTCAGGGCAACGGCGTCCTCGACCTCGCCGGAGTGCCCGTCGCGGTGGCCACCTGCTACGAGGTCGCCTTCGATGCATTGCTCACCGACTCCGTTCGCGCCGGTGCCCAGCTGATCGCAGTGCCGACCAACAACGCCACCTTCGGACGCACGAACATGACCTACCAACAACTCGCCATGTCGCGGGTACGAGCGGTCGAACACGGGCGCAGCGTCGTCGTTTCGGCCACCAGCGGCGTCAGCGCCGTCATCGATGCACGCGGGGAGGTCGTCGAGCGCACGGAGCTGTTCACCCCCGCAGCTGTCGTCACCGAGGTGTCACTGAGCACCACGCTCACCCCGGCGACGATCACCGGCAGCGTTCCGGAATGGATTGCCGCCACCGGCGCTGTTGCGGCACTGGCGTTCTCGCTGCTGCGCCGACCACGCTCCACCACACCGAACCCATCAACTACTATGTCGCGTAGTATTTAGATGGTGGTCGGTGACGGGCGTGCGGAGATGACGATCGAGGAACACCCCGGTGTGCACTCGCCGGGACTGGTGCGCAGAACGGTGGCGATGCTGCGCAACCGGTGGCGACAACTGACGTCGATGCGTACAGCGCTGGTGCTGCTGTTTTTCCTCGCCGCCGCAGCAATCCCCGGCGCATTGCTGCCGCAGCGCAATCTCAATACCCAGGCCGTCGATGCCTACATCGCCGCGCGCCCGGCTCTCGGGCCGGTGATGGACACACTGGAATTGTTCGACGTGTTCGCAAGTTCCTGGTTCACCGCGATCTACGTCCTGCTGTTCGTGTCTCTGATCGGCTGTCTGACTCCCCGGTTGATCGAGCACGGCAAAGCTCTTCGCGCACAACCTGTTCGAGTACCCCGAAATCTCACTCGACTACCGTTGCATCATTCGGGCACCCTCGCCGGTGACCCCGAGAAGGTGCTTGCCGACATCGCGCCGCACTTGAAAGGGTGGCGTACCGTCGTTCGACCCGAGCCCGATGGGGCACTGACTCTCTCGGCCGAGAAGGGCTATACCCGCGAGGCCGGGAACTTGCTCTTCCACTTCTCGCTGATCGGTCTGCTCGCCGCTATCGCCATCGGCAAACTGTTCGGCTACGAAGGCTCGGTCATCGTCATCGCCGACAACGGACCCGGTTTCTGCAACACCTCTCCCGCCGTCTACGACTCCTTCCGCGCCGGCAACAGCACCGACGGCACCGGACTCGAGCCGTTCTGTATCCGGGTCAAGGACTTCACCGCCGATTATCTCGAGAACGGTCAGGCCGAGATGTTCACCTCGAACATCTCCTACCAGAGCGCCGACGACATCGCCGCCGACACCTGGCGCGATTATCAGCTCAAAGTCAACGAACCCCTCCGGCTCGGCGACGAACGCATCTACCTCACCGGACACGGCTATGCCCCCGAGTTCACCGTCACCTTCCCCGACGGCCAGACCCGCACCGAAGCCCTGCAGTTCCGCCCCGACGACGCCACCACGTTCCTCAGCAGCGGCGCGCTGCGATTCGACCCACCCGGGGGGACCTACCCCACCGCCGACGAACGCCGCCGCGGGCAGATCGCCATCGAAGGACTCTTCGCGCCCACCGCGCAATTCAACGGAAATCTGCTCTCCTCCCGCTTCCCGGAATTGGTCGATCCCGCTGTGGCAGTGGACATCTACAAGGGCGACACCGGTCTCGACACCGGCATCCCGCAGTCGATCTTCTCCCTGGACCAGGAGATGATCAACCAGGGCCGGCTGGTCAAGCAGGACCGGGTCAACCTGCGGCCCGGAGAATCGACAACCCTCTCCGACGGCACTCTCGTCCGGTTCGACGGTGCCAAGGAATTCGCGAACCTGCAGGTCGGATACGACCCCGCGCAGCGGTGGGTCCTCGTGTTCGCCATCACGATGATGACCGGACTACTGATCTCCCTGGTGATCACACGCCGCCGCGTCTGGTTCCGGGCCCACCTTGGCGAACACGGCCTCTCGCGAGTGGACATGGGCGGCCTGGCTCGCACCGATCACGCCGGCTGGGGACCCGAATTCCAGACCCTCCGGTCACAGATCTGGCCGCAGATAGCCCCGAGCGACTCCGAGACCCACGACAGAGAAACGGTGTAGCACCATGCCGATCGACGACACCCTCGCCCGTTGGAGCGACATCAGCTTCGAGACCGCCTTCGTGGTCTATCTCCTCGCCGCAATCGCATTCCTCGGTCAGCTCGCGACGACCCGTAGCGCGGCGCTGCACAATATGGAGCGACTGCGCACGCGGGTGATCGCAGCGACATCGACGACGCCCGGACGCATTCCCGACGCACCCCGGCGGGTTCCGTCCGAACGTCTGGGCCGTACCGGAGCCGGGCTGGTGATGGTGGCGCTGACGTTGCATGTCGGGTCGATCGTTCTTCGCGGGATCGCCGCCGGCAGGCCGCCGTGGGGCAACATGTACGAATTCGTCTCGGTCACCTGCGCGGCCGGTGTACTGGCTGCACTGGTGGTGCTGCGCTCCAAGCAGCTGCGCACCCTGTGGTTGTTCGTCCTGGTACCGACGTTGATCCTCCTGTTCGTCGCCGGCACCGTGCTGTACGCCGACGCAGCACCGGTGGTACCGGCACTGCAGTCGTACTGGCTGCCGGTGCACGTCTCGATCGTCTCGCTCGGCAGCGGGGTGTTCTTGATCTCCGGGGTTGCAAGCGCGCTGTTCCTGATCCGCATGAAGCATCCCGAGGCCTCGGGGAGCAGAATGAGCCGAATCGTCGCCCGTCTGCCCTCCGCGCAGACACTGGACATCCTGGCGTACAAGACCACGATCTTCGCATTTCCACTCTTCGGCGTCGGCGTCATCCTCGGCGCCATTTGGGCCGAAGCCGCATGGGGCCGATTCTGGGGCTGGGACCCGAAAGAAACGGTCTCCTTCATCACCTGGATCGTCTACGCCTCCTACCTGCACGCCCGCGCCACCAGCGGATGGCGCAACACCCGCGCAGCATGGATCAACATCGCCGGATTCGTGGCGATGCTGTTCAACCTGTTCATCATCAACATGGTCGTCTCAGGCCTACACTCCTACGCAGGCCTGAACTGATGACTCCCGCTACGTGCCCCCCAGCGCGTCCGCAAGGTCCCGCGGAATGGGCATCGGCGACATCAGTCCCGCCTCGACCCGGCCGGTGTTACCGGCCGGGTATCGCCCCGACCACGATCCTGGAGCAGCGACCACGATCCGAATCAACTGGCCCCAGGATTCGCGCCGATCGTGTTCTGTCACCGCAGCTTTCAACATCGCGCCGTGGTTGCGAGTATGCAACCACGGATAGGGCTGCGAGAGGATGTGTGCTCGTTCGAGGTGGTACCAGCGCACCTCTGTTGTCGATGCCCCAGCGGCTGCGGTCATGTCGATCCCGTAGAGCCTGCGTGCAGTTCGATCACCGCGCACAGGTCTCTACCTCTTTCCGCGGAAGAGTTCGCCGTACGCGGGAGTCGATGTGCAGCAGGTACATCCATCCGAGCACCCGGAGCTGCCATCGTCTGCTCCGATCGCCGACGGTGACGGTGCGGTGGTGGAGGCCAGTAGGTTCCCAGATGCGAGAGGTGAGATGTTCCTCGGCGTCGGAGCCGGAGCACAGCAGGCATCCTCGAAGGCCGCTGCGGGCGCGATCGTGACGTTGAGGGCACCGGACGCCGCGGGCGGGGGCACGAAACCGTCCAAGGGCGTGGTGCGGGCGGCGCGAATCGCATTGGCAATGACCAGGACTTCGGCGAGTTCGTGGACGAGCACCACAGTGGCCAAGCCCAGGACACCGGTAGCAGCCAGTGGGACGAGCACGCCGATGATGGCAATCGACAAGGCGATGTTCTCGATCATGATGCGCCGGGCGCGTCGAGCGTGGGCCAGCACCTGCGGTAGATGCCGGAGGTCTTCCCCCATGAGGGCAACATCGGCGGTCTCGATGGCAACGTCGGTTCCCATCGCGCCCATGGCGATACCGACATCTGCGGTCGCCAAGGCGGGAGCGTCGTTGATGCCGTCGCCGACCATCGCAATCTTGCGTCCGGCCGCGATGTCGGTCAGCAGGGCCGCTTTGTCCTCGGGCAGTAGTTCGGCGTGGACGGCGGTGATGCCCGCCTGGGTCGCCAGAGCCTGCGCAGTGAGCGCGTTGTCGCCGGTGAGCATCGCAGTGTCGATACCGAGCGCGGTGAGTTGCCGGACAGCCTCGGCGGCCTCGGGCCGCAGTTCGTCGCGGACGGCGATCGCAGCGATCAGAACTCCGGCGCGTTCGACGAGAACGACTGTGGCACCGCCGCTCTGCAGACGAGCGACGTCGGCGCGGAACTCCTCGGAGCTGGGGTGTGTGTCGAACCAGCTCGGTTTCCCGAGCCTGATCGCGGCTCCGTCGAGGGTGCCGGTCAGGCCGTGCCCGGCGATGGCAGTGACATCATCGGCTGCCGCGACGGTCGATACGGAGGCCAGTACGGCGCGGGCGAGTGGATGCTCGCTGCGCGCTTCGAGCGCAGCAGCAACGGCCAGCGCGGCGTCGCGGCTGATTCCCGCAGCGGTGACGACGTCGACGACCTCCGGTCGTCCTGCAGTGAGGGTGCCGGTCTTGTCCAAGGCGACGACGCGAATGCAGCCCAGCTCTTCCACTGCTGCACCGCCTTTGATCAATGCCCCGTTGCGGCTCGCAGCCCCGATCGCCGCCACCACCGACAGCGGCACCGAGATGGCCAACGCGCACGGTGATGCCGCGACCAGGACCACCAGTGCGCGTTCGAGCCACAACATGGGGTCACCGAGCACCGCACCGACGCCGGCGACGAGTACGGCGAGAATCATGATCGAGGGCACGAGCGGACGTGCGATACGGTCCGCCAGCCGTTGGCCGGCCCCTTTGCGGTCCTGGGCCTGTTCGACGATGCGGACGATGCGAGCAAGCGAACTCTCCGATGCCGGCGCGGTGACGGTGACCTCGATGGCCCCGCCGCCGTTGATGGCACCGGCATGCACCTCGTCACCGACACCGGCTTCGATGGGCACGGACTCGCCGGTGATCGCAGACACGTCCAGATTCGTCGAACCGCGAGCGATGGTGCCGTCCGTGGCAGCTCGCTCACCCGGCCGCAGCACCATGATGTCCCCGATCACGACATCGTCGGGGGACAGGGCCTGCTCGGTTCCACCGCGCAGGACAGATACCGTCGGCGGCACCAACGACAGGAGTGCGCGCAGTCCGCGGCGGGTCTTGGTGACCGCGTATTCCTCGAGCCCCTCGGCGACGGAGAACAAGATACCGAGCATCGCGGCCTCGGGGATCTGGCCCAATGCGATGGCACCGAGGAGCGCGATCGTCATCAGCGTGCCGACACCGATGCGTCCGTGTCGCAGATTTCTCACCGTCGCGGGAACGAAGGTGACGGCGGCGATCGCGGCAGCGATCAGAGCGCCGACGGTCGCAACCGCATCGGCACCCGTTCGACCGAGCAACCACGATGCGCCCAGGACGATCGCGGCGGCCGAGGCGAGTTGCAGCTCGCGGACCTGCCACAACCTCGGGAGTGCATCGGTCGGAGCCAGACCTCCCGTGCCCGCACCGTCAGCAGTGGATTCGGTGGTCGGCGCTGCCGGGGTAGGTCCGCAGCACGCGTCAGCCATGATCGACCCCGGTGACTTCAGCGGTGGCCGAGGCGGTGGGCAGTACCTCGGCCAGTGTCGCGAGCAGTCGGGTGCCGCGGTCGGTGAGCGAATACATGACCAACTTTCCGTCTCTGTTCGATGTGACCGCGTCCGCGGCTTTGAGTTTGCGGAGATGGTGGGAGACCAGCTTCTGGCTCTGTCCCACGATCCACGCGATGTCGCAGCCACACATCTGCCCGCCGGCGTTCAACGCGAGCGCGATGGTCAGTCGGGTGGGGTCGCCGAATGCTCGGGCAGCGTCGGCGACCGGTTCGATATCGCCGAGCGCGGGCAGAGTAGCGCGAACCCTCTCGGCGTGAGGGAGGTCCATACACAACAGATCGCACGAGTCCAGAGGTTCCAAGGCCATGCGCACAATCTAACAATCATGCGATCGTTAAGGAAGGCCTCTCGGTCAACGTTCGTACGATTGTTAGTGTCATAACGAGTCGAAACGCCCATATCGGACCCATTGATCAGTCCGAACGAATCGAGAAGGTAGTTGTATGAGCCGAGCGTTGAAGATTTCCTTGTCCCTGGTGATCGTGTTCGCCGCCGCGTTGGCTGTATTTCTGGTGATGGATCGATCGGGGTCTCCGGATGCTGCCGCCGCCGAGCAGGCCGCGACCGACCCTGCCTCGATTGCGGTGCGCGAGAACAGTCATCGGTTGAACTCGGTGCCCGACGGCCGGGTCACGTTCGTGGAGTTCCTCGACTTCGAGTGCGAGGCCTGCCGATCGGCCTACCCGGCGATCGAGCAATTGCGTGAAGAGTACGGCGACCGGGTGAGCTTCGTGGCCCGCTACTTTCCGATCGCCTCCCACTTCAATGCCGAACGAGCCGCACGCGCAGTCGAAGCCGCGGCCCAGCAGGGCGGATTCGAGGCCATGTATCAGCGCATGTACGAAACGCAGGCGCAGTGGGGCGAACAGCAGGTTCCGCAGGACGAGTTGTTCCGCAGCTTCGCCGTCGAGCAAGGGCTCGACATGAGCGCCTTCGATGCCGCCTACACCGACCCTGCGACGCTCGCGCGCATCGAGGCCGACGTCGCGGACGGGATCGCGCTCGGCGTGCAGGGCACCCCGACGTTCTTCCTCAACGGCACCAAGATCGAACCCACCACGTACGGAGACCTGGCCGATGCCCTCGACGCTGCACTCGGCTGACCTCCCAGCGGCCGAGACCCGACCCGGTGGATCGTTCGCCCGGGGCCTGCCCTGGCTGCTGTTGGTGGGCGGCCTGATCGGCCTGACCGCCGCGTTCGTGCTCACGGTGGAAAAGTTCGCTCTGGCGCTCGATCCCGCCTACGCCCCGACCTGCAGCATCAATCCGGTGCTCAACTGCGGATCGGTGATGGACACCCTGCAGGCGTCTGCGTTCGGATTTCCCAATTCCCTTCTCGGGATCGCAGGCTTCGCAGTGGTGGCGGCAGTGGGTGCCGCCCTTCTCGCCGGTGCGGTGTTCGCACAGTGGTTCTGGGGTGCGATGCAGGTCGGTGTCACTGCTGCCGCAGTCTTCGTGCACTGGCTGATCGCGCAGAGCCTGTACGAGATCGGCGCCCTGTGCCCGTACTGCATGGCGGTGTGGGCGGTCACCGTACCGATCTTCTGGTACGTCACGCTGCGCAACCTCGACCGCGCCAGGTCGAAATCCGCTCTTGGGCAATGGTTTCGGCTACGGCTTGACTCGCTGATTCGCAATCACTCGATTCCGCTGACCGTGTGGTTTCTCGTCCTCATCGCCCTGATCGCGCAGCGTTTCTGGTCGTACTGGTCCACGCTCCTATGATCCGCGACGTACCGTTCGCCCCTCTGCCGCTCTCTCGAGAAAGAAGGTCACGGCGATGACGCGCGGCTGGTCGATCGTCATGCTCGTCGTTGTCGTTGCATCGATCGTCGCACTGTGGCCCCGCTCCGGTGGCGTCGAGGGCGGCCCGTCCGAGGCCATTGCCAACAATGTCGCGCCGGTCGGACCCGAACTCACATTGTCCCGCCCGCCGGATGACGCGGCACGAGCAACAGCGCTACCGCTGTGTCCGCCGCCGGTACCGCGCGAAGGCGGTCCGCTGGCGGGAGTGATAGCACGCTGCATCGGCAGCGCCGACGATGTCGATCTCGCCGACGTTCTCGGAAGCGAGGTGACGCTGATCAACCTGTGGGCATCCTGGTGCGGCCCGTGCCGCACCGAGATGCCGGTACTCGATGCCTACGCCGGAGAACTCGACGCGATCCCAGTCATCGGAATCGACGTCGAGGACCGGCCCGCGGACGCGGCCGCGCTGCTCACGCAACTGGGCGTCCGCTATCCGAACTACATCGACGGCGGCAGCGTCCTGGACGCGCTCTCGGCACCGCCGGTCCTTCCCTTGAGCTTTCTCCTCCGCCCGGACGGAACGGTCGAGCGCGTCACCGACCCGACGGTGTTCGAGACGACAGACCAGATCCGCACTGCAGTAAAGGATTTCACCTCATGACACGTTTTCTCCCTGCGTGGGTCGGTGCGCGCCGTCAGGGCAGCACGCCCACCGCGGCAATGGGATCGATTCTTGCCCTCGTACTACTGATCTCCGGATGCTCCGACGGCGCACAGGCTGCGCCCCCGGGAGGCAGCTTCGACTTCGTCGCCCCCGGCGGTCGAACCGACATCGTCTACGATCCCCCCGAAACACGCGGAACCATAGGCGAACTCGCCGGCCCCGATCTGATGGAGGAGGGGAAGAACACGGCACTGTCGGACTACGACGGCGAGGTCGTCGTCATCAATCTCTGGGGCCAATGGTGCGGCCCCTGCCGCGGCGAAGCCGACGACCTCGAAGAGGTCTACGTAGCAACCCGCGAGCGCGGTGTGCAGTTCCTCGGTATCAACGTTCGAGATCCGCAGAAGGACAAAGCGCAGGACTTCGTTGTCGACAACAATGTCTCCTACCCCTCGATCTACGACCCCTCGATGCGGACGCTGATCGCCCTCGGCGGGAACTACCCGACCAGCGTGATTCCCTCGACGCTGGTACTCGATCGAGAGCACCGGGTGGCGGCAGTGTTCATGCGTGCCCTTCTCACCGAAGACCTCCTCCCTGTCGTCGAACGGATAGCAGACGAATGACTGTTCTTCTTGCCCAAGGCGGCGTTGGCTCGACGTTCCAAAATTTGGCATCGAGCGGACCTCTGGTGCTGGCGATCGCCGCATGCATGCTCGCCGGGCTGGTCTCGTTCGCATCACCGTGCGTGGTGCCCCTGGTGCCGGGCTACCTGTCGTACCTGGCGGGCATCGCAGGTGCCGACGCGCCGCCGATCGCCGCCGCCTCGACTGGTGAAGCACCGTCGAAGCTGGCAAGCCGCTGGCGCGTGGCAGGTGCAGCGGGGTTGTTCGTCGCCGGCTTCACCATCGTCTTCGTCCTCGCCACCGCCTCGATTTTCGGGGTCATCGGCACCCTGCGCATCAACGAACAGGTGCTTCAGCAGGTCGGCGGTGCCATCACGATCATCATGGGCTTGACGTTCATCGGGTTCATTCCCGCATTCCAACGCGACACTCGATTCGCGCCGCAAACCATCTCGTCTCTTGCTGGAGCGCCGCTGCTCGGTGGCGTGTTCGCGCTCGGCTGGACGCCGTGCCTTGGCCCCACGCTCGCCGGGGTGTTGTCCGTTGCCGCTGGCACTGAAGGCGCAACCGCAGCGCGCGGCGTCACTCTCATCGTCGCCTACTGTCTGGGACTCGGTCTACCGTTCGTGGTCCTTGCGTTCGGCTCGAGTTCGGCGATGCGCGGTGTCGGCTGGCTACGGCGGAACTCGCAGAGAATCAAAGTGGCAGGCGGAGTGATCATGATCGCCGTCGGTGTCGCCCTGCTGACGGGGGTGTGGGGTCTGTTCATTGCCTGGATACGCAATGAATTCGTCAGTTCGGTTGTGTTACCCATCTGAGAAGGAAGCCGAGCAGCCGCACGTGCAAGATCACGCCTCCCCAACTGCCCGTGCCGGTGGTATCGAACCCACTCTCTGTCGACGGCGCGCCCCCGCCGGGCCGCGATGACTCGATCCGAGAGCCCTGTTCCTCCCGCGGATCTGCGTGTCCCAAGGACCCCGCAGGCGGGTGCATCAGCAGGGGAGGGCATGTTTCCGGGGCCGTGTTGATCGGTGTGGCAGCTCGACGGGTCAGGGTCCTTCGA